>NZ_FOCS01000001.1:0-31887 GCF_900110155.1 Methylobacterium sp. UNC300MFChir4.1 | reverse complement strand
GCTGCGGCGGAAGACCGGGTCTTCGGCCGAGATCGTGGCGGACAGGCCGTTGCCGAGCGTGGCCGTGTAGGCGAGCAGGTTGGTCGAGGCGATGTCGGAGCCGAGCGTGGCGCCGGCGAACTCGAAGTCGTGGGCGTAGAAGTCGAAGAACGACGAGGCGCGACCGGCGGTCATGCCGGCGAACTGGATGAAGGCCTTGTCGACGTTCACGAACTGCGAGGCGCGGCCGAACTGGTCGATGCCGAGAGCCGGGAAGGCCTGGCCGATGCGCTGCTGGGTGCCCGACTGGCCGACGCCGGAATAGCCGGTGCGGGATCCGGCATCGAGGCGCACGAAGGCGCGCAGGGTGCCGTAGGCGGTCTGGGTGCGGGCATCGAGGTTGATGCGCATCCGGCCCTGGTAGCCCGACGTATCACCGACGTTCGAGCCGTTCTGCCGCGAGTAGCTGGTCATGTAGCCGCCCTCGAACCGGGCGCGGCCGGAGAGACGCAGGCAAGTGTCGGTGCCGGGAATGTAGAAGAAGCCGGCGCCGTACGCGCCGCAGACGCGGACGTACTCGACCGGGACAGCCTTCTTGACCGGCAGATCAGCCGCCTGCGCTGCGCTCGCCGCGGACAGAGCCGCGGCGGAACAGAGGAGCGTGTGCTTCAAGATCCTCATCGATTTCCCCAAAACGTCGAGACCCATATTGGAGACAGCATTCAGCCACGCAGGCCGCGCTGCTATTATTTGTTTCGGCCGAATTGATTCGTCTTGCCGATGAGCTCTGGTTCTTTCGAGCTCTTGTTCGAATAAGTTCCCGCAAATGGCCGCAGCCATCAATCCCAAATCGGAACGGCCACCCGTGCCGATGTATTCGGTGGCCACGCGGCCACATAAAAATGATCTTGTTTGTCCGACGGAAACAGACACAGCACGAGCGTTTCGGCTGGAAAGCGTACCAACAGACCATGTTTCTAGCAGAAACACTGTACTTCCCTGACAGATCGTATTGATCTACCGGAAACGAAGGGGTATTCGGCCGTCGAGCCCTCACGGGCCGGCTCGGACGCGGATCCGATCGCCCTGCAGGATGGCGCCGCGCCGGGCGGTGCGCGGGCCCCGCAGCGACGGACGTCTGCCGACGGGACCGGACCCGGACTGCTCGGTATCGAGAGGCGGCGCCGGGGTCCCGGCCCCCTCTCACCCCATCGGGTCGACCGGCACGGCCGATCGGCCCTAGGCGAGCCGCCCATGCGCAGCGCTTCGTTTCATCCCGTCCCACGCCCGAGTCGTCCGCGTACCGTTTCAGCGTTTCCATGATTTCCGCGCGTCCGCCCGAGCGGATCCGCGTCATGCAGCCCTTGAAATTGTGAGACGTCAGTGGAAATCGATCTTGAGACATATTATCAGGCGGCCAGAACCGGCAGTCTGGCCTGTATTCGCTCGCTCGACCCGATCTACGGCGAGCGCTTCTTCTTCCTGCGCGTCCGCGAGGTGCGGAACGGCCGCATCGCCACCGCGCGCGGGATCTTCTGGGCGGTCAACGGCGAGAAATGCGATCCGGGCTGGGGCGGGGACGCGCACGCGCTGGTCGTCCCGACCCTGGCGCTCCTCGAGATGATCGAGCCGAACCTGGAGCGGATGGCGCAGTTCGGCGTCGACCGGCGGTTCGAGATCGCCGTGGCGCGGGCCGTGCTGGAGGGCCGCCTCACCGAGATGCCCGAGATGCCGCAGCCGCCGGTTCCGACCCTCAAGGAGGCGCAGGCCGAGCTGCAGGCCGCGATGGCCTACTGGGAGGCCGTGGACGTCCGCGAGGCGAAGCCCGGCACCTCGGTGCGGATCCGCCGGGAGGCCAGCGAGCGGCTGGTCACCGCCCGCACCAATCTCGAGCGGGCCAAGCAGCAGGCCGGGCGGCTCGCGGGCTGCGGCGACCGCGCGGGCTGCCCCAGCTAGGGTTGCCGCCGCGCGTCAGGAGAACTTCAGGAGCTTGAGCGCGTCGAAATCCTGCACCCCGCCGCCGACGCGCTTGGTGGTGTAGAACAGCACGTAGGGCTTGGCCGAGTACGGGTCGCGCAGCACCCGCATCCCCGTCCGGTCGACCACGAGGTAGCCCCGGCGGAAGTCGCCGAAGGCCACCGACAGGCTGTCCTTGGCGAGGTCCGGCATCGCCTCGGCCTCGGTGACCGGGAAGCCGACCAGCGTCGCGGACCGGCCGGCGGCGAGGGGCGGCTGCCAGAGATAGTTGCCCTCCGAATCCTTGAACTTGCGGATCGTGCTCTGGGTGCGCCGGTTCATGACGAAGCCGGCATTCTGCCGGTAGGCCGCCCGCAGCCCGTAGATCAGGTCGAACAGCGCGTCCCCTGGGCTCGCCGACGGTGTGAAAAGAAGGTGAGTTCGGCCGAAGCATGCGCTAAAGAATTGTGTTTGTTAGAGAATTTTTTGAGCCATCGACTTTTTCCCTTGAAGTTTGGGAGTGCCACCACCGAAAGTCTGGGTAGCAACTGGTCTTCCCTTCGCCTCTCACAGCCTCGGGGAGACCACAGATGAAAAAACCCGCGCCTAGGCGCGGGTCCGTAAAGGTCGGGATTTAATTGCTAGAATATGATGGTGTTAGATTGTAGTTCCTCCTGATTCTGCACCTTCTTTCCCTGCTTCAGCACCACCATACTTCCTGCGATTGATTTTAAATCGTCAATTTTATACAAATGGCATCCTCTTGCCGGATTTTTCCTCCCCGTGTTCACAAGCCGTCGATAATATCCTCCTGTCACGAATGTACTTTGCACGCCTCGTCGGCGCAGCGCGGCATGGAGAGCGTTGGTTTGGACGCCAATTTTCCGAGCCAAAGATGATACGATAATGTAATTCTTTTCAAATGAAATTATACTGGATGCATCTATGAGACGATATTTCCCTTTTACAAGAGGTGATATTACTGCCATCAGATGCCCACTGCTTATCAGCGCATCTAGGGATTGACCGCCAATCCCAAGATATTTTGCGGCAAAATTGAAACTGAAACCCGATGAATCCGCACGAAGTTTCATGACCGAATCTAAATCGACATGGATCTCGGGAATCGTATCGACTCCACGCAACCGAAACGCCGGCAGGCGGTCACTCAAGATTTCCGAAGCCAAATCGGCAAATGTCATCGAAAAATAGCGTGCGGCGTGTCTCAAGCCAACGGCATAAAAATTTTTCGGGAACTCCTCCACTTCCGTCGCAGATAAAATCATACGCTGCGAGAAATCGACGATATCATTGTTCCAAAAGCGAAAAGCACCATTGTTCCGCTGACTCACGATCGGGGATATCATTTCGGCGCCGACGAGTGACAAAGCTTCCTTGCGAGTGAGGCCAAGGGTCTGCTGAAGCCTTGCGAGATTTACGCTGTTTGCTGCCTTGCGCAGAATCAAATCGTTCTGCTCGTTTGCTGCAAACAAGGTGGCTTCAAAAGGTGCGTCCAAGTCGTTCGGGATCACGCCAGCTTCCGTGAAAAGACGTGAAACTGTCCCCTGGGTAAGCCCGAATTTATTCGCCGCCGACGTCACACTCCAGAAGCGCCGGTCTGGCAGAGCCCTGCCAAACACCACAGTTCCCGCCGGCAGGGCCGTGGTCGAGAAGACCTGCTCCGCCGCGATATCCCGAATAGGATCGAAGGCCGGCCCGGCATGCGTGAGCCATCGATAGAAGGCGCCCAGATCGGGACTGTGCGACGCCCGGCCGGGAGATCCGCGTCGTTGTTTGATCCACTGCTCGAAGGCATCAGGGCCGCCCGCGAGGACTGAAAATCCGACGCCTCCCGCGCGCCACCATCCGTCGCTGTCGACCGAACACCAGGGCACTTCCTGTCCGATCGTTTCCAAGTATCCAATCGCCTCAGAGGTCTTTGCGACGACGTGCAGGGGCAGACCGTCCAGGAAGGGATCGCCCGTATCGCGGGCCCGAAGCCGTAGGCGGAGATAGTCCTCGAGCCTCGAGCATTTACGGACAGCGAGACCGGAGGCGAGCCTGTCGAGGCGCGAGAGGAACGGCTCGTACCGTCTTGCCAGATCATGGGAGCGCGTCTTCCCGGTGGCATGTGTCAGCGTCGCCAGGGCGAGGCCATGCTCGGGGCAGGTCCTGAGCGACGCCACGTGCCACCAACCCCTTCCGAACGCAGCGGTGGCTGGATTTCGGGCGCCTCGGGCGTCGTTCGCGAGGCACATGGCGCAGGCGCGGATTTCCGACCTCGACAGCGCGCTCTTCGGCAGCGGCACCCCGCCGAGAGTGAACCCATCTTCCCCTTTGCGGAAACTGTTCGCGAGGAGATGCATGTGGTCGACGTCAGCGGCCTCCGACAACGAGCGGATCGTGTCGTCTCGCCCCACTAAGACGTGACCGAACAAGGCGCCATGCGCCGCACAGAATTCCATGGCGTTCGAACAGCCCGACCTCACGGCGAGGCGGGAAACGAAGGAGTGGGCGGATTCGCCCTCTCCCAGTTCCAACGAGCGATAGATCCGGGAGAACGGCATAGTCAGCTTCTCCTCGAACCTTTCTGGCGGTCGGCTGCCACACCTACCTCCGTCGTGGCCTCAAGCGCGTTGCCGAGAAGCTTCTGGACATCGATCTTCCACCACTGCGTTGCGAGATAGGGATTGGCCAAGTCCGGCCACGCATATCTGCGATGAAGAGCATCCGCGAATGACGCGACGCGAATAGTCCGATCCCGCGAAGTGAGCGCCAGATTTACGGCGTCCATGATGATTTCGACCGACCTACCGAATGCGCGATTGCAAGCATGACCGTGTCGAAACACGAACTCCGCATCTTCCGGTAGGTCTATCTTGAGGCCGTAGACAGCCGCGTACCTTGTGATGAGGGGCCGGATGGACGTGGTCAGCTCGACGTCCGACATGGGTTTGAAATGAACGGTCGCGTTCAGTCGGCGAAACATGCCCCCTTCGGTTTCAAACAGAGGCGCGATCTCCGGAGTACTCGATATCAGCAGACCGAACGGGGCCCCCTTCCAATCCTGTATCTCTGCGAACTTGTCGCGAATACCGACGAATTCGGATTTGGAAGCAGACCTTCCAATCCGATAGCTGTCATCGATATGTATGATGTAGCGCCCTGTGGCCTCCCAGTTGCGTATCACCATATTCCAGACCTTCGTATTCACGAGACTTGTGCGTGGATTTAGTCCCGCCTCTTCCAGGATGTGCTCGCCGAGAGATCTATGGGTTCCTTGAGAGTTCGCATTGAACGTCACAATCGGACAGTCGGAAAAGCGCTCGCCGTATCCTGGAAAGAGGTCGGGATACGACCGAATTGCCATTTTGATCGCATAGGTCTTTCCTGCCCCCGGCTGGCCGACGCAGAACAGGCTTGGCGCCGTCAGGTCTTCCATGACCTTGTCGGAGAAGGCTTCCCACGGCGCTTTCCGGGCCCCCTCGACAGCCTCGAACCGTCGGCAATATGCATCCCAGGCGGCTCTCGACAATGCTATATTTTTGCGAGCCAACGCCGTCTCCGAGAGGAGCTTGAGTATCCCCAGACAGGTCTCGTGGTAGACGGGAGTTTCAAGCTGTATTTCACGGAGTCGAGACATAATTCAATCACTCTCTGACCGACCAGTAGGGCTGCGACGGCTGCTGATCGCTCGACGACTCGTCCTGCTCAGTTGATGGCGACGCCGAGAAATTGGCCAATTCCGAGGATGACGCAGTCGGGACCCTCTGTTCGGACCGTGCAGTCCGGAAGCGAAGCGGCATCTTGTCCGTTTCGTCAGATGCACGACTGGCCAAGTACTCGCGCGCCGTGATTGCAATCGAAATTGAGCCTTCGGCTCGATTGACAGTTGCCTCCGTCGGCCTGGTCGGACCGAGCGCTGCCTTTGCAATCGCGTCCTCACTTCGCTGCCTGATGGCGAGCCGGGCCTCGTGGACCACGTGGGCATGAACTTCCGCCTGGTCGCCGAAACGCACGCGCATCTGTCGCATCGCCTCGACATGAAGCGTGAGCGGTATGCCGTCGAGCGTCTCGTCCATCGCGGGCAATTCGTACCAATCCCGCCCGAGACGGACGCTCACGGCGCCGAGATCATGCTGATCGACTGAAATCTCCAATCCCTCAGCCGGGATATCGCTCGTGTCTCGAATGTATTGCTGGATGTCAGTCGACTGGTAGTGGTTCCCGAGAACAACGACACCCCGTGGTCCGGGCTTGCGAAAGACTCGTATGCCAAACAAGACCCTGCGCTGGTTCGAGTTCAGCGGCGGGACGATCCCTCTCGTACTTGCAAGTCGCCGCCAGCGATCGATTGGCGTTTCCCCCCTCATGGCCGGCGAAGGCGTGAGGTGATGGACGTCGACCAGCCACCTTGCGATGTCGAGAGCGAGATCGTCTCCGTCGATCGAAGCGCGGGCTTCACTGTCGTAGTCGCCGCGCACTACGGGATTCGAGAATGTCTGACCGGTGTATCCAGCGAGTAGATCGGTGTTCACGACACCGAAGAAGCGCTCCTTCGTACCGCGCAACTGCGGCTGCGCGACTGGGCCGATCAGATTCTTGCAACCCATTCCAATGATGGCGCCCCGAACGTCATCACTCGTGACTGCGGCGCCGGCATCCGTTGCAATCGTATCCGCACCACAGGCCATATCCCACCTGGAGCGCGCACCGGTGCCGCGAACGATCGCCGACTTGTCGCGTGTAGCGAGAGACAGAACGGAAAGAAGGGCGTCCGCACCTGGATTTCTGGTGAGGACGAAGCCTAGAATGACACCGGTCGCGACATCGATCGCAGAAACTATCCAAAGTCGTTGCACACTCCTGAGCAGCTCTTGCTTCAAGTCGCCAAGCGATTCCCAAATCCCCGCCGACTTGAGTAGCGTCATGATCGGCAGCTTCGATTCGTCTATCTCGACTCGAGCCCCTGGCCAGTCCGCGTCTACCCCGCTGGAAACAACTCCGAATCGACGCTCGGCCGACCGAATGCTTTTCCGAGCCGCCTCGATCTGAAACGGCGTGTATTTCCTTTTGATCGTGCTTGTCAGCGCCTTGTCCGACGGAACGATGAGGAGTGGTTCACCGTTCTCCGCGCGCTTGATGTTGTCTTTCTCGATCTCAGCCTTCATATCCCTGTGGAGCTTAGGCACACTCGGGCGGCGCTCATCAAGATATGATGTCGCCGTTCTTGCCAGTATAGCCAATATTTCCGCTTGGAGAGGAGATTCGCTACGACCGCATCGAAAATGTTGCTTCCGCAGCGCCAGTGGATGAAGATTATGCGCTTCATAGGTCGGCACCCAGCGCTCAAGATTGCGGCCGCTCGCGGCCCGAAGCACCGTCACAGGATCGCCGGCACGAGCCCGACGCTCCTTCGCGGCGTCGATCGCCGGGGCAGCCCTCTTACTCCGCGACGTCTGATGCGGCCGCTCCATCGCCTCGGAGTATTTGAGCGCCCCGATGACGCGTGCCGCCCTTTCGTAGCCTAGGCGTGTCCGGCAATACGTGTCCGGGTCTTCATTGTGGAGCCGAAGAAATTCGTCGCAACAACTGGCCGCATGTAGGCAGTATGCTCTCTCTTCTTCGGGGAGCTGATCTAACGAATCGACTCCCGACAGAAGTTTCAAGGCCGCGGTTGCCCTACTAAAAGATCCACGCTTGATTTCCAGTCTACCGGCCAGATGATGATTCCATATTTCCTCGTAGGTGAATGCCTCCGCCCTCAGTTTGGCGTCGTCGCGAGCGAGAATGTACCCGCCAGCTGTCGTTTCCACCAAAACGTAGCCACGGCCACAGATCTCGATCTTATCATGCAATTCAATTCTCAAGATCGTGCCGAGAAGGCTCATCGCTCGTCACTCCACTCCGGTGAATTTTTGACCAATGATTGGGGAGTTATGCGTCCAGGCGCGACCAATTCCAGGAAACCCGCGTCGATCAGGCGGACGACGGCACGAAAGGCAGCTCCATCGGCGAACGTGCCGACGATCCACGAGATACGCACTGCTCCGAACGTGTCGGCCAAGAGCTCGAGAATGCGTCCGTCGAGAGTGCTGGGTGGGTCGCGACGTACCGACATCACCAGCTCGGCGTTGTAGATCTCATTCGGGTGGGGATTTCGATCGGTGAAAATCTCAACCCAATCGGCGCGATGGCCATTTTGAGATGCGATCAGACTCATTTCCGCAATGAAAGATTCGGATACGAACAATTCCGGTTTTACCTGTACGAAGAATCTTTCGGTGCTTTTCATTGTAACGAGCAAATCGAATGTGTGCCTCTTCTCCATACCATTCGCATTCACGTAGCCCACGAATTCGGGCTGCTCGATGAGACTGACGAAATCCGATTGTGCAAAGTAGAATTTCATGGCCTTGGCTTCGAGATCGGCCTCGAAAACATATTCCCGCCAATCAGGTCCAACTAGAGAGCCGCGAGCGGACGCCGCCGAGCGTAAACTCGGCATGCGGGTAGCGAGGCTTTCGTCCGGATACCGGTAAGGCGGCGACGTCCACCTCGTGTTGTACTGTTCGGATTTCATGAAGCTGATTCCGGGCACGCTTCTCCCCGCCGCCACTCCCGGCAAGGGCACTCGAAGGACAGAATGAACGAGGTACGCCCGGCGTCTGCCGGGCGTGGGAGAATGCCGGCCCGCTAGGACCGACCGATCCGGAACTCGCGAACGGTACAGTCCGTGTTCAGGCTCGCGTCCACGTTCAGGCCGCGAACAAGAAGGCCGCTCTCTGGCGTTGCATCGGAGCGGTCGTTGGGATTTTCGATACCTCTCGTCTCTGCATCCGCGCCGTCGGCCGAGCGGGCACTTGCAACGAGGGGCTGGGCCTTCTGAGAGGCTCGAACGAATCCTGTACGAAATTCATCGCATATGTGGCGCATAAGGGCTCCCGGCTTCGTCGAACCGCGCCTCCTCCCCACCGCTGTTGATAACAGCGGGTCGGAATGGCGTCGGCGCTTGCAGGGCCCGGCGGACGATGGCAAAAAAAGAGCGTGCTCAATGGCACGACTCGGCCTTCCTTATCCTGGCAAGGACAAGGTTGGTTGAGCCACCGGATCCGCAAGGATCCTGCTGGTGTGGAGCTGCTGTCTGGTTCCTAGGCCGTGGAGCAGCGGCTCCATTTTAATTAGGGCGCGACGGCGACGTCGCGCCCTGTTCTTGTTCAGATCATCACCTTCCTCCGTTTGGGCGATTGCCCACAGGCGTTGGGTCGGCGCATCCAAGCGGATACGACGGCCCGACAGGGCAAAATTTCGATTGAGATTTCCGAGCCCGCGCAATGGAGTGCGGCACAGCCATCCGGCTATGCAGGTTCCGCAGTCCTAAGCCGCACCGCGCGAGGGCAGATGCGACTGCGTAGCGCCGAGGGTTGGCAATCCCCGGCTACCGCCCGCGTCCCTAAGGATAGCTCCCACCTGCGAGAGCAACGCGAACGACCGTGCGAAGGAATGAGCCAGGCCTGGAAACCTATGGCAAGCGGAAGTCCCACAGATTCTTCGCCCACCTATCGGTTCCTGTGGACAATCAAAGGAACTGACTACCTGGTGATAGGCGCTCCCGAACTTCGGAAGGGTCCCGCGATCGGCGCCTCCAGACCCTCGTTTCCGGCCGAATCCCGTCCGAGATCGCGAGTGCCAATTCGCCCAGGCACGCCATGCCAAGGATGGCATCGACACCGTCGGCCGGGGCTCGGACGCAGGCGGCGAGATCGGACAGTGTGCGCTGCTCAACCTGCTCGAACGCGGCCAGGATCCTGACGCGGTCGCTTGCCGCGACAATTTGATGTCGTGTCGCCCAGACCGCCCGCGCATCGCTCGCGATCGGTTCCGACAGAACGGTCGCCCTCGCGACGTGGACGATCTGAAGATCGCACTCAATCACCGGTTTGATCGTAGTGTCATCGACCCCGACGACGAGCATCCGTCGGGCTCCTTTCTGGACCACGAAGGCGAGACAACCCGGGACTTCGATCTCGACTGGATCCATCGCATCGACCGCAGGATCGAGGGCGGCCTGGAGGAGCAGATCTCGATGCCAGCGATGCCGGTATCGGATCGGGTGTCGGCATATTCCGCCCCTGAACCCGGGATAGCGCGCATGGAGCGATCGAACATCGGTTGACGGTAGTATTTCTTTCATCGCGATCTGCGGCATTGCCTGTCCATCAAGATATGGTTCCACACGGACAGGAATCCACATCGTCGGATCCTGCCTATCCGGATCGAATTCGTTTCATCGAGTCCCTTCCTGCAAGGCTCGGCCCGCGAACCTAGGGGAACGGCCGGACTTCATCCGATCGGTACGCAGCAAAAGGGGCTAAATATGCCCCTTTTGCAACTACGTCTTCTGCTCTTAGCCGGCTCGACATGGTGGATAAACGGGACGTCCGATACTGCGTCTCGTCATGGCGAACGGGAATCTTCGATTGGAATCATGGAAATAACCTCCGATAGGAGGATCGCGGATCTTATCCACACCCAAGCTTTCTCTCGGCCGACGGCATTCGGCCAGAGCGGCCTGCCCAATGGCGTCGAGGAGGCCACGCGAGAGCGTTGGCGAGCGCGGCAGGTCGAAGGTGGCGCGCTCGATATACCTGGACACCACCAAAAACTTCGCGGTTTGGGGATGGTGTGGTGCGTTGGGATCGGCAGTACCCGGCCACGGTGATCATGACTATTCGCAGCAGGGATCCCTGAAGACTGCACTCGGGTCGGCATCGGGCCACGTGGTCACCCCGGGAGGTGGGACAAGTCCGTAGCAACGCGAGGCGATCCGACCAAGGTGCGCAGGTTTCCAAGGATCTGGCGGCGGCAATCCTCGATGTCCCAGTCGAGCTCCGTAGAAAGGGCCACCAACGTGGCCGCGGTGTCGACGGGTCGCAACTTCCGGCCCGCATCCTCCACAAACGGTCCGTCGGTCTCCATAAGGAGGCGGTCCCTCGGCAGCGAGCGAAGTAGGCGCACGCCGCGATCGGTGCGCAGCATCCTGCTGTTGACAGAGAACCGGCATCCGAGCGCCACGGCTCGCTTCGCCTCGATGGCCGAGCCGCTGAACCAATGAAGCACGACGGTCCCACGCTCGCGGGGGAGGTGCTCCTCGACCAAGTCGAGGACCGCGGTCGCCGCCCGGACGCTGTGGACCGAGAGCGTCCTGCCGCCGGCCGCGGCGCAGGCGACCAGCACCCGGCGGAAGACGTCCTTCTGGCGGTCGAGGCTGCGGAAGTGGCGCGGGCCGGCATCCAGCCCGACCTCGCCGACATACCGGGTCTCGGGCAGATGCCTCTCCCACAGGTCGAACTCGCGCCAGTGCTCGGCCATCAGATGCGGGTGCAGGCCGAGCGCGGCCCGGACATGCGAGGTCGGCCCGCAGAGGTCGCGGTTGCGTTCCCACGCCCGGGGCGTCGTGGTCACGGCGAGGGTGTAGACGCGCGCCCGGTCACATTCGCCGACGAGGCGCTCGAAATCCGGGAACAGGTCGAGGTGGCAGTGGAAGTCGACGAGGCTGCCCGTCACGGGGGCTCCGGCATGGCCGAGGAGAAGGTGCGGACGCCGCGGAGCAACCGTCCCACCTCGACCATACCACGTCCGTACACGCCCGCGAGACCGTCCAGGTCGGCGAGGTCCTCGGTCAACGGCCCCGGCTTGTGCACTAGGATGCGCGCCAGCCCCGGGTCGTCGGCTAGGCGCCTCACCGCGTACTGGAAGCCCCGGATCTGCTGCCCCTCGGCGCGCCCCGCGTCCAGCGGCCGGGCCGAAAGATCCTCGCACCGGTATCCGGTCGGGTCGTTGCCGGATCCCCAGGCGCCTTCGATCGCGGCGCGCCGGATGATGCAGGGCACGCAGGTCCCGCAGTGGCGCCGGCGGTCCGCGTCCCATCGCCCGGCCGAGGGGTGCGCGCACGAGACGGTCAGCGGGGTCAGGGCCCGCAACAGGTCGGGGTCCCGGCACTGCGCGACCATCTCGCCCTTAGTCCGATCCCAATAGCGGTTCTCGATCCGTGCCGGCACGCCGAGCGCGCCGAGGAGCTCGTTCCAGCGATGGATGTAGAACGGATGCGTCGTACGGGTGCTGTTCGAGCCGAGTCGCGTCGGATCGAGGGGGACGTTCAGCGCGATCAGCCCGTTCTCGGGGATGCGGATCGTCAGCGGTCCGGGAAGGCCCGAGGCGGCGAGCGTCGCGATGGCGAGGAAGAGGAAGGACCGGCTCCGCGTCGAGTTCTCGCCCGGGACGCCCGGGACGAGGCCCCGTGGGAAGGTGAGGGCGAAGCGCAGCCTGGGGATGGCCCGGTTCACGCCGTGGCGGGTCATCGCGTCGGTCAGGGCACGAAAGGCTTCCCGCTGGGGGCCGCTGACCGCTCCCTCGCCGGCATGGCTCACGAAGAGCGGGTACTCGTCCCCGGCGAGGCAGTCGATGGCGCCGATCAGGCTGTCGAGCCCCCCGGAGAACAGGCAGACGCCGTCGAATTCGGCCGGGTCGATTCCCGGCAGCGCGGGCGGCGACAGGCCCCCGTGGCCGGCGGGGCGAGGGCGGAAGCCGATGGTCCAGTGATCGCCGGTGAGGAATCGGAGCATCCTGAGCAGGATCGGCGAGGCCGCCTCCCAGGCGCCGGGATCGGAGACGGGGACGACCAAGCCGATCTCGCGCGTCCACGCGTCCTGGGCCGTCGCCGTGCGGCTCAGGCGCGTATCGGCCGCATGCACGTGCGCCGCCAGGACGGCGAAGTCGACGCCCATCTCGGAGGGACGGATGCCGAGGCCGCCGAGATGGGCGAGCGCCTTCCCGATCCCGCGGCCGGGCCGGCCGTCGGCCGAGAGGAGGTCGAAGCGGGTGGCGCGGGTCCGATCGTCGTCCGCGGCGGCGAACGCGTCTCCCGGCCCGAAATGGCCGACGAGGACATGGCGGGTCATTCGTCCTCCCCCTCCGCGGCGGCGTCGCCGCGCGCGTCCAGGTTGCCGATGGCGCGGTCGTAGAGATCGTCGACGGCCGCGGTCAGGTCGTCGGTGGGGAAGGCGTCCCCGACCTCCACGAGCGCGTCGTCGACGCATCCGCGAATGAAGTCCTTGAGACCGTCCTGGATGTTGATGACCTCGTCGACGTCGTTTGGCACGGTCACCAGGCCGTTGGCGATGGCGTTGACGACGCGCAGGTGCACCGCGTTCGTCATGAATGCGCCGAGGATCGCCCGGATGGTCTCCGGGGTCGGCCGATCGATGTCAGCGAGATCCCCCCGCATCACCTCAAAGACGGCTTCGAGGTACGCGTCCTTCGCGTGCGCGTCGTCGAGGTCCCCATCCGCAGGGCAGACCACGTCCGCGAGGGCGGCGAACAGGTCGTCGAGGTCGCCTTCGGCGAGCGCGCCGAGGTCGAGTTCCCGGGCAATCCCACGGATGCCGTCGGGCGCCTGCGCTGCCCTCGACAGGATGTCCGCGAGCCGGACCATGGCGTCGCGTTCGCGCGTCATGCGGGCGGACGTGGTGGCGATGCCGCCACCGGCGCGCCGCACGAACGAGCGGACGGCCCGCCCAAGGGCCTTCCGGTCGTCACCGCCCGATTTCGCGTAGTCGGTGAAACCGCGCCGGGCCGCCTGGAAGCGGGGCGGCGGCCGCGGCGGAGCCGGCGCGGGCTCGCCCGGGGCGGGGTCCGGAGAGGCGGGGTCGGGAGGGGCGGGCTCGTCGCCCCGGTCCGGCCCCGGCCGATCCCCGTCCTCCGGAGCCGGCGGCGGATCCGGAGGGGGTTGGTCCGGTGGCGGCGGCGGAGCGGGCGGAAGCCAGTCGGGAAGCAGCGGGTTGTCGTTGCGCGGGCCCTTGTAGGGCGTCGACGTGCCCATCAGCCCCTCCGCCGTTCGCGGCGTTGCGGCTTGCGCGACTGCTCGACGCCGCGGCGGAGGACGGCGTTGTCGCTCGACGCCCATCCGTCGAGGACCGTCCCGAGGCGCCTGGCGGCGGCAGGATCCCGGACGAAGCCGTGCCCCGCGATGACGCCAAGCCCGAGGCGGTCGGTCGGCAATTCCGAGAGGACATCGACGTATCGGCCCTGGAAGCCCTCCTGGGCCTGCGCGAGGGCGGCCAGACCGGCGAGAGCCGGCGGGCGCCGGTCGAACGACATGGTGGCGAGGACGAGCGCCCTGAGCTCCTTGAACAGCGCATCGGCCTCGGTCGCGGGCAGGTCCCGCAGTTCGCCGAGCACGGCGGCAACGTTGAGGTCCCCGGCCGTCAGGCGCGCCACGAGCCGCTTGAGCTTGGCCGAGAGCGGGACCGCGCCCGCCAAGTAATTGCGCCGATCCTTGATGACGAAGAGGTAGGGCTTCAGGTTCTCGCCGCCGATGGACGGCTTCACCCGTGCCCAATCCAGAACCTCGGGTCGGGTCCGCCAGTCGGCGAGAACCATCTCGCGATCCTCGGCCGCGCCGGTCTCCGGCCGCGCGTCCGGCGCACCCGGCTCGTCGCGGGAGACCGGAGGAGCGCCGCCCTCTTCCGCCAGAGCCTCGATCGCCGCGATCTCGGCACAGACGCCGTCAGGCGAGCGCGCGACGAGTGAGGCCATCCGGGAGAACACTGCCTCGGGCAGGAACAGCTCGGCCAGCATGACCTTCGCCAGCCGCGTGGGCTCGATCGTCTCGAACCCGCGTGCCTCGGCGACGGCGAGGCGCAGGTTTAGCGCGTTCAGGAAGCGCTTGATCTGCCGCGGGTTGCCCCTGGTACCGGCGGCGAGCACGGCGCTGACGCGCTCAGCGGTGAGCAGGGCCTCCCTCACCGACTGGTCCGGGTCCGTCCCCAGGACGCCGGCGATCTCGTCGGCCTTCATGACGTCGCCGTCCCAGGGTGTGCGCAACGCCTTCCGCCCTAGCGCGAGCATCCCCGCGAAGCGCGGATCCCCATCCTCCAGGACGGCACCGACGAGGAGCAGGGTCACGTAGATCCGGGTCTCGGTCTCGCCGAGAGACGGGATGCGGAAGGGCACCTGGAGGAGCTTCTCCAGGTAGGCGCGGGCGTAGCCTTGGGCGTCCTCCATCCTGGGCAGGTTGGGGAAGTGCCGCCCGACGGCGTACTCAATCATGCGCTCGTCGGCGCCGACGACGAAGGCGGTCTTGTCCATGAGGACAAAGAGGCGGATCGCCTCCAGGGTCTCGATCGCAGTGTCGGGCAGGCAGCGATCGAGGTCGTCGACGAGGACCACGATCCGATCGACGTCGGCGCGCTCGATCAGTTCCTCGAACAGCTTACGGAACTCGGCGATCTCGCGTGGGACGCTCCGCTTGCCGCCCTTCTCGCCTTCCTTCCTAAGCTCGTTCGCGGCGTCGATGGCGGCCTTGCGCTGCTCCGGGTCGGTGACGAGGCCGGCGATCCTCTCCTTGACTGCGTCGAACGCCTCCCCGAGCCCGAACGCCGGTAGTCCCGTATAGAGGCTCAAGGCGAGCTTCCCGCCAAGCTTGGCGGCCTTCAGCACATCGATATTCTCGCGGATGCGCGTGACGACGTCGGCGGCCTTCGCGAAGAGCGTCCGCTTCTCGACGAGGCCGTTCACGACCCCCTCGATCAGGGCGATCTTGGCGTCCTCGAAGCCCTGGAACTGCCAGCCGTTGAACTTGAGGCAGACCGTGCGTTCGTCGTCCGCGAAGCCGGCCTCGACCATTTCGAGGACGCTCGACTTGCCGGCGCCCCAGTCGCCGTGGACGCCGATGGTGACGGGGTGGGTGGACTTCCGGCGGATCAGCCGGAGGACGGTCGTCGCGATGGCCTCGTTATTGAGAAGGTCGACGGCGGTCTCGTTGTCGCTCAGGTACCCGAGTGGTCGTTGCGTGCTCACCGGCATCGAGCCCAATCCCCCCTCGGCGGCGTCGATCGGAGGTCGACGGCCTCGCTGTCGCGTTCATGTTTTGATCACTATCGTTCAGGTTGCAAGTCATCGACGCCATAGTCCACCGCTCGTTGCGGCTCGACCCTTCCGGATGGCCGCCCGCCGTCTAGGGCCACGCGGCTTCGCTTCGCCCGGCAGCGCCATGGGTGGATGCGAGGGATGGATTTGCACCCAATTCCGACGAAGCCGACCCGGCAGCGGCGGTCTTTCGGGGGACACGGGTCCAGGCGAATCCTTCGGGAAACCGGCGGGATGTCCCGGCTTCAAGCCCTTCGCGGAGACGGCAGACAGGGTTGAGCCGGGGAATGCGTAATAAGCCCGATCATCTTCCGCGCGTCTTCCAAGCCAACATCGACCGCCTCTACACGCGGGTTGTGCGGGCGGCCCTTAACGTCCTGCCAACCCACGCCGATGCCCTTATCGGGGAACCAAGCCCCAAGGCGGAACTCCTAGAGCAGCTGGCCATGCAGGTAGACAACCATACGGCTGAAGAGGCGCGCCGTGCATTCGCCCTAGGCCTGGCCGCTTCGTTCGAACAGCAGCTCCGGCTCTGGGGCCGAATGGTACTACCTCAAGCTGAAGTGGGCCTTGTGGCCAAATGCGAGATCGACCGTCTCGTGAATAGGGTCGTGGAGGTGCGCGGCCTGCAAGCAGCGCCGGACGTTCGTGCCGCTATCGCGGAGATGGATCTGGTCGCCAACGTCGTACGGCACGGTGACGGCCGGGCATGCGACGCCCTACGCAAGGTGGCACCCCACCTCTGGGTTCCGGATGTTGAAACGTTCGAACAGGCGATGCCGGCGTTCCCCCCTGGCCAGCGACGGCGTACGAATTGGTTCGAGCGATCTTGATCGTTACGCCTCGGCACTGTTCCGGTTCTGGGGGGCGGCGGATGCGTTGCCGATGGCAACTGTCGACGCTCCGTATTGATGGGAACGCTTGATGGCCGCGCAGCCCTTGATCGGCTTGGGATCGCCCGGGAAGCATCAGATCGGATCAGAGGCTGGTGTCGTAGGCGCCGACTTGGCCATCGTGCGGTAGATGGTCGGGCGTGACACTGAGAACAGCTCGGCTAGGTCGCCAACCGAGTGATCGCCGTTTTGACGTGGACCGGCTTGAACAGGCCGACCCGCATCATCTGAGCTATGCCCATCGCATCTTTGCGGTCGGTCTTGTTGATGCGGGCCGAGAGGGCCGCATGAATGTGACGACCCTCTGACGGCGCTAGGGTGCCTCAACGTCCATCGAGCGTGGGCTTAAGCATGGTTGGCGGCATCCTCGTCCTCGCCGAGCTCGGGGTCGGCCTCGACGGTTTCGCCGCGCAGGTAGCGCGCCTGAACCTCGGCGACGCGGCGGGCGGCCTGCGCATGGCGGTTCGACACGAGGCTGTCCGGGCCGAGGTCCCGGCCGCGCTTGACCGCGAGCAGATCCGGGTCGCCCCAACGGTCGAGGAGGACCTGGAAGGCGTCGTGCCGAGCGACGTCGAAGTCGATCCGCTGGCCCATCATGTCCTTGTAGGGGTGCGCCGGATGAATGCCGGCGCAGGGGACCCAGCCCGCCGGAATCGGGGTGGTCGCCGCATGAGTGCGGCCGCTGCGCAAGAGCTTAGGCAGGACATGGGTATGAGGCCCCTCCGGGCTGGTGCCGCCAGGGCCCGGGATCGGTGCATAGACCTCGATGCGGCCGACCCGGGCGAGGAACACTCGGTGGGGGCTCAGCGCGACGAGTTGGCGACCGATGAGGCTTGCAGTGTCGAACAGCGGCAGCCCGACGCCGGACCGAAGGCAGGCGATGGCCTCCGGGTCGCTCGTGCGCACGCAGGCGTCGACCGCCAGGAGACCAAGGCCCAGATCGAACAGGATGGCGTCGCGGTCGCGTTCGCGGCCGGCGTCCCGGTCCGGGCCGAGTTCCGTCACCACGCCGCGCCGGTTCATCGCGCAGCTAGCTTCTGGCAGGCAAAGGGCGACGGCGTGGTTCCACCCCGTCGCGACGGCGGTCTCGTAGGCCACCGGACGCAGGTCGGGACTGGGAGCGAGCGCGATGGCGCCCCGCTCCGTCGCCAGACCCATGCGCCCGTCCGGCAGCGGCAACGTGGCCTCGTCGGGGTCGCGCATGAACTCGGCGATGGCCCCGAAGCTGCCGAGGCTCCAGGCGGTGCCGGGGTCGGCCAGTGCGTCCCGCAGCAGGGTCGTGACCGCGTCAGCCCGTGATGGTGACGTCATCGCGTTCCTCCGTCTGAGCCCCGGACCGCGCCCAGGGCAGGATGTATCGGGTCCCGTCCGAAGCCCAGCCCCGCTCGGCCGTGACGCCGAACGCCTCGGCCAGCAGGACGTCGGTCAGGGCTTCCTCCGGGGTACCGTCGGCAACGACGCGGCCACCGGCCAGCACGACGATGCGGTCGCAGAACCGGGCCGCGAGCGTAAGGTCGTGCAGCACGGCGACGACGCCGGTGCCGTCCCGGGAGACGCTTTGCAGAAGCGCCATCGCATCGAGTTGGTGCGCTGGGTCGAGGGCCGTGACCGGTTCGTCGACAAGAAGCCACGGCGCCTCGACCGCGAGCGCCCGGGCGAGTAAGGCGCGCATGCGCTCTCCCGAGGAAAGGGTCGGCTCCGCTCTAGCGGCGAGGTGGGCAATGTCTGTACGCGCCATAGCCCGCGCCACCGCAATCTCGTCAGCCTCGGCCAGGGATGCGAACGCACGACGGTGCGGCAGCCGGCCGAGCGCCACGATCTCGCGAACCGTCATCGGCCAGCCGACGCCGCCCCCCTGGAACAGGGCGGCGATGCGGCGGGCACGCTCCTCGCGGGCCAAGCCGGACAACGGACGGCCGTCGAGGGTGACCCGACCCCCGTTCGGGGTAACCAGCCCCGCCAGAGCGCGAAGTAGCGTGGTCTTGCCGGCCCCGTTCGGGCCGACCAGCCCGACGAAGCTGCCGGGCTCCAAGGTAAGACCTATGTCTGAGAGGATGGTCCGTCCATCCAGCGTCACCTGAGCGTCCTGCAGACCGAGGCTCATGCCCGCCTCCCGCGGCTGCGCAGGAGCAGCACGATCAGGAACGGCGCACCGACCAGCGCAGTCACCACGCCAAGCTTGAGTTCCGGCCGGGTGGCGAGCAGGCGCACGCCGATATCCGCCGCGAGGGCCAGGACCGCTCCCGCGAGGCCGCTCGGCAGCAGACAGGCGCCGGGACGGGCACCGACGAGCGGTCGCATCAGATGCGGTACGACAAGGCCGACGAAGCCGATGGCGCCTGAAACCGCGACACCGCTTCCGACGGCCAGGGCCGCACCCGTGACGAGACGCAGGCGCACGGAGACCAGGCCGACCCCGAGGCTCGCGGCGGTGTCCTCGCCGAGCGTCAGGGCGTCGAGCGCGGAACCGGTCGACAGCATCAGGGCCCAGCCGACAGCCATCAGCGGCAGGCACAGGAGCACGTGGTCCAAGCTGCGGTCGCTGAGCGAGCCCATGAGCCAGAACACGATCTCAAGGGCCGCGTAGGGGTTCGGCGAAAGGTTCAGCGCCAGCGCGGTCAGCGCCCCGGCCAAGCTCGACAGCCCGACTCCTGCGAGGATCAGCCCGAGGGAGCTGCTGCCGCGGGCGGCAAGCGCGTTCAGGAGGAGCGCGGCGACGCCGGCGCCAGCGATGCCGCCGAGCGGAAGGGCGAGGCTCATGGTGGCGGCGAACCCGCCGTAGAACACGATAACTGCGCCCAGCGCCGCCGCCGACGAGATGCCGAGGATGCCCGGATCCGCGAGCGGGTTGCGCAGGTAGCCCTGCATCGCCGCGCCGGTCAGGCCGAGGCTGAAGCCGACCAGGGCTCCCAGCAGAGCCCGCGGAATACGAAGCTCCCAAAGGACCAGGGCCGGTAGTGTCGTGCGCCCGGCGACGAGGTCCGAGAAGGCGGCCGGCACGTCGAAAGGCGCGTAGCCGATGGCGACGGAGGCGAGCGTCAGCGCGAGAGTGGTGAGGCCCAAGACGGCGATGACGGTTCGCCGGGCGCGCGGCATGCCGAGGCGACGGGATGCCACGGGGCTGAGCGCGGTGACGGGGGCGTTCATGGTCCGGGCGCCCGTGCATTCGCAGCCTCGGCGAGCCGCGCAACGACCTCCGCGACCTGTGGCCCCGGACAGGTCCAGAAGCGGTTCGGGATGTCGACCGTCCGGTGCGCCCGTGCGAGAGCCCGAAAAACCGGATGGTGCAGGAGGGTATCGGCCAAGGACGGCCAGCCCGGCGCACCCTCGTCGACGATGATCAGGTCCGGGTTCGCCATCGCTGCGGCTTCGAGGGGGACCTGCCCGAAGCGGTCACGCCCGATCTCAGCCGAGACGTTGACGAGGCCGGCGGCGCGGATCAGCGCGTCCCCGAGCCCGCCGGGCGCGACCGTGAAGGCGTTTGGACGCATCACAAGGGCGCGAAGAGGCTGCTTGGCCGGCACGATGGCGGCAAGACGCGCATCGAGCGCCGCCACCATCGCCTCGCCCCGTTCGGGATGACCGAGCGCCGCTGCAACCTGCCGGATCTGCGCCCGAACGCCGTCGAGGTCGGTCGGCACGCCGAGTTCGAGCACGGGGGCGCCGACGCGCTTGAGCATGCCCACCGTCGTGCGCGTCGTGAAGGCTCCGGCGATCACGAGGTCGGGCTTCAGAGCCACGACTTCCTCCGTAAGGCCCCGCGTCACCGGCAGCCCGACCGCCTCGCTCGCGACCGTCGACCCGCGCGGATCTCGGGCGAGGTAGGTGACGGCCAGAACCTGGTCGCGGTCGGCAAGCCGTAGCACGAGCTCGTCGGCGCACAGGTTCATGGAGACCACCCGCACGGGTGCCGCCGCCGCGACTATGGGAACGGCGGACAGGATCACCGCGAGGGCGATCCCGAATCGCGACGGCATCCGCGACCTCAAAACGACGTCACGCGGACGCCGCCGTAGACGGCGAGCCCCGGCCCCTGGAAGCCGGTCGGGTTCTGGTAGCGCTGGTCGAACAGGTTATCGATCCGCCCGAACACCGTCAGGGTCTCGCTCCAGGCGTAGTTGACCGACAGGTTCACCAGCGTGAAGCCGGGGGCCTTCAGGCGGGGCACGGAGAAGTCGCGGTTGCCGTCCACGAACGACCCCAGCACGATGAGCGTGCCGGTCATGGTCAGATCTGGCATCAGGTTCCAGATTGCGGTCGCGCTGACCTTGTTACGAGGCCGACGCAGCAGCTCCTGGTGGGCGATCTCATCCTTCGTCACCGTGGTGGTCCAGTCGAGCCGCCCGCTCCAGAACTCGTTGAAACGCAGGGCGACGAAGCTCTCGGTGCCGTAGGCCGTGGCCCGACCGACGTTCACGTTGGTCGAGTAGGTCGGGTAGTAGGCCGTCTGGATCAGGTTCTTGAAGTCGGTCTGATAGTAGGTCGCGCCCACGGTCATGAACCCATCGAACAGCGGCTGCTCGAAGCCTCCGTCGAACCCGAAGCTCTCCTCGGGCCGTAGGTTCGGGTTCCCGAAGAAGCGGAAGCCCGGGTAGTCCTGATAGAGCTGGCTCAGGGTCGGTGGCTTGAAGCCCGTGCCGACACTGCCCTTCAAACGAGTCTCGGTGCCGGGCACGATGTAGCTCGGCGCCACCCGGTAGGTGGTCGCGCCGCCGAACTGGTCGTTCGCGTCATGGCGGATGTTGGCCACGAGCGCGGCGCCCGCAAAGGGCGTCGTCTGAAGCTCGGCGAAGCCGGCGGTGTTGCCGTTGGACCTGTCGATGCCGGTCGTCTCGAAGCGCTCGTCCTCGCGCTGGGCCCCGAACAGGACGAGGTTTCCGGGAGAGACCTGCCAGTCGCCTCGGTAGTCGAACCGGGTTCGCTCGCCGAGGTAGGTGGTGGGTGTCGGTGGCGCGAGGGGATCCAGCGGGCCGGCGAACAGGCGGTCGAACTTCGAGTAGTTCGCCCCGAAGACGTTGTGGAAGCCCGGTACCGGCGTCCACTCGGCCTCGCCCCTCATGATCAGCTGCTGCTGGTCGTTGAGGTTCCGGTACGGCAGCGGCACGTACGGAAAACCGCCGTCGGCTTGGTCGAGATAGGCGCTGTCGGAGAAGCGCAGGACGTAGTTGAGCCGGAACTCATCGGTGAGTTGCGCGCCCAGCTTGGTCGAGATCGTCTTGATGTCGGTGAAGGCGGTCCGCAGCGGTACGCCGCGGGGCAGCAGCTCGAACGGGGTGACCTGAACGGCCGATTGCCGGATGTGGCCGACCGAGACCGAGTAGTCGAAGATCCCCTCCGAGCCGGAGACGTTCCCGAACTGGTTGAAGGTGCCGAACGAGCCGCCCTCGACGGTCGCCGTTGCCCGAGCCGGCCCTTCGCCACGCTTGGTCACGACGGAGATGACGCCGCCGATGGCGTCGGCTCCGTAGAGGCCGCTTTGGGGCCCGCGCAGCACCTCGATCCGCGAAAGGTCGTAGGTCTGGAGCTGGCTGAAGTCGAAGGCTCGGTTCGGGGTCGAGGGGTCGTTGACGTCGATGCCGTCGATCTGGACCTTCACGTGGTTCGAGTTGGTGCCGCGGATGAAGACCGAGGTCTGGCCGCCGGCGCCGCCGGTCTGCACGACGTTGAGGCCCGGCACCTGCTGCAGGGCATCCGGCACCGTCCGGCGCTGCTGCTCCTGAAGCAGGCGGTCGGTGAGCACGGTGACACTCGATCCTGTGTTGGCGATCGGCGTCGGCACGCCCGTGGCCGAAACCGAGATCTCGGACAGGGAGACCGCAGCCTGCGCGCCTCCCTGGGCATCGGCGAACGGCGCGGCGACCTGCTGCGCGAGAGCGGGAGCGGAGACGAGCAGCGCGGATGCGGCGCAGGACAGCGCTAGGCTGCGCCGAAGCGCGGAGGGGACGGAACAGGACACGGGACGGCCTCGGGGGACGGCTGTGGCACGTCACCGCGAACGAGGCCTCGGCGGTCGCGTCCTCAAGGGAACCGCGGCGCCGCGACACCTCCCAGGACACCCCGCCCGGCAAGCTCCGCGTGTGACCACGGCTGACGGCAGGTCTCCTGGCTCGCGGGTCGGTGCCCTCCCACCGTCTTCCCAGGCGAGGCCGCCCAGTGACATCGGTGGCAGGAAGGCTCGCCGCTTACAGTTGCGGGGGCAGCCGCGGAATTGGGCTCGAAAGCCCTCACCGCATTCCCTTTCGATCCCTGAGGGGAACCGTCCAGGCGACTATCGGCAGGCCGTGAAACCTCGTCAATGCGCCTTGCAGGAAGAGCGGGCGCCTGTGACTTTGCAGCGACAGGGAAAGTCCCGGCGAGCTGTCGTCGATATTTCGAGATCTTGATACAAAGCGTTTATCTATTGGCAGATCTCGTAATATGAACCGTTTTGATTTTATATCGGTTATAATAAAACGCTAATAATTGACACAATTTAGCTCCGAATAGATCTTAAGTAATCTCGAACGCTCTCTGACGAAAATAGAGAGAAATAACCCTGATGATTATCAGAACAAAATTGAGATTGTCCAGATCGATTAATTTTGCCTTCCCGCATCAGCCTGATTCTCTCCTGCGATGAGATATTCAAGATACTGCAGACCATTCTCGGCGTCAGAGGCATTTGCTTGATCTCCTTTGAAATCGAGTAAGCCTCGTTCACCAGAGTATCACGCGCTCTTTTTGATATTCGACCATAATATGCTCGTACGATCCGATCGTCGGCATATAGATCTTTCGGATTATGCCGCTTCAAACAGGCTTTAATCCGTGCCAGAGCAAGATTCTTTCTGGAGGCCAGATTGAGCGTGAGATCGGCATCCGGATCAAACGTAACCGTGAGCGATCCCGCCTCTTCGGATAAGGACAACATCCCCGAACTCTGATGATCGCGAAGCCCCCTCAGCGTGCGATGGTGACAGGTTTGCGGGACGGATGGAAGGCAGTCGTACCAGGGGCGTCAACCAACCGTGAGCGCGATCAAAATAGCCAAGGGTAAATCAAGCATTCATCACTGCGGCATCCCTTCCGGAACGATGGTCTGGACGATGGAGCTGTCGAGCGCCTCGTAGGCATGCAGGCCGATCGAGGCATAGAGGTCCGCGCGAGTCTGCATGCGGTCGACCATGCCATGGGCGCCGTCGTCCCGCGCGAGCGCCGCATAGAGTTCGGCCTGGGCCTTGTTGGCAACTCGCAGGGAGCTGACCGGCCAGATGATCATCTTGTAGCCGAAGGATTCGAACTCGGAGGCCGTGAAGAATGGAGTGCAGCCGAACTCCGTCATGTTGGCGAGGAGCGGCACGCCGGGCATGGCCTGCGCGAAGGCCTTGAACATCTCCGGCGTATTCAACGCCTCGGGGAAGATCGCATCGGCCCCCGCCTCCACGTAGAGTTTCGCGCGCGCAACCGCGCCGTCGAGTCCCTCGCTCGCCGCCGCGTCGGTCCGGGCGATGACGTAGAGGTGGCGCCGCGCCCTCGCGGCGGCGGCGACCTTGGCGACCATGTCGTGCGCGTCCGCGAGCTTCTTGTCGTTGAGGTGGCCGCACTTCTTGGGAAGGATCTGGTCCTCCAGATGGACGGCTGCGGCGCCCGCCTCCTCGAAGGTGCGGACCATGTGCATCACGTTCAGCACCTCGCCGTAGCCGGTATCGCCATCGACGAGCAGCGGCAGGCCCGAGGCCCGGACGATCTGGCGGATGAAGAACGCCACCTCGTCGACGGTGATGATCCCGAGATCGGGCAGGCCCATGGACGCGGTCATGGCCGCGCCGGAGAGATAGAGGCCTTCGAACCCGGCCGCCTTGGCCTGAAGCGCGGCCTGCCCGTTATGAGCGCCCGGAAGTCGCGCGATACCGGGCTGGTCCAGCAGCCGGCGGAAGCGCAGGCCGGCATTTTCGGCGGGCAAATCGTCGGCCACGAGATAGGGCATCGGAAGATTCGCCTCAGGCGTGGAGGGGCAGGCCGCGCTCGGCCAGAGGGACGAAGGGCAGGTTCTCCGGGCCGACATAATTGGCCGAGGGCCGGATGATCTTGTTGTCCGCTCGCTGCTCGATCACGTGGGCGGACCAGCCCGAGGTGCGCGAGATGACGAACAGCGGCGTGAACATCGCCGTCGGCACACCCATCATGTGGTAGAGGACGGCCGAGTACCAGTCGAGGTTCGGGAACATCCGCTTGGTCTCGCCCATGACCTGTTCGATCCGCTCGGCAATGCAAAACATCTTCATGGCGCCGGCCTGCTCGGACAGAGACCGGGCCACCCGTTTGATGATCGCGTTGCGTGGATCGGCAATCGTGTAGACCGGGTGACCGAAGCCGATGACCACCTCCTTCGCCTCGACCCGGCGGCGAATGTCGGCCTCGGCTTGATCGGCATCGACATAGCGCTTCTGGACATCTAAGGCCGCCTCGTTGGCGCCGCCGTGCTTGGGGCCCCGTAGGGCGCCGATTGCCCCGGCTACGCAGGAATACATGTCCGAGCCCGTCCCGGCGATGGTCCGCGCCGTGAAGGTCGAGGCGTTGAACTCGTGCTCGGCGTAGAGGATCAGCGAGGTATGCATGGCGCGCACGAAGCTCTCGCTCGGAGGGCGCCCGTGCAGCAGATGCAAGACGTGGCCGCCGATGGACTCATCGTCAGTCTCGACGTCGATGCGGCGGCCGTTCTGGGCGTATTGATGCCAGTAGAGCAGCATCGAGCCGAAGGAGGCGATCAAGCGGTCGGCGATGTCGCGGGCGCCGGCATGGTTATGGTCGTGCGCCTCCGGCAGGACGCAACCCAGGATCGAGGCCCCGGAATGCAGCACATCCATCGGGTGGGCGGCGGCCGGTAGCGTCTCCAGCGCCGCCTTCACCGCCGAGGGCAGGCCGCGCAGCGCCCGCAGCCTCGCCTTGTAGGCCGAGAGCTGCGCCGGAGTGGGCAACGTGCCGTGGATCAGCAGATGGGCGATCTCCTCGAACTCGCTGCTCTCGGCGAGATCGAGGATGTCGTACCCGCGATAGTGAAGGTCGTTGCCAGCGCGCCCCACCGTGCACAGGGCAGTGTTGCCGGCGACGATCCCCGACAGGGCCACGGATTTCTTGGGCTTCACGCCGGGAGCGGAGGAGACGGGGTCGGACATCGGTTGAGAACTTTCATCAAGGGATCAGGCGAGATCGAACAGGCCGCGCTTGGCGGGTTCGCCGAGCCGGGCCGGGTCGGCCGAGAACGAGAGCTGGCGCAACTCGGCGGCGGTCAGCTCCGGCAGACGCGAGACGAGGTTGAGGAAGCGATCCTGCTCCGCCGTGGCGATGACGCTTTCAGCTAGGTCGCGGAACTTGCCGATATACTGAGCGCGGGCGAACGGCCGGACGCCCAGCGGATGAGCGTCGGCTACGGCGGTTGCGTCTTCGATCATCGTGCCGTCGGCGAAGGTGACGACGAGGCGGCCGCCGAACGCCTTCTCGGCCGGATCCTGCGAATGGTAGCGCCGGGTCCAGTCCGGGTCCTCGACCGTGGAGATCTTGCGCCACAGGGCGACCGTGTCCGGCCGCTGCGTCCGCTCCGGGGCGTAGGAGCGCACATGATGCCACGCGCCGTCCTCCAGGGCGACGGCCAGGATGTACATGATCGAATGGTCGAGGGTCTCGCGGCTGGCGGCCGGATCCATCTTCTGGGGGTCGTTGGCGCCGGTGCCGATGACGAAGTGGGTGTGGTGGCTCGTATGCAGGACGATGTCCGTCACCGCCCCGAAGCCGCCGGCATCGCGGATCCGCGGGCCAATGCGCCGGGCGAGGTCGATCAGGGCTTGGCTCTGGTACTCGGCGGAATGCTCTTTGGTGTAGGTGTCGAGGATGGCGCGCTTCGGCTCGCCCTCGGCCGGCAGCGGCACCCGGTAGACGTGCCCCGGACCGCCGAGCAGCCAGGCGATGAAGCCGTCCTCGCCCTCCCAGGCGGGCGAGGGCGCGCCTTCTCCGCGCATTACCCGGTCGACAGCCTCGATCGCCATCTTGCCGGCAAAGGCGGGGGCGAAAGCCTTCCAGGACGAGATCTCGCCCTTGCGCGACTGCCGCGTGGTGGTGGTGACGTGCAGCGCCTGCTGCACCGCCTGATAGATCGTTTCCACCGGCAGGTTCATGAGCGTGCCGATCCCGGCGGCGGCCGAGGGCCCGAGATGGGCGATGTGGTCGATCTTGTGTTCGTGCAGGCAGATGCCCTTCACGAGATCGACCTGGATCTCGTAGCCGGTCGCTAGTGCCCGGATCAGCGCGGCGCCGTCCTTGCCCGCGTGCTGCGCCACGGCGAGGATCGGTGGAATGTTGTCGCCGGGATGCGAATAGTCGGCGGCCAGGAACGTGTCGTGGAAGTCGAGTTCGCGCACCGCCACGCCGTTGGCCCAGGCCGCCCATTCCGGCGAGATGGTGCGTCCTAGGTCGAGGCCGAACACCGTCGCACCCGGCGCGAAGGGATGCGCCTCGGCCTGGGCGCGGGCGCTGGCCACCGGGCGACGGGCCAGCGAGGCGGCGGCGACCGCCGCGTTGTCGATGATACGGTTGCCGATCATCTCGGCAACCTCGGCATCGATCGCCACGGGGTCGGCGGCGACCTCGGCGATCTTCCAGGCCAACTGGTCCTCGCGGGCCAGGGGCTCGGCGGACTTGTAGGTGCGGACGTCGTGCAGGACGGTCATCGGGAACCTTGGTTCAGTACTCGCGGGCGATCGGGACCGGGCGACCGTCGGGACCGACGGCCACCATCTCGAAGCGTCCGAGCATGGCGGGGCGGCGCTCGCCGCTGAGCAGGACCTCGGCGGTGGCCTCGACCTCGACGGTCATCGAGCTGCGGCCGACGCGCACGACCCGTGCCGCCATGTCGAGCAGTTCGCCGACCCGTACCGGCGTGTGAAAATCGGTTTTGTCGGAGCGGGCCATGACTACGGCGCCCCGGGCCCGCCGGGTGGCGGCCACGAAGGCAGCCTTGGCCATCAGGCCGAGCCCGGAACCGCCGAACAGCGTGCCGTAATGGTTGGCCTGATCGGGAAAGATCATCTCGACGAACCGGGTTTCCCCGGTGAAAGCGGCGGAAGGAGGCATCGGACGGCGCTTGCTCGCTGCGATGATCCGCAATATTCACAAATCTGATCTGCCGAGAACGGCCAAAAAGGCGGAACTTCGCGGATGAAACAATGCAGATTTGTGAAAATTGTAAAATTCGATGAGCAAGTCCTTCGTCGGCGTGCGGCTGCGGCGGCTGCGGGAGGAGCGGGGCCTGACCCAGACGGCCCTCGCGCGGGCCCTATCGATCTCCAACAGTTATCTCAGTCAGATCGAGCAGAACCAGCGTCCGCTGACGGTCCCGCTCCTGCTCAAGCTGAATGCCACCTTCGGTCTGGACGTGCAGCTCTTCTCGGAGAACGAGGAGGGGCGCCTTCTAGAGCGTTTTCGGTTTGGGCTGAGTCGGGTTGGTAGGGTTCACGCGGCGCTGGGAGGCTGATTCACTCAGGCCGGTCGACAGCCGGAGTGATGCATGGGCCGCCCCTACAGCTTGGACCTGCGCGAGCGGGTGGTGACCGCGGCTGCGGCGACCTCGCGCCGTCAGGCGGCCGCCCGCTTCGGGGTCGGCCAAGCAACCGCGATCCGCTGGATGGCGGCGCTCGCCGCGACTGGGACGGTGGCCGCCCGGCCGCAGGGGCGTGCCCGCCGCTCCAAGCTCGACCCGTACGAGACGTTCCTGCGTACGCTGATCGACGAGACGGTCGACATCACCCTGGAGGAGATGCGCGCCCGGTTGCAGGACGAGCATGGCCTCACCGTCGGGCTCGGCACGTTGTGGGCCTTCCTCGACGCGCGCGACCTGACGTACAAAAAAAGACGGCCCACGCCGCAGAGCAGGATCGGCCGGACGTGAAGGCCGCCCGGGAAGCGTGGTTCGAGAGCCAGCCCGATCTCGACCCGGACCGGCTGGTGTTCCTCGACGAGACGTGGACCGCCACCAACATGGCCCGCACCCGCGGGCGCTGTCCCCGCGGCCAGCGGCTGCGCTCCCCCGTCCCGCACGGTCATTGGAAGACCACGACCCTGGTGGCGGGCCTGCGCCTGTCCGGGATCGCCGCGCCGTTCGTGCTCGACGGGCCGATCAACCGCGACGCCTTCCAAGTCTACGTCGATCAGGTCCTGGTGCCCGAACTCGCACCCGGGGACATCGTGATCATGGACAATCTCGGCAGCCACAAAGGCCCGGCCGTGCGCGCGGCGATCGAGGCGGCGGGCGCGCGGCTCCTGTTCCTCCCGCCCTACTCGCCGGACTTCAATCCGATCGAGATGGCGTTCTCGAAGTTGAAGGCGGGGCTGCGCAAGGCCGCGGCGCGCACGCGCGAAGGGCTCTGGACCACAATCGGGCGGCTCGTCGATGCCGTTACGCCCGACGAGGCCGCAAACTTCTTCGTCGCGGCAGGATACGACCCCGATTAAACCGAAACCGCTCTAGCCGATCTGCGCGAGGCCTTGATCGAAGGCGGCACCGAGCAGGTCTCCACGGCGGAACTGCGGGAACTCGCCTCCGCCATGCCCGCGGTCGGCAGAGCGGTGATCGCGCTGAACCGGAAGGCCCGCGAGAGCATCGACCGCGCCGAGGCCATGGCCGCACGCCTCGGCGAGCCTTTCGCCTCGGATGCCCCGGCGCGGATGCCCTACGAGCAGGTCCGCGATTTCTTCTACGCCCGCCGCAATCACGTCGCCGAGCTCGATGAGGCCGCCGAACGGCTCTACCGCGAGGCCGGTCTCGCGCCGCGGCAGGTCCGGCCCGGTCTGGCGGCTTGGCTGAGCCGGCGTCACGGGATCAAGCTGATCGTCGACGAGGCCGAGGACGCCCAGCGCCGCTTCGATCCGGTGAACCGTACGCTGTCCATCTCGCCCTTCACGCGCCAGGGCCAGCAGGCATTCCAGATTGCCGTCCAACTGGCCTTCCTCGAAACCGGGACGGTGATCGAGACCCTGCTCGACGACGCCGCCACGCCGGACCGGGAAACGCGGGACCTGCTGCGCATCGGCCTCGCGCAGTATTTCGCTGGGGCCGTGCTTCTCCCCTACTCGCAGTTCCTCGACTGTGCCGAGGCCTTTACCTACGATATCGATCGGCTCGGCCGGTATTTCGGTGTGGGCTTCGAGGCGGTCTGCCACCGCCTCTCGACGCTGCAGCGCCCGGGTGCCTCGGGCGTGCCCTTCTTCTTCGTGCGCGTCGACCGGGCCGGCAACATCTCCAAGCGCCAGTCCGCCACCGACTTCCACTTCTCGCGCGTAGGGGGCACCTGTCCGCTCTGGAACGTCTACGAGGCTTTCGCGCAGCCCGGCCGAGTCCTCACGCAGATCGCGCAGATGCCGGATGGACGCACCTATCTCTGGATCGCCCGTACGGTTGGAAGACCGAGCCGGGCATTCGGCCAACCGGGCAAGACCTTCGCCATCGGGCTCGGATGCGACCTTCGGCACGCCGCCCGGATGGTCTATTCCAAGGGACTCGACGTCACGGATGTCGGCGCCGCCACGCCGATCGGCGCCGGCTGCAAGGTCTGCGAGCGCCCGGCCTGTCCGCAGCGCGCGTTCCCACCCATCGGCCGTCCCCTGGTCATCGACCGCGACCGGAGCGCGCTCACCCCCTATCCGACCGCGTGATGCCGGACCGAAATCGGGTGGCCGCCGGCGTCGAAACCCATAACGACATAAACATGTCTTTATGCCATTGACAGCCGGGGACGAAGCGGTTCATCTCGCGGCGTCGTGGTTCCTCGGGCGGCTCGCCGTGCCGAGGCTAAGAGGGAATCCGGTGCGCTGATTCCAGCAACGCCGGAGCTGCCCCCGCAACTGTAAGCGGCGAGTCCCTGTCGATCATGGTCACTGGCGTCCGCGCCGGGAAGGCCAGACAGGGGCGGCGACCCGTGAGCCAGGAGACCTGCCGCGACGACATACGTCTCTCGGGCGGGGTGTCCCGGTGGGTCGCTTGCAGCGGCTGCGCCGGTATGGCTCGGTCGTATCCAGATGCAATGCGTCCGCTCGGCCTTTGCCCCCATCGATGGGGTTCAGCCGGTGTCTTCACAACTCTCTCACACATCCGTTCCGCTTCAGGTCGGGACCCTCGGCGTGCCGCGGATCGGTCCGCGACGCGAACTCAAGACCGCCCTCGAAGCCTATTGGGGTGGCCGCTCCACGGCCGAGGCCCTGCGCGAAACAGCAAGCGGCCTGCGCGCGGCGTCCTGGACCCGGCAGAAGGCGTTAGGAATCACGCAGATCCCTTCGAACGACTTCTCGCTTTACGATCACGTGCTCGATACCACCGCCATGGTCGGCGCGGTGCCGGCGATGTACCAAGCCAAGTCGGGTGCGGTCGATCTGACGACCTATTTCGCCATGGCGCGCGGCACGCAGGGCGAGGCCGGCGAAGCGGCCTGCACCCACTGGCACCACGATCACGGACATGCCGGCCTGCCGGCACTCGAAATGACCAAGTGGTTCGACACCAACTACCATTTTATGGTGCCGCAACTATCTCGCGGCCAGAATTTCTCGCTCTCTTCAACTAAAATAATTGACGAATACACCGAGGCAAAGGCGCTGGGTTTCGACACGAGGCCGGCCCTCGTCGGACCCGTGACCTATCTCCTCCTCGGGAAGACGACGGACGGGATCGACCCGCTGTCGCTGCTGCCCGGTCTGCTGCCGGTCTATGTCGAGGTGCTGCGCCGGCTGGCTTGGGCGGGCGCGACCAGTGTCCAGATCGACGAGCCTTGCCTAGGGCCTGTCGTCACCTGAACCATCTGGTGCGGCATGCGTTTTGTGCCTCCGGCCTGAGGAGGCACGATGCTGAGCGACGCGCAATGGGCTGTTCTGGAGCCGCTGGTCGAGGCTTGCCGGCCGAAGGCGAAGACACCGCCGCAGGACCTGCGGCGCACACTCTCAGCCATTCTGTGGCGCCATCAGAACGGTGCCAAATGGCGTGCAATCCCGCGCGAGCTGGGGCCGTGGTGGCGAGCCGCGCAGATCTTCATCCGGTGGTCGCGCGGTGGGGTGTGGGAACGTCTGCTCGGCCTCGTGCAGGAGCGCGGCGTCGACCTGGGCATGGTGT
>NZ_FOCS01000040.1:0-29743 GCF_900110155.1 Methylobacterium sp. UNC300MFChir4.1 | reverse complement strand
GGCCGCCTGACAGCACGTAGAGGAGACGTTTCCAGGTTGCGAGGACGATGAGAGTTGATGGCGAACCGGTCAGACCGGGAGCCGGGACACCCCGCCGGCTGTCCAGGGCGTCATAGCCCGCAAAGCAGAGTGGGACCCAGCTCACGGATACCATCAGGGCCAGCAGTCAACATGAACGACTGCATCAACAGGCCGGACACAAGACTGCACCCGACCAACGCGTCAGAAGCTCAATTCGCCACTTGCAATGCGGGAGCCATCCACACAGGACGGCCCCCTATCGACCCAACCCAGTCGCCCCGGGGCCGTCGAGCGCTTCCGATTAGCGGACGATCCGAGGTCGACCCATAGCCAAGCTTTTGGCGATCCTGGACCGTTCGGCCCCGTAGGCAGGGGCCACCATCGGGTAGTCGCTTGGCAGGCACCACTTAGCTCGGTACGTTTCCAGCGTCAGGCCACACGCCGTCAGATGCCGCTTGATCGTCTTGTACGGCTTGCCGTCCTCGAAGCTGATTTACGCCTCGTGCCTAATCGACGCTCGGATCTGGGCCGGTGTAACCCTTCTGCTTCCCGACACGGCCGACTGATCGGAAGTTTGAAGGCCGGTGAAGGCCGCAGCCATCGCCGTAATCAGTGCAGGCACCTCCAAGGCTGCGACGCGATTGTGCGACACATACGCCGCCACTAAGTTAGCGTTCATCTCGCCGCAATCGAGGTGGCTGTTTCCTGCAAAGACTGCGTCAGTATCCATCGGTATGTTCACTCCCATACGTTCGCGTCGTGAATTGACTATACGCGCGGGAGAAGCGATTCGAATGTTAAACTTCATCCATGAATAGTGAGATTATTCAAAATACAATCATTTAAGATGAGGTCATGATCTTTCACACATACTATCGCTTGAAATTGCAGACGAAAGAGTGCTGAGGGCCACGAAGATTGTCGCTTGGATGACATTGCGATGATTGCTGTCCAACGCAGGGTGCCGTAGCGCGCATGTCGCGAGCGCGGGGGGGCTTCGAGTGCTTTCTGGGGCGTCATGGGTCGCACCAGCTTTATCCCGGCCGACTGCCGGGAAGCGGCGGCGCGCGAGATCGATCTGTCATATCCGGATGATTTCCCACCCGAGTCCGGAGCGTGAATATGCCCGACGTTCTTCGAAAATGTTCGAGACCCGACGCGCGCACGGATTCAAATGCACTCAATATAAGATCGACTCCGAATAAATCATTCCTAGGAATCGACAATCTTAAAATTTGAAAACGTTAGATTTTTAGTAATATGCGGCGGATCATATGATCTGATCGGGATTAGTCGGTCTAGGGCATATCCATGCTGCGCAGTTCGAAAATCATCATCAAGGCCATCGTGCCGCTCGCCTTGATGGCGATCATTGCCGCGGGATTGATGGTCTATGCGATTACATGCCTCGACGCACTTGCCAAGCAAACCCGCACGATCGTCGACCTGCAAGCTGTTCGGCTCGAAAGGATCCTGAGCCTGCGATCCCATGTCAACGAACTCGCCATTCAGTCACGCAATCTCATCCTAGAGACCCGTGAGGCGGAGATGGCCGCCTACAAGGCTCGCTACGACGCCACGTTGAAGGCTACTAAAGAGGCCACCGAAACCCTGATCTCCTTGGCCGACACACCAGAGCGCAGAGCCGCCAATCAGACGCTCAAGACCATCCTGGAGGAGTTCTATGCCGCGCAGGATCGGGCAACCGCTCTCGGCCTGAAGAACGACAACGACGGCGCGACCAAGGCTCTCCTGATCGACGCTGCGGCTTCGCGCAAAAAGATGCGCGAGTTCGTGCAGGAACGGGTCGATGTCCTCAACGCCGAGCTGCGGCAGGCGCGCGACGATGCCGAGCAGGCGGTGAGCACCGCCAGGATCGTGCTGATCGGCGCCTCCGCGGCCGGCCTCGTCGGCGCCTCGCTGCTGTCCGCCCTGATCGTGATCTTCGGCATCACCCGCCCGCTGGGCAGCCTGGTGGGGGTGCTGCAGCGGATGGCCCACGGCGAGGTCGATGCCGAGATCCGCGAGGCCACCCGCGGCGACGAGATCGGCGCCGTCGGCCAGGCGGTCGAGGGCATCAAGGCCATGGTCGCCCGCAAGGCCGCCGAGGAGGCCGAGGTGAAACGCCGCGCCGACGCGGCCGCGGCTGCCGAGCGCAAGCGCACCATGATCGAGCTCGCCGACGGCTTCGAGCGCGCCGTCGGCGGCATCGTCGGCCTGGTCTCGTCCTCGGCCACCGAGCTTCAGGCCACCGCCCAGCAGATGACCGCCACCGCCGAGGAGACCGCTGCGCAATCGACCAGCGTGGCCGCGGCCGCCGAGGAGGCGTCCACCAACGTCAACACGGTCGCGGCCGCCGCCGAGGAGCTCGGCTCCTCCGTGCAGGAGATCGGCCGGCAGGTGACCGGCTCGGCCCACCTCGCCCAGGCCGCGGTCGGCGAGGCCGACCAGACCGCCCACCTCGTCCAGGCGCTCAGCCAGAACGCCGCGCGGATCGGCGACATGGTCGGGATGATCTCGGGGATCGCCGCCCAGACCAACCTGCTGGCGCTCAACGCCACGATCGAGGCGGCGCGGGCGGGTGCCGCGGGTCGGGGTTTCGCGGTCGTGGCCACCGAGGTGAAGGCGCTCGCCGACCAGACTGCCAAGACGACGGAAGAGATCAGCCGTCAGATCGGCGAGGTCCAGGGGGTGACCGCGCAGGCGGTGACGGCGATCGGCGGGATCACCGGGCGGATCCGGGAGATCGACAGCGTGGCGACTTCGATCGCGGCGGCCGTCGAGGAGCAGGGCGCGGCGACACAGGAGATCGTGCGCAACGTGGCCCAGGCCTCGGCGGGGACGAACGAAGTGACGGGCAACATCGCCGGCGTGGCGCAGGCCTCGGAGGAGACGGGGGCGGCGGCCTCGCAGGTCCTGTCGGCGGCCTCGGAGCTGTCGCGGCAATCCGAGCATCTCGGCGCCGAGGTCGCCCGCTTCCTCGCCACCGTCCGCGCCGCCTGAGATGGCTATGGTCGAGATCCTCGCCCTCCCGGTCCGGCCTCACGGCACGCACCAGTTCGACCGACTGCACGCGGACTTAGCCGCCGCGCACGAACGTGGCGCGGATCTCGGCCCCCGAGCCCCTCACATCCAAGCAGGTGGCGACAGGCTGCTCGAACTGACTTGCGCCTTGGAACGCGCGATCGAGGATCTGGATCTCACGTTGATCAAGCTCGGTCTCCGGGATCCGGACATGCGTGAAGCCCTGCGAGACTTCGTCATCAAGACCGAGAGCCTCGCCAACACGGCGCAGAGCTTCGCTCACACCGTGCACGGCCTCGCCGGCCTAGCGCAGCGGTACCGAGCGACCCTCTGACTGCGCTCACGACTTCGGGCCGGACGTAAGACCGGCCCCAGCATCAGATGGAGGCCGGCTTGGGCAGGCTGTTGTTGATCTCCGACGACCTGGCCCGAACCGGTCGCCTCGCGCGTTCCCTCGGCCCGACCCGGCGCTGTACCGTCCAGGACCTGTACGATGACAGCCTGCCGTCGGTGCAGCCGGATCTGATCGTCGGCGACGTCGCTCAGCTTACCTCCGAGGCGATCGCGCGCCTGCAGCGGATGCTAGAGCCGCTGCGCGCGGCCGGCGCCCCTTTCCTGTTCCTGACCCACGGTAACGCCGCTCGCGCTGAGGCCCAGGTGCGACTCCTCGCTCCCACCGACATCCTCCCGGCCCTGACCATGCTTGAGCGCCTGCTGGCTCGGATCGACCGGCTTCTGGAGGTCGGTGGCTCCGCCGTCGCTGCCCGAATGGCGGACGAGGCCCGGCAATTCTTCGACCAGACCTTCTTCTCCAGCCAGCTAATCACGCCCGAGCTCGCGAGCACCGGCACCGGCCTGATCGCCCGAGCCGTGCAGCATTGTGGCCTCCGCGAGTGGATCGGGGCGGTACAGCGCTTCGACGAGGCCACGCACCGGCACTGCCTGATCGTTACAGGTCTCGCTGCCGCGTTCGCGGCGAAGCTCGGGTTTGCCGATCTGGACAGCTACCGCCTGACCAAGGCGGCGCTGCTGCACGACGTCGGCAAAACCCGGATCTCGACCGCGATCCTGAACAAGCCCGGGCGGCTCACCGACGAAGAGATGACGGTGATGCGGACGCACGCGGCGCTGGGCTACGACATGCTGGTGGATAGCGGCTTCTCGCGGGAGATGCTGCAGGTGGTCCGCTCGCATCACGAGATGCTCGATGGCTCCGGCTACCCGGACGGGCTGCGGGCACCTGAGATCTCGGACCTCGTCCGGCTGGTAACGATCTGCGACATTTACGGCGCGCTGATCGAGCGGCGGCCGTACCGGGCACCGATGCCGGGAAGGCAGGCCTACGGGATCGTGCAGTCTATGACAGGCCGGCTCGACCCTGATCTGGTCACGGCGTTCCGCCCAGTGATGACCACGTTTGATCCGACCGGCACTGCTGCGGCTTAGGGTCGGAATTGGGTGGGACCGCGACGTCCGCTCCGATGCGCTTGCTGTTCCAGAGCGGACCGCCGGCTTTCCACCCTTTCCGGTCATTCCGCGACCGACCCACTCGGGCCGTACAGATCGGCATTGACGCTTCCCGAAAGCCGCCATTCATCGACAGCCCGGCGACGTCCGTTCGGGGAAGGCGGCCTTGCCAGGGTACGCCCGTAGGTGACGAGCCGCCACAAACCACGGTCATCGCCCTGGGCGAATAAATAGCGCATAAGGGATCATCACTGGCTTCGGACCCGGCCGTCAGTGCCTGAGAGCGGTGAGCGCTCCCGGCCTGATCATACGGAGCACGGTTTTGGCTAACAGCAGGCCTTTAGCCATCCTCATCGCGGAGGCTGATGAGGTCGTCCGTATGGTCACGGCCGACATGCTGGAAGACGTCGGCTTCCAGACCATAGAGGTCCGCACAGCGGCCGAGGCGCTGGTGGTTCTCGAAGGACCGATGCCTGTGAGCATGCTGATCACTGGACGCGGCATCGTGGGCGATGGTGTTGCCCTTGCCCACCTCGTTCATCACCGTTGGCCCACTGTCGGCATTATCGTCACCTCGGGAGCTGGATCAGATCTCCGAGAGGAGTTGCCGCCGGGCACGCGACTGCTCAGCAAGCCCTACGACTTTGCAGACCTCATCCATGAGGTGGAAGCTGGCCTCGCACAGGTACAGGACGAGCCCTCAGGCGCTCCCGTGCTCCCGAGCGGCGTGCCGCCCCATACCGGGACGGAGATGGGCAGCGGGATGGGCGTTGTCGCCGCTCCCACGACCGAGCCGGACCAAACGTAGCCCCGGCCGTCAGGCCGGCTAAGTCTGAACACATTCGGCTTGGCTGCCACAATGTCGGTGCGGGCGGCGAGTGGGCGGGACGGCGATATCCTCTTTGACGACTTTCAGAACCTAAGCTGACTGAAATCTACCCAGAGGGGTCCTCCCGTGACCGACCCATTGCTGTCGTCCGAACCACAACCGGCGGCTCTGCAAAGCAGCCGTGCGCCAGTCCTTCGACAGGGGTGTCAGGTTACCGTCAATTCGCGATCAAATCGCGGATGCGCGATGCCAGCGCATCGACGGCGAACGGCTTGGTCAGGACGGCCATCCCCGGTTCCATCTGGCCGTCCGTCAGCAGCGTGCTCTCGGCGTAGCCGGTGATGAACAGAACCTTGAGGCCGGGCCGCGAGACCCGAGCGGCGTCGGCCATCTGACGGCCGTTCAAGCCATTGGGCAGGCCCACATCGGTGACGAGCAAGTCAATACGGGCGTCGGACTGGAGCACCTTAAGACCGCCCGCCCCATCCGCAGCCTCCACGGCGGTGTAGCCGAGGTCGCTCAGCACGTCCGTCACCAGCATGCGCACGCTGGGCTCGTCGTCCACCACAAGGACGGTCTCGCCGGCCTGTGCCAATGCCGGGGATCCTTCCTCCGGCAGGGCCTCGTCACGCTCAGCCTTGCCCCTGTGGCGCGGGAGGTAGACCGTGACCGTTGTGCCCTGCCCCTCGTTCGAGTGGATGCGGACCTGCCCGCCGGACTGCTTGACGAAGCCGTAGATCATCGACAGGCCAAGGCCGGTCCCCTGGCCGAGCGGCTTGGTCGTGAAGAATGGGTCGAACGCCTTCGCCACCACTTCCGGGGGCATGCCGGTGCCGGTGTCCGAGACGCTCAGCGACAGGTACTCACCGGCCGGCATATCCTGTCGCTCGGCGACTCGGGGAGTGATCCGACGGTTGCCGGTCTCGATGACGATGCGCCCCCCGTCCGGCATCGCGTCGCGGCCGTTGATGCAGAGGTTCAGCAGCGCGTTCTCGAGCTGGGACGGGTCGACCAGAGCCGGCCATAGGTCCGTGGGTCCGGCCGTCTCAAGCTGAACGCTCGGCCCGACCGTCCGCCGGATCAGGTCGAGCATGCCATCGACCAGGGCGTTCACGTCGGTGCCTTTCGGCGCGAGCGTCTGCCGACGCGAGAAGGCCAGCAGGCGGTGGGTCAGCGCCGCCGCCCGCTTCGTCGCCCCCTGCGCGGCGGCCATATACTTGTCGACGTCCTTGAGGCGCCCCTGCTCGATACGGGTGCCCATCAACTCCAAGCTGCCGGAGATGCCGGCCAGCAGGTTGTTGAAGTCGTGGGCAAGCCCTCCCGTGAGTTGCCCGACCGCCTCCATCTTCTGCGATTGGCGGAGTTGCTCCTCAGCGTTCATCAGCTCGGCCGTGCGCTCGCCGACGCGCTGCTCGAGAGTTTCGGTGAGGGCGCGCAACTGGGTGATGGCCCGGTCCCGCTCCTGTTCGACAACACGACGCTCCTCGACGTCGAGGAGCACGCCGGGAAAGCTCAGGGGCGTGCCGTCCGGCGCGTGGTCGACCCGGCCATTGGCTTCGATCCAGTAGTAGCGCCCGTCCAACCGGCGCACCCGGTACTGGTGCGCATAGGCGCCGCCACGGCCGACGGCCTCGTTGATCGCTTCCGCCAAACCCGCTTGGTCGTCAGGATGTACGGTGGCTACGATCTGCGCCAGCGGGATGCCCTCGCGGCCGAGCGCTGGATCGAGCCCGAAGCTTCGGGCGAAGGCTTCGTCGACCGTGAACCGGTCGGACGGTAGGTCCCAGTGCCACGTGCCGATGATCGCGCCAGCGGCCAGGGCGAGTTGCACGCGCTCGATGTTAGCCCGTGCGAGCGCCTCGCTGGCGCGCAGGCGCTCTTCGGCCTCGCGTCGGGCGGTCACGTTGTTGAAGATGATGGCAATCTGCCGGTCCGCAGGGTCACCGACGGGAACAGCGCGCACGTCGAACCAGCGCGAGAACGCCTCAGCATAGCTCTCGAAGTTCGCGGGTTCCCGGGCCTTGGCGACCCGCCCGTAAGTCTCGAACCAGAAGGGCTCCAGGTCAGGGGCGAACTCGGTTACCCACTTGCCGCGAAGGTTGACGCCCGACTCGCGCTCGAAGGCAGGGTTGGCCTCTACGAAGCGGTAGTCGACCGGCCGGTCCTCGGCGTCGAACTTGACCTCGACGATGGCGAAGGCCGCATCGACCGTCTCCAGGATCGTCCGGAAACGCTCCTCCCTCTGACGGATGGCGGCCTCGGACCCGCGCAGACGCAGGATCTCGGCCTCGAGCTCCCCACGGGAGAGGGTCTTCAGTTCGTCCCCCGACACGAAGGATGCTTCTCTTCCGTTTACCGCGGCCGCGGCGCCTCTCGTGGCTAATCCAAGTGCGTTTACCCCGAGGAAGGTTCCTGACCAGCCTTGCACACCGCCGGGGCTGCAATCCGTGAAGCGCCACCCCAAACTATTTGTCGACCAGCGCCGTAGGGACCGCGTCGCCGACCTCATCGAGGAGGGCATTGACGTGGCGATCCGCGTGGGCGAACTGTCCGGCTCCCGCTTGCTCTCCCGGCGTCTCGCGCCGCATCGGCTCTGCGCTTTCGCGTCCCAAATCTACCTGGAGCAGCGCGGGACACCGCAGCATCCGGACGACCACATCCACCACGACTGCGTGAATTTCCGCTTCCAGAGTGCGGGCCAGGCTTTGCGCTGGCCGTTCCAGATCGGCGGCCGCGCGGTTGATCTCACGCCGAACGCCGGCGGCGTCGCAGACTTCAGCGATGCGGTCGCGGCCATCCTCGTGGTCGGCGGCATCGGCATCTCGCTGTCGTATGTCGTCGCGTTCCACGTCGAGCGAGGTGCGCTGATGCCTGTCCTGCGGAAGTTTTCTGTCGAGCGTTCCGTCGTCACGGCGTTGTGGCCGGAGAGCCGACACGGCAACCAGAATACGAACGCCTTCCCGGCTTTCCTAGGAGGTATGTTTCATTCCCCAACACCTCGGGACAAGCTGCTCAAAAGTTCAGTGGGGAAGTAAATGGTCGCCGTGGGTAGGTCTGCTTCTATACATCGACCATTCGGAAGCGGATGGTCGGGAAACCACCCCGAGCGGGTGTACCGCACCCGACCCAACTCAGAAGCGCGGACAGCCTTCTAAGCTGCCCGAAAGCGGTCATGGGTCGGACGCTGCACGGTATCGGCTTTGGCCCCGGTCGACCGGCCCGAACCGCTCGTACGAGGACCGGTGTCCTGTGGGCCGCTCAGCCCTCGCGCAATCGTCTCATGCGCAATCGAAGCTCCTGTGGTAAAGGGCATGTCACTCGACACCGCCTGTCGCCGATGCCCCTCCACAACCCTCAGAAAATCTCCCCATTCCAGAACGCACACTTCCTACCGCTACACAGGTTGACAGTGAGTTCGGGCACGCAGATCGGCAGCGACCTCGTTCATGATTGAACCAGTAAAGTCGCCCGTGGCTGTCGCTGGCCTCGACGCCGAGGACGCCCGCTTGGCGGCCCTTCACCGCTACCAGATCCTCGACACGCCGCGTGAACCGGGGTTCGACGAGATCGCCGCACTCGCTTCGGCGGTCTGCGGCACGCCCATCGCGGTCGTGAACCTGATCGGCGAGGGCCGCCAGTTCTTCAAGGCGGAAGTCGGCCTCGGCGTGCGCGAGACGCCGCTCGACAGCTCGTTCTGCGCCTGCGCGATCCTGGAAGAGGAGTTCCTCCTCGTCCCGGACGCCACCCGCGACACGCGCTTCGCGTGCAATCCGCTGGTCGCCGGCGAGCCCCATCTGAAGTTCTACGCCGGGGCGCTCCTGAAGACCGCCGAGGGCCATGCCATCGGCACCGTTTGCGTGCTCGACTACGAGCCGCGCGATCTCACCGCCGTCCAGCAGCAGACCCTGCGCGTCCTCGCGCATCAGGTGATGACGCAGCTCGAACTGCGGCGCGCCCTCAGGGAGAGGCGTGAGGAGGCCGCGTTCATGCGCAGCGTGCTCGCCTCGTCCGCCGACTGCATCAAGGTCCTCGACCTGGATACGCGCCTCACGTTCATGAGCGAGGGTGGCAAGCGCGTGATGGAGGTCGGCGACTTCAACGCCATTCGCGGCTGCCCTTGGCCGGACTTCTGGCAGGGCCAGGGCAACGCGGACGCCAAGGCTGCCGTCGTGGCGGCCAAGGCAGGAGGCGTCGGCCGCTTCCAGGGCGGGGCTAGCACCATGGCCGGTAACCCGCGCTGGTGGGATGTCCAGGTCACGCCGATCCTCGACGCGCAAGGCGTCCCCGAGAAGCTGCTCTCGGTCTCACGGGACATCACGGTCCAGAAGGATGCCGAGCGCGCCGCCACGGCGAGCGAGGACCGCTGGCGGAGTCTGTTCACCAGCATGCACGAGGGGTTCTTCTCCGCCGAGATCCTGCGGGACGACGAGGGTCACGCGGTCGATGTGCGCTTCCTGGAGGTCAATCCCGCCTTCGAGATCCAGTCGAGCCTACCGGCGAACCAAACCGTGGGCAGGACCATCCGCGAAGTGATCCCGACCATCCCGCAATGGCTGATCGACATCTACGCGGGCGTGGTCGACACCGGCGAGCCCGCGACGTTCGAGGTCGCCGTGCCCGCCCTGAACCGCACCTTCGAGGCACACGGCCATAAGGAGGCGGATCAGCGCCTCGCCGTAATGTTCATCGACATCACCGAGCGCAAGCAAGCCGAGGAACGCCGCAACGCCCTGATCGAACTCGGCGACCGGCTGCGCCACGTCACCGCCAAGGCGGATGTCGCTCCGGTCGCGGCGGACATCCTGGCGCGGACGCTAGGGCTCAGCCACGTGGGGTACGGCGATGTCGACCATGTGCGCGACACCGTCACCATCGCCGACGACCACGTCGCGGAGGGCGTCGATCGCCTGAACGGCGTGTACCCTTTCCGGAGCTACGGGTCTTACGTCGACGACCTCAAGGCGGGCCGGGCCGTGTTCATCGCCGACGCGACGGACGATCCGCGCACGGCCGGCGGCAGCGACGCCCTGGCCGCCGTCGGCGTCCGGTCCATCGCCAATATCCCGCTGATGGAGCACGGGCAGTTCGTCACCCTTTTCTTCGCCTTGAAGGCCGAACCGCACGCTTGGACGGCCGAGGAGCAGGCTTTCCTGCGCAACGTCGCCGACCGCACCCGGGCCGCCATCGGTCGCCTGGAGGCGGAGGAGCAGCAGAGAGTGCTCAACCAGGAACTGAGCCACCGCATGAAGAACATGCTGGCCATGGTCCTCTCCATCGCGACCCAGACCCTGAAGACGGTGCCCGACCGAGAACCAGTCGAGGCGTTCGAGCAGCGCATCCACGCGCTCTCGGCGGCGCACGACGTCCTGCTGCAGCAGGAATGGACGGCGGCCCCCCTGGACGCGGTCGCCAGCGCGGTTCTGCGCACCTTCGCCCAAACCACACGGCTCAAGGTTTCTGGGCCACAGGTCTCGCTTGGGCCGCGCGCGACCCTATCTGTCTCTCTTCTGCTGCACGAACTCGCGACTAACGCGACGAAGTACGGGGCTCTCTCCAACGACGAGGGCCACGTCGGGGTCAGCTGGCGCGTCGATGGCGATAGCGATGAAGGTGACCTAGTGCTCGACTGGGAGGAGAGCGGTGGGCCGCCCGTAAAGGAACCCGCCAGACGCGGCTTCGGCTCGCGACTGATCCGCCTCGGCTTGGTCGGGACGGGCGACGTCGACCTACGCTACCAGCCCACCGGTTTCCGGGCCGAGATGCGCGCGCCGCTCGCGCAGATCCATCAGTCCTAGGAAGCCGTCATGGGAAAAGCGATGCCAGCGGCCTCCGCCGTGATCCTCGTGGTCGAGGACGAGCCCCTTCAGCGCATGATGGCGGTCGATCTCGTCGAGATGGCGGGGTTCGACGTGGTCGAGGCTCGCAGCGCCGACGAGGCGGTGCGCATCCTGGAGAACCGCCCCGACATCCGGGTGGTGTTCACGGACATCGACATGCCCGGCGGCGTCGACGGGATGAAGCTCGCGGCCATGATCCGTGACCGCTGGCCGCCCATCGAACTGATCATCATCTCGGGCAAGCACCGTCCCACGCCCGAGGATCTCCCGGTGCGCGGCGTGTTCTTCTCCAAGCCGTACAAGCGGGACGAGGTGACCCGGGCGCTGCGGCAGTTCGCGGCCTGATTGATCCGAACGGCAGACCTTCCAGTTCGCAGGGAAAGGACGGCCAAGCGCGCGATGGCGATGGCCGCTTCTCTGTTCTGAGCCTCCGGAACCAGACTGCCCGCTTTCCACCCCAAGCGGGTGTACCGCACCCGACCCCTCCCGGACGTCCAGAGCGTCGCTCGGGCATTCGCAAAGCAGACAAAGCGGCCGATGTTCAAACCGGCGTAAGTTAACGGGGTGCAGCCTAAGCCAATTCAGCATGGTAGCGTGCGCCACGCGATGTGCCGCCGCTAGGCTAGGAGGGCGGGCCGCTTCCAGCGCATCTGTCGAGGCCTCAACCCATGCTGCGTCGAAGCTTTTTTTTGAGGGCCGCCGCCGCGGCAGGCGCCGCCTCGTTCCTCCCTGCCAGACCCGCGCTCGCGCAAAATGCCCGCCAGCGGACCCTGCGCTTCGTGCCACAGGCGGATGTCACGATCCTCGACCCCCTCACGACGAGTGCCTACGTCACGCGCAACCACGCGTTGCTGGTGTTTGACCAGCTTTTCGCAATCGACGGCGATCTCAGGCCCCAGCCGCAGATGGTCGAGGGCCACACGGTGGAGGATGACGGGAAGCGCTGGACCTTCCGCCTGCGGGAGGGTCTCAAGTTCCACGACGGCGAGCCGGTGCGCGGGCGCGACTGCGTCGCCTCGATCCGGCGGTGGGCCCCTCGCGACAACCTGGGCCAATTGCTGTTGGCACGCACCGACGCGATGGAAGCCCTCGACGATCGCAGCTTCACCATCCGCCTCAACCGGCCCTACGGTCTGATGCTGGCGACCTTGTCGAAGCTCGGCCCCCCGGCGCTCCTGATCCTGCCCGAGCGGCTGGCTGTCCTCGATCCCAAGCAGCAGCTTCCCGAGGTCGTCGGTTCGGGCCCGTTCCGGTTCAACGCCCGCGAGCGCATCATCGGCGCCCGCGTCGTCTATGACCGCAACCCGGACTACGTGCCACGTGCAAACGGGGAGGTCTCTGGAGTGGCCGGGCCGAAGCGGGTGCATTTCGACCGGGTCGAGTGGACGACCATGCCCGATCCCAGCACGGCCGCAGCCGCGCTCAAGAACGGCGAGGTCGACTGGTGGGAGAACCCAATCAACGACCTGCTGCCGACACTGAGAGCCGACCGCGGGATCGTCACGCCGTTATCGGGTCGGCTGGGGACGATGGGCACCGGGGTGATGAACCACCTCCACCCACCCTTTGACAACCCTGCGGTTCGCCGTGTGCTGCTGGAGGCACTCTCGCAAGAGGACTTCATGACCGCGATCAACGGCACGGATCCGAACCTGATCCGGACCGGCGTCGGTCTGTTCGCCCCCGACACGGCGATGGCGTCCGATGTGGGTCTTGAGGCGTTGACGCGTCCGCGCGATTTGGAGCGGTCGAAGAGGGATCTGATCGCAGCCGGTTACAAGGGCGAGCGTGTCGTCCTGTTAGCGGCGGGCGACCTACCGCGGCTGGCCGCGATGGGCGATGTGATGAATGACCTGCTCAAGCGCATCGGCATGAACGTGCAGCACGCCGTCTCGGATTGGGGGAGCATGGTCACCCGCCGGGCCAACAAGGCACCTCCGGACCAGGGCGGCTGGAACATCTTCTGCACCGACTGGTCCGGCTTCGACATGCTGAACCCGGCGGTGGAGCAGGTGCTGCGCTGCGGCGGCGTGCAGACGGGCTTCTTTGGCTGGCCCGATCTTCCGCAAATCGAGGCGATGCGTGGGGCCTGGATCGAGGCGCCGGACGAGGACGGTCGCAGGAAGATCGCCCACGCCATCCAAGCGCTGGCGATGCAGGAGGTGCCTTACCTACCCCTTGGGCAGTATCTCAGCCGAACTGCCTATCGGGACGATCTACAGGACGTGGTCAAGCACCTATCTGTGTTCTGGAACGTGCGGCGAGCCTCCTAAAGCCTTATCGAGTTTGACGAAGCCACGGTTCTCGCCGGATAGATGATTGGTGTTCGTGCTTGTCAGAAGCGTTGGCGATACGGCTAAGGGCGTCCGCTTTCTTACGTTTGCGGCTCGAAAGCAGAAGGTCGCGTTTCTACCCTGAGCAAACGGTATCAGGCCGGCGCAGATGGACGGGAGGACAGGGCACGGATCTGCAGTCTCCTTCGACTCCTCGACGCGGCCGAATAGCGGCGCCTCCTCAACACGACAAAGGGGCCATTGCGAGCGCAGTGTCCGTCGTAGCGGGCACCTCGGATGAGGCGTTTGGTACGAGGGACCAGATCTACTGAACCGACTTGCTCGGGTCGTCGGCGGGGTTGATGTAGTTCAGCCCGAAGGGCCCAGAGCCATTCACCTGAAGCTCTACCGGCTGCTCGCTGGTCCAGAGCGAATGCGGCATGTCCTTGGGCAGGAACACGAACCCGCCCGCGCGCAGCTCCTTGCCTTTCGCCTTGTCGATGGTCGTGCCGTGCTCGTGATAGATCGAGCCCGAGAGGATCGTCAGCGTCTCGGCTTCGGAATGAGTATGGGGCGCGATCACCGTGTGGGTGGGAAATTTCACCCTTAGGACAAAGGGGCCAGGCTTGCTCGGATCGCCCGAGACCATGCTGATCTGCGTGCCCTTCGGTAGGTTCGGCGGTCCCGGTTGGTAGGTCGCGCTCGCGGCATCCGGCAGCGCAACCGCGCCGTGCGTCCCATGGTCCTGCGCGAGGCCCGCGCCCGTGCTGGCGATCAAGGCCGCGAAACCGGTGGCGATGGTCCGAAGGCGTTTGGTCATGGATCGTCCCCCGCCCGTTGGCGACAGGCTCGAGGACCAGTTAGCGCACAATCGAGTCTCGGCCACCCTGGCGGTGTCGAGGGCCATCGTCTCGCTCCCCGCAATGCGCGCAAGGGACGCGTCGGCTGGATCGTTGATCAAGCCTCGGGTAAAATACTTCCCGTAAGACTGCCATACAGTTGTTAGTGATCGTATGTTGTGCGGCCGTTGCTTGCGAATATGCCGTAAAGTACAGATAATTTCGGTAAAAGGCGCCATCCGAAGGCGCAAGCCACGTAGCTGGTCCCGCCTCCGTCGTGCCGAGGCCGAAGCCGCTCCTGAAACCGTCGAGGCTTTCAGCGTCCCTCAGGTTGATGGGACTGCTGTCGGTCCATTCGGGACGCTGAAGGAGTCGGCCTCAGGCCGGAATGCTCTCCGGCGATGCGGTGTTCTCGGCGGTGACGCCGTTCTCCCGGTGGCGGAAATCGCTCAGCGCCCGGTAGACCTGAAGCCGCGCCCGCATCACCGAACCGAGCGGCCGGTGCGCCGTGAGGCTGTGCGCGGGGCGGAAGGTCATCACTTCGTCGAAGTAGCGAACCCGCTTAGGGGAGTAGGCATCCTGCTGGGGCAGGCGGAGCGTCGCCACCGTGCGGTACGAGCTGATCGCGACCGGCCAGTCGACCGAGGCATCCTCGATGGGCTGGCGCTCGGCATCCGCCCAAAGCTGCGCCTTTAACTCGTAGACCACCTCGTTGTCGCGGAAGAAGGCCGCGGCCGCGTGACGGAAACCGTCCTCGTCCCCGTGTGGATCAAGGCGCCATTCGGCGAGGGTACGTTGGGCGGGCGAAGCCGGGACCGCCCCGATCTTGGCGACGTAGTCGCCGAACCGCATCGGGGCCTGACTGAAGTAGCTGTCGGCGAGCGGGTGGCTGTAGGGATGGCCGAGGAAATCGGCCATGGCGCTCTCTGTGCCGAACGCGTGCAGAACCCGATTGAGGTTGCGCGCCGTGGCCGCGACGACGCTCTTCACGCCCTCTGGCAGGCCCGTCGATTTCCCGATGACCGTGCCGTCGCGCAGGAAGCCCGCCGCCGTGCCCGACGGGAAGGTCGTACCGGTGGCCAGCACGAAGTCCTGGGTGTCGACGTCGTGCCCAGGCAGCTTCTCGCCCGGCACCCCGAAGACCTTGATCGACATGCCGCGGTGCGTGGACACCCGGTCACCGAGGGTCTCGCCTGGGCCCTGCGCGAAGCGCACGGCCACCTTGTACGTTCCAGGCTTGGCGAACAGGCCCTGCGCGAGTTCCGGGGGCAGGTTCTCCGGAACGACCAGATCCCCGACGACGCAGGCGGAGCTCTTGGCGTGGCTCGCGCGTACCGCGTGGTGCTCGCGCTTCTCCACCACCTGCGACTGCTGCGTCATCCCCTGGATGATGCCGTCGATGGACTTCTGCTCGTCCGGAGCGGGCGTCTCGACGTCGGGGGCGTAGCGAAGGAATGTCATTGGCGTATCCTCGACGTGTCGTCCGCCTGCAGGATGGTTTGACGAAGGCTGGGATCGGGACGCGGGGTCCGAAGGCCGCCGGATCGCGGCCGTGCCTGGGCGGAGAGAAAGACCGCACTGCCGACAAGCCGCGCCGGCCTCCTGCCGTTCCACACCTCGTTCATGGGCGATTGAATGTCGCACAACCCGGAACGTGGCCGGGGGAGCGGGTGTTCTGTCCTGGCCGCCAGCGGGAGACAGACCTTGCGATCACCGGTGCGATACGCGCCTGACGTCGAGGCGGTGACGCCGGACGAAGGGCAGACCATCAAGCAGCTCAACCAGACCTTCGATAAGATCCTGAACAGGGTCGCGGCGGATTCCGGGCACGCCATGCGCTCCGTTCACGCCAAGTCCCACGGCATCCTCGAAGGGGTGCTCACCATCGATGCCGGCCTGTCCCCGGAACTGGCCCAGGGCCTGTTCGCCGAGCCAGGCCAGCACAAGGTCTATATGCGGTTGTCGACCAACGCCGGCGACATCCTCCCCGATGCGGTCTCCCTGCCCAGAGGCCTCGCCCTCAAGGTGCTGGACGTCGAGGGCGAGCGCCTGCCGGATGCGGAGGGGACGACCCAGAACTTCATCATGGTCAACGGCAAGGTGTTCCAAGCGCCGAACGCCGAGAAGTTCCTGGGCAGCCTCAAGCTGCTGGCCGGCACCACGGACCGCGCCGAGGGGCTGAAGGTCGCCGCCTCCACGGTCCTACGCGGGGTCAACAAGGCTCTGCATGCGGTGGGCATCGACAGCCCCACCATCGGTTCCCTAGGGGGCGCGCCCAATGTCGATCCGCTCGGCGAGACCTACTACAGCCTGACCCCGTTCCGGTACGGCGACTACATCGCCAAGTTCTCGCTGGCCCCCGTCGCGCCGGCTTTGACCGCCCTCACCGGCACTGAGATCGATGCCTCCGGCCGCCCGAACGCCATTCGCGAGACGGTGCAGTCTGAAATGATCGGTATTACCGGTGAATGGGAGTTCCGGGTCCAACTCTGCCGCGACCTCGAACGCCAGCCGGTCGAGGACCCGACGATGGAGTGGAAGGAGGACGAGACACCGTTCCAGCGGGTTGGGGTCGTCCGGGTTCAGCTGCAGGACAGTTGGGACCCCGCCCGGGTGCAGGCGGTGGACGAGGAGATGCGCTTCAGCGTCTGGACCGGCCTTGCAGCTCACCGCCCCCTCGGTAACATCAACCGCGCCCGCAACGCCCCCTACAGGCATTCGGCCGGGTTCCGCGAGCGGTTCAACCGCTGCCCGATCCACGAGCCGGGTGCGGCGCGCTGAAGCGATATCCTGAAGTTCCAACTGCCGTAGGTATCGTGGGTCGAGTTCGACGGCGATGTCTGCTTGACCGCTCATCCGCTCGAAACCAGACAGGCAGAAACCCACCCTGAGCGGTCCTTCTGCACGCGACCCAACCCAGCCGTCCGGAAAGTAGGCGGTGCTTCCCGAAAGCGGTCACTCCTCGGCCGACTGGCAACTTCGGCTCGGAAAGGGAAGGCAGTCGCTCGCCCCAAACAAGCCGAGCGGCATAGCCCCTCTTCAATGGGTTCTGAGCCTTTGCTCGGTCAGAGGCCTATTTGCGACAAAAAGCACAACTCACGGCAATTCAACTTTGATTTTAATCTGGCAGCCGACAATCAACCCAAGATATGGCCAATCTCTGCAGAAATCCGGAAATTCGCTTATAAGGTTAAATTAGTATAAAGGCACACTTACTAGATGATTTTGCCTTATCACGCATCGCTCTTGATTGACACTATACTGTGGTCCAAATTGACGAAGGAGCAGATTGGTCATACTTAATCTATAATTTACTATTGTGAGCAATCTTCATGTCTGGAAACAATATACATTCTCGGTCGATGCTTTCTAAGCAAAGCGTTATTCGACGTACATCGCTACAATAAATCATAATCCGCTTCGGGGGAAGTCATGTTCGGTATTGGGGGCGCAGGTAGGGATATTTCATTCACATTCGACGCCCTCGACCGGTCTCAGGCGGTCATCGAGTTCGAGCCGGACGGCACCATCATCACGGCCAACGCCAATTTCCTGACGATGATGGGCTACGCCCTGCCCGACATCCGGGGCCAGCGCCACGCCCTGTTCGTGGAGGCGGCGCACCGGGACAGCCCGGCGTATCACGCCTTCTGGGACGCCCTGCGGCGGGGCACCTGTCAGGTGGCCGAGTTCAAGCGGATCGCCCGGGGCGGCCGGTACGTCTGGGTCCAGGCGAGCTACAACCCGGTGCTCGACCGCTCGGGCCGCGTCGTGAAGGTGGTCAAGTTCGCGTCGGACGTCACGGCGCAGAAGCTGCTGATGCTCGACTATGCCGGTCAGATCGCGGCGCTGCACCGGTCGCAGGCCGTGATCGCCTTCGATCCGACCGGCACGATCCTGGAGGCCAACGGCAACTTCCTCGAGACGATGGGCTATCGCCTGGAGGAGATCCGGGGCCAGCACCACGGCCTGTTCGTGGACCCGGCCGAGCGGGCCAGCGCCGGCTACCGCGAACTCTGGGAGCGTCTGGGCCGGGGCGAGTTCGTCGGCGGCGAGTTCCGCCGCATCGCCAAGGGCGGCCGCGACGTCTGGATCCAGGCGACCTACAACCCGATCCTCGACGCCAGCGGCTGCGTCCTCAAGGTGGTCAAGTTCGCCGCCGACATCACCGCGCAGGTCCAGGAGCGCCACCGGCGCGTCGCGGCGCAGCGGGCGATCGGCGTCGACCTCGACGCGATCGGCACCGCCGTCGAGGGCGCCAGCCGCCGGACCGCGGTGGCCGTCGAACTCGCCGGGCGGGTGTCCGGCGATATCCAGAGCGTGGCCTCGGGCGCCGAGGAGCTGTCGGCCTCGGTGGGCGAGATCAGCCAGCAGGTCAGCCACGCGGCGCGGATGGCCGGCGAGGCCGTCGAGCAGGCCCGGCACACCAGCACCATCGTCGAGGGCCTGAGCGGGCAGGCGGCGCAGATCGGCGACGTCGTGACCATGATCCAGGGCATCGCGGCCCAGACCAATCTGCTCGCGCTCAACGCCACGATCGAGGCGGCCCGGGCGAGCCTCGCCGGCAAGGGCTTCGCGGTCGTGGCGTCGGAGGTGAAGGCGCTGGCCGAGCAGACCGCCAAGGCCACGGATCAGATCCGCGACCAGATCACCACGACGCAGGCCACCACACGCGAGGCGGTGTCGGCGATCGGGTCGATCCAGGGCACGATCCGGGCGCTCGACGAGATCTCAGCGGCGATCGCGGCCGCCGTGGAGGAGCAGTCGGCGGTGACCCAGGAGATCTCCGGCAGCATGCACACGGCCGCCCGCGGCGTCGGGACCATTGCGGGCGGCATGGCGGCGATTGCGCGGGCCAACGAGCAGGTCGACGCGGCCACCCGCCAGGTTCGGGAAGCCGCGCGCGGCGTCGGCTGACACATACGATCCAGACCTTCGCTTCGCCCGACGATCTCGCAAGAGCGCCACCGATCATCGGAGCGAATGGCGACCGCATCCCGTCTGCCGCGGTCAGGCCGTCGAGCCGGTGTGGGCAAGCCGGCGCGACGGTCAAACGCCCCCGCTCACCTTTAGGCTATAAACGCCATGACTGACGTCTGCCTCCTTCCGATCCGGCCTTCCAGCTTGAGCCAGTTTGAGCGCCTGAGTGCCGATCTGGCAGCCGACACGCGCGCGGGGAGCATCTCGGCTCGCGGGTGCCGCACATCCATGCAGGCAGTGAGAGGCTCCTGGAGCTGAGCTGTGCGTTCCAGGGTGCCCTCGACGGGCTGGATCGATCGCTGACCGAGGTCGGCCTGTTGGATCCGGCAACGTGTGAAGCGCTGCGGTGCCTCGTCGGTGCGGTCGAGAGGCTCGCCGGTACGGCACAGCGGTTTCCGGCCAACGCCTGACAATCCCAGCGTTTGCGAGGGGGAAGCACATGGGCGCAGTGTTGTTGATCTCCGACGATCTGTCCCGGTCCGGGCGCCTCGCCCGCGACCTCGGTTCGACACGACACTGCTCGATCCACGACCTCTACGCCGAAGTGGAACCCGCAGTTGTGCCCGACCTGATCATAGGCGACGTGGCACAGCTCACCTCGGACGCGATCGTGCGCTTCAAACGGCTTCTGAAGCCGGTACGCGCAGCGGGCGCGCCGTTCCTGTTCCTGATTCACGGCAACGCCGCTCGTGCCGAGGCACAGGCGCGGCTGCTCGGTGCCGACGATACTCTCTCAGCCACATCGGCGATCGAGCTGATGCGAGAGACGATCGAGCAGCTTCAGGATCAGGGTGGCTCTGCTATCGCGACGGAGCTGGCGGCCGCAGCACGGCTCTTCTTCGCTCAGACCTTCTTCTCCGGCCGGGCGGTCACGCCGGAGCTAGCGAGCACCGGCGCCGAACTGGTCATGCGCGCGGTACAGCAATGCGGCATCCGCGATTGGATCAGCGCCGTACGGCGCTTCGACGAGGCAACGCAGCAGCACTGCCTGATCGTCGCCGGCCTCTCTGCCGCGTTCGCGATCGAGTTGGGGCTCCATGATTTTGACAGCTCCAGGCTGACAAAGGCGGCTCTGGTGCACGATGTCGGGAAGACGAAGATTCCCCTGTCGATCCTCAACAAGCCGGGTCGACTGACCGAGCCGGAGATGACGGTGATGCGCATGCACGCGGCCATCGGCTACGAGATGTTGGTGGACAGCGGCTTCTCGCAGGAGGTGTTGCAGGTCGTGCGATCGCATCACGAGATGCTCGACGGCTCAGGCTACCCGGACGGCCTGAGGGCGCCGGAGATCCCCGACCTGGTGCGGCTGGTGACGATCTGCGACATCTACGGTGCGCTCATCGAGCGGCGCCCGTACCGGCCGGCGATGACGGGTCGAGAGGCTTACAGCATCGTGCAATCGATGACCGGCCGGTTAGACGCCTATCTCGTCAACGCGTTCCGGCCGGTGATAATTGCCTTCGATCCGGACGGCGCCTAGCACGGCGGCTTCGGTATTGACCTTCTCAGCGGGGGCCGCGCCGTTCCCGCCCATTTAGGCCTTTGCGGTCTCGATGATGACCGCACGGCTCACCAGACGTGCTTCGGAAGACCTGTTCTCGACAGCGCCGCGTGCGGCTGCGGCCGGCTCAGGAGGTAGCCCTGGACCTGCCCGACGCCCTCGGCCCGGGCGAGTTCCAGCTGCTGCGCCGTCTCGATGCCCTCGACCACCGTGGTGATGCCCAGGCTGACGCCCAGGCCGGCCACGGCCCGGATGATGGCGCGCGCGTCGGGGCTTGTCTCGGCCTCGCTCATGAACGAGCGGTCGATCTTGATCTTGTCGATCGGGAACCGGCGCAGGTAGCTCAGAGACGAGTAGCCAGTGCCGAAATCGTCCATGGCGATCCGGATGCCGGCGCCGTTGAGCGCGGCGAGATTGTCCCGGGTCGCCTCGCTCTCCTCCAGCAGCGCGGTCTCGGTGATCTCGATCTCCAACCGCGCGGGGGCCAGGCCGGTCTCCGCCAACACCGCAAGCACCTCCGCGCCGAAACCCTTCTGACGCATCTGGACGCTGGAGACGTTGACGGCGACATCGACGGTCTCGGGCCACGCCAAGGCATCCAGGCAGGCCCGCTTCAGGATCCAGCGGCCGAGGGGCAGGATGAGGCCGGATTCCTCCGCCAGGGGAATGAAGGACAGCGGTGGGAGCAGGCCGCGTGTGGGATGGCACCAGCGCACCAGCGCCTCGACGCAGGCGACGTGTCCGTCTCGGGCATCGACGAGGGTCTGGTAGTGCAACTCGAACTGCTCCGCCGTCAGCGCGGCCTGGAGGTCGGCTTCGATCTGCCGACGCGCCTCGAAGGCCTCCGACATGCTGGCTTCGAAGACGCTGACGATGCCGCGCCCCTCGGTCTTCGAATGGCGCAGGGCGAGGTCGGCATCGTGCAGCAGCGGGTCCATGTCCAGGTCCTGGACCGCGCGGATCGCGAGGCCGATGCTGGCGCCGGTATGGACGCGGCCGCACGCGAGATCGAACGGCTCCGACAGGACGTTGACGAGGCGCTGGGCGGTCGATGTCGCAGCGGCACCGACACTCACGCGCTGCACGAGCGCGAACTCGTCGCCGCCGAGGCGGGCCACGACGTCGCCCCGCCGCGTGTTCCTCCGCAGCCGCGCGGCGACCTCCTGCAGGAGCTCGTCGCCGGCCGCGTGCCCGTAGGTGTCGTTGACGAATTTGAAGCGGTCGAGGTCGATGTAGAACATCGCTAGCAGCGGCTGTTCGTCGTCCCGCGCCTCGACCAGGTCGCGGTAGCCCTGGCGCATCGACCGGATGTTGGCAAGGTCGGTCAGGGCGTCGTGGTGGGCCAAGTAGGCGATGCGCTCCGCGCTCCGCCGCTGCTCGGTGATATCCTCGAAGGTCGAGACCCAGCCGCCGCCGTTCATGACGCGATAGTTGATCGCCAGCGTGCGTCCGTTGGTGAGTTCGCGCGTGATCGGCGCGGGCTCGATCGATTGCAGCGCGTCCCGGGTGCTGCGCTCGATCTCCTCGAGACTGAGTCCCGGCGAGTAGAGGCCCCGCGCAACCAAAGAGGCACAGATATCGTGCTGGGTCATGCCCGTGAGGATCATGTCCTGTGGGATGCCGAAGATGTCGCGATAGCGCTTGTTCGACACGACGAGGCGGCCCTGCGCATCGAACATGCACAGGCCCTGGATCATGTTCTGCAAAGCGGCTTCGAACAGACGACTCTGTTCAGTCGCGACCATGCTTGGGAAGGCGATGCTGGCATTATTGCCGAGCTCCGTATGCGAAGCTACGGCCTTGTCCCGAACAGAAATCGACGTGTTTGCATGTCGTAGGAGCGCCTCATCTCCCGGACTATCAACAGCCTCGACAAGCCTCAGATCGGGATGGGACACAGGGGCTTCCTTAGCTATGGATTGCCTTTCCTACAGCAATATCGCACCTTTTCCAAATTAACAGATAAGATCGCGCAATTATATCACTAGGCAAATCCGGCCGGTATTCGAACGCAGATAAGATCTTGCAATATTATTTTCGCAATTACGCCTGCTCGAAATCATGAGAACTACAAGGATTGTTTTATATTCGAGAGGTGCCCTTGCGTAAGTGGCCGCGGAGGATGGCGAAGGAACCTCGGCCCTTGAGCCGGAAGCGGTCGATCCGCAATCGACCCACGACAGACATTCAGGTCGCCGTCCGTGCAACCCAAAAGCGGCCACTTCTTGATGGTGTAGGGCGCAGCTTGATGGCGTGGCTCGCCCAAGAACAAAGACGAAGCCGCCGTCAGCGTCAGGCTACTGTGCGGGCTGTCCCGCGCGCACGCCCTGGCTTTCATCATATCGGACCCGGGCGCGTTGGATGCTGCCCTGGTTGGTGTTCGCCCAAGTCACGAGAGCCATAACCGGAGTGAACAGGGTCCGCCCCATATCCGTTAATTCATAATCCACACGCGGCGGAATAGTCGCGAATAGTGTCCGCTTGACCAAGCCGTTGCGTTCCAGTCCGCGCAAGGTGATCGTCAGCATTCGTTGCGAGATCCCGTCGATCCGACGCCGCAGCTCATTGAACCGAACCGGTCCATCCTTGAGCGTGGCGATGACATACAGGCTCCATTTGTCGGCGACGAGATCAAGGATTTCGCGAACCACCCGGCAATCGTCACCTTCGCCGGGGGTAGGAAAATCGATGTCACCAAGTGTCATAGGAATGCCTTCTTGCGAGGGTCGGAGCAGGCACTTTAATAGGGTCGGTAACAATAAATTACCGTCCTGGTCGTGTCGGAGCAACGATGGCCTCCATACTCCTTGTCACGTCGAGCCCCCGTGGCGCCGATAGCCTCTCCACCCGCTTCGCGACCCAGATCGCCGAAGGCTTGATGGTTCGCACAGGCGGCACCCTCTCGATCCGCGATCTCGCGGCCGCCCCGCTGCCGCATATCGGACAGGCCTACATCCAAGGCCGTGTCGCGCCCCCCGAGGAGCGCACGCCCGAGCAGGCCGAGGCGGTCCGCCTTGCCCAGGAGCTTGTCGATGAGGTGAAGGCCGCCGACTTGATCGTCCTGGGCTCTGGCATGATCAATTTCGGCCCGCCGTCGCAGCTCAAGGCCTGGTTCGATCACATCACTTGGCCGGGCGTGACCTTCGGTTACGGCGAAGGCGGCAGGCCGCGAGGCTTCCTGACCGGCAAGAAGGTCTATCTCGTTGCCGCCGCAGGCGGCGTCTTCTCCGAAGGCGAATGGGCCCCCTTCGATTTCCAGACCGGATATCTGCACCACCTGCTGGGCTTCATCGGACTGACCGACGTCGAACTCGTCCGGGTGGAAGGCACCGTCTTCGGGCCGGAGGCGGCCCGGGCCGCCATCGACGTCACCGCAGGCCGGGTCCGCTCGGTCCTGGAAACGCTGCATGCGTGATCTGAGTGGTCCCCAGTCCCGTCGGCCCGATCAGGGTGATGCCATGACGCTGCCAATCGACTTTTACACCGAGGTCACTTGTCCCTGGTGCATCATCGGACACCATCGTCTCGACAAGGTCCTGGCGGAGCGCTTCCCCGAGCTCGACGTGGACATCCGTCAGCATCCGGTCCTCCTGCTTCCCGATGCGCCCGCGGAGGGTCTGCACATTCCCGACCTTCTCCGCTCGCGCTATGGCGTGACCGACCCGAAGGTGTCGTTCGCCCGGCCCGAGGCGGAGGCGCAGGCGTCCGGCCTAGACCTAGACCTGAGCCGCCAAGCCTGGACCTACAGGACGCAGGCGGCGCACGGGCTGATCCTCGCGGCGCGGGAACGCGGTACGCAGCACCGGCTCGCAGTCGCGATTACCGGTGCCCATTTTCTCGAAGCCAAGAACATCTCGGACGCCGATATCCTCGCCGATATCGCCGTGGCCTACGGGTTCGAGCGTCAGGAAGCCCGCGCGCTGGCGCTCGATCCCGCGCAGCACCGACGCGTCGAGCAGGAGGCGGCCCGGTCGGCAGCCGCCGGGGTCAGGTCGGTCCCTCACTTTGTCTTCGGAGGCCGCTGCGCCGTTAGCGGGGGACGCAGTGAGGAGGAGATTGCCTTGGCCATCCAACAGGCCACGGGTGGGGCTACGGCCAACCATTAGGGATCGTAAGCACGCTGATAGCCCGTGAGCAAATGGATCGAGCGTCGTTCGACTGAATGAGCAAGATCTGCGCCGGTCGACGGTCGGAAGCTGCAGAAGATACAAGGTCCGCTTCTGTCCGTTGCTGCTCGGAAGCGGACCGGCGGAAGCCTACCCCAAGCGGCTGTACCGCACCCGACCCAACCCAGACGCAGAACGGGCTCTGTGCTCTTCTCCGAAGCGGACGTGCAGGATGCACAGCAAGGGCAACTCAGCGCACCCACCCCGCCTTGATGGCTGAGGCGACTTCATCGACGAACAGGCGTGTCTTCGCAGGCACCAAGCGGCCCGGTGGCATCACGGCGTAGACGCCGCCGTCCTCGCGTCCGCCCCAACCCGGCAGCACCGCGACCAGACTGCCATCGCGCAGGGCCGGTCCAGCCAGCCAGTCGGCCGTGAAGGTGATGCCGGCGCCCTCGACCGCCGCGGCCAGCAAAACCTCCGAGTGGTCCGCGACGAGCGTGCAGTCGGGGCGCACCGTCTGTCGCCGGCCGCCCTTCGTCAGCGGCCAGTCGGGCCAGGCGGCGTAGCCGGTGAAGCCCAGGCAGGCATGGCCGGCGAGGTCGGCGGGCGTAGCCGGGTTGCCCCGCTCGGCCAGGTAGCCCGGCGAGGCCACCAGCAGGTTCCGGTAGGTCGCGATCTTGCGAGTGGTCAGGCTGCTGTCGCGCGGCTTGCCCGCCGCGACTCGGATCGAGACGTCGATGCCTTCGGCGACGAGGTCGACGAAGCGGTCGGTGAACCGCAGGTCCAGCCGGATCAGCGGGTGACGTGCGAGGAAGCCGGGCAGCAGTGGCGAGACCCACTGGCGTCCGAAGGTCAGCGGCAGGGAGACCCGTACGAGTCCCTGCGGGCTGGCAGCATGGTCGCTGGCCTCCCGGCTCGCGCTCGCCAGCTCCTCAAGCAGCGCCTGGACGCGCCTACAGTAGGTCGCGCCGACCTCCGTGAGCGCCACGCGCCGCGTGGTGCGCGACAGCAGGCGGACCCCGAGGCGTTGCTCGACTTGGCTTACGCGCCGCGACAGCACTGAGGCGTCCCGGCCGAGCGCCTCCGCGGCCTTGGCGAAGCTGCCCGCCTCAGCCACCGCCACGAAGGCAGCCAGCTCGTCCAAGCTGATTTGATCCGGCAATTCCTGCATGACCTGCACGAGTGAAATGCGAGGACGCCGGATTAATCCGGCTAGGTGCAAGGCGTACATCGGGTGCATCGAAACGTCGAGGAGACACAAACGATGAGCACCTTCCTCAGCATCGGTTCCGGCCCAGGCATGGGTCTCGCGACCGCGGAGCGCTTCGCCCGCGAGGGCTTCCAGGTCGTCCTGAGCGCCCGCAACGAGGGCAAGGTCAGGGACCTCGCCGAGCAGCTCAAGGCCAAGGGCCACAAGGTTGACGTCCGCACCGTGGATGCCGCTGACCCCGCCAGTGTCGCGAAGCTCGTCGAGGGCGTCGAGCGCGACTTCGGCGGCATCGACGTGCTGCACTTCAACGCCGCCTCGATGCGCAACCAGACGCTGGCCGACCAGCCGCGCGACAGCTTCAACACCGACCTCGCCGTCAACATCGGCGGTGCCGCCGTCGCCGCCCAGGCCACGGCGCCGAAGATGCTCCAGCGCGGATCGGGCTCCGTCCTGTTCACGGGCGGCGGCTTCGGGCTGCAGCCGCATCCCGAGTACCTCTCGCTCAGCATCGGCAAGGCCGGCATCCGCGCCCTGGCGCAGGGCATCTTCGAGCCGTTCAAGGAGAAGGGCGTACACGTCGCCACCGTGACGGTCGCGGGCTTCGTCACCACCGCCGAAGACGCCAACGCGGTCGCCGAGCACTTCTGGCAGCTTCACAGCCAGCCGAAGGGCGCCTGGGAAGTCGAGGCCATGTACACCCCGAAGGGCTGAGCCATTTCAGGGTGACCGACGACACGCAAGCCGATCCACGGAAGGGGATACGCCGATGACGACGCAGACGCTGAGAGGCCAACGCTTCCTAATCGTCGGCGGGAGTTCCGGGATCGGCCTGGCCATCGCGGCGGCGGCCCTCGCGGCCGGCGCCGAGGTCACGGTCGCCTCCCGCTCCAGGGAAAAGCTGGACGCCGCCATCGGCACGCTCGGGACGGGCGCCAGCGCCGCCGTGCTGGACACCGGCGAGGCCGAGGGTATCGAGCACTTCTTCGCCGATCAGGCGCCCTGGGACCACATCGCGGTCTCGGCGGCCGAGACGGCGCGGGGCCCCGTCCGGCAGTTAGACCTCGATGCCGCGAAGGCGGCCGTGGAGAGCAAGTTCTGGGGAGCCTACCGGATCGCCCGGTTCATGCGGATCAGGGAGGGTGGCACGCTGACCTTCATCTCGGGCTTCATGAGCGAGCGGCCCCAGGCCGCCGCTCCGCTCCAGGGCGCGATCAACGCGGCGCTGGAGAGCCTCGCCCGCGGGCTGGCGCTCGAACTCGCGCCCACCCGGGTCAACACCGTCTCGCCCGGCCTGATCGAGACGCCGCTCTGGTCGCGCCTGCCGGAGAAGGACCGGGCGGCCATGTATGCCGGCGCGGCCGAGAGGCTGCCTGCGCGGCGTGTGGGCCAGTCCGAGGACATCGCCAACGCGGTGATGTTCCTCGCAACCACTCCGTTCGCGACGGGGTCGAACGTCCGTGTCGACGGCGGCGGCACCATCGCGTGATCGAATCCCCAGTCCTCGACGCCACCCAAACGTCAAACACAGTGTCGACGGGCGGACGCCAAGCGACCGATGGCAGCATAGCTTGGTTTCGCTGACGACCATGTCCTGTTATGGGGCGGCAAGCGCCCAGAGCCGACGCGCAGGAAACCACCCGCTGCAGTCATAACCCGCCGTCGGTCATGCGGCCGGGATGCGGACATCTGCGCGGTCGGCAGAGGGTCGGGAGCGGACTTGTCTCGAATATGAAACGCCGTCCATCCAATCAGCTAGGTGCCAAGATGGGCATGCCGTTCAGTCACGGTGTTGCTGCTTGAACGACGTCATCACGCCCGTTGGTAGAGAAGCCTTCCGCCTCAAGCGTTCTTGAGCGGTCCGCGCTCCCAGGTGAGATCCATCAGCCATAGGCACACGGGAACCTTGAGCTATGGGCCTATTGGCCCATTGAGGGGAAGGTGGCTAAGCTCGACATAGAGCCCGCTTTCGCACTGTGAGCCATCTCATGAATCGAGAAGAGGCAGACGGTGACGATTGGCGTTCGGTCAGCACGCGCGTTCCCGATGAGAAACAATCAGGATAGCGAAAGAGCGGGCTCGTGAGCTTGGCCATGGCCGCTCTGCGGCTCAGCCGTCTGAAATACCTCCCGCTGGATGGCGGGATATTCTCAAGAGGGTCTTCTGGGCGGTCCCTCGCGACCGTGTTCTGTCAACGGCTGGTGGCGTTGCCTTCTTCGCCCTTCTATCCACGTTCCCAGGCATTGCGACGATCGTATCACTCTACAGCTTGTTCGCAGATCCTGCTGTCATTGGCCAGCACTTGAGCGTGCTCATAGGGGTCCTACCCGACGGCGTTCTCGATCTGATTTCGGCTCAGCTTCAGCACGTTGCCCAACAGGGCACAGGGACCCTCAGCACGGCCTCACTGCTCAGCTTCCTCATCGCCTTTTGGAGCGCCAACTCAGGGGTTGTCGCCCTCTTCGACGCACTGAACGTCATCTATCGGGAGCGCGAGAAGCGAGCCTTAGTGCGTGTCTACGCGACCACCTTCCTGTTCACGACGACCGGAGCCATAGTCACAGTGGCCGCTATCGGCATCGTGGTGGGCGTTCCCATTCTGCTGAACGAGATCGGCTTTGGTGCACGAACGGATACAGTGATCCGGATCATGCGTTGGCCAGCTCTGATCTTCCTCGTTAGCCTCGGCCTTTCGCTTGTTTATCGATACGGCCCAAGCCGCCGTGAGGCAAAGTGGAGATGGGTCAGTTGGGGTAGTGCCGTTGCGGCGATTGGATGGGTAGGCGCCTCGGCCGCATTCTCTTGGTATGTCGTAACCTTCGATAGCTATAACCGTATTTATGGCTCTCTCGGAGCTGGCATTGGCTTTATGTCCTGGATCTGGATCTCGATAGTCATCGTCCTTCTTGGTGCTGAACTGAACTCCGAGATGGAACGGCAGACGGCGCGGGATAGCACCATTGGCCAACCGAGGCCGTTGGGATCTCGAAAGGCATTTGCCGCCGACACGGTCGGGCCACCCTAAGGGTTTGAACTCACCAGCTTGGGCATTCGAAAGGCGTCTTCCGACCCATACCAGCCGCTTGGGCCGCCGTCGGTGCGTCCCGGAAGCGGTCATTCGCATTCGTCCTCCCTTGCCATCGATACTGCCGAGGGCACACCCGCTAAGAACTGTCCGAGGGGTACGCCGTACGCCTAAGCGGTTTTCCGAAACGCCGCCTGCCTGCGGGATCGCAACCCCGTTCATGATGGTGCCGAGGCCTCTCGCGGAGAAAGTGTCTCAGAAAGCGCCTGTCAACTGTAAGCGTCGTTCTCAGGCCACGGCCCTGAGGGTCTGCGGGGCGTAGGCCCAGGGCAGCAGGTCGTCGATATTGCTCTGCGGATGTCCGGCGACGATGCGGGTGATGACGTCGGTCAGGTAGGCCTGCGGCTCGACCCCGTTCAGCTTGCAGGTCTCGACCAGCGAGGCGACGACAGCCCAATGCCCGGCCCCACCGTCCGAGCCGGCAAACAGCGCGTTCTTCCGCGTCAGGGCCAACGGCCGGATCGCCCGCTCGACGGTGTTGTTGTCGATCTCGACGCGGCCGTCGTCGAGGAAGAGAGACAAGCCGGCCCAGCGACTGAGCGCGTAGCGGATCGCCTCGGCGAGCTTG
>NZ_FOCS01000007.1:0-232477 GCF_900110155.1 Methylobacterium sp. UNC300MFChir4.1 | reverse complement strand
CGCGCGGCTACGAGGAGGGCAACCACGGCGAGGCCGCCCACTACGTCATCGAGAAGGCCTTCGTCGAGAAATAGCGCGCCCGCGCAGGCCGGTTCGGCCTCAGCCCGGTGCGGTCCGGAATTCAGGCCGCGCGGACCCAGACCGCGGTGTCGTGGAAGGCGGCGCCATCGTTGGGCGCGGCCGGTGCGGACCCGATCAGCGCGTTGATCCCGCTGCCCCCGCCGATGAAGGCCGTGCTCGGCCACAGGCTCTCGACCACGACGACGCCCGGCTGCTGCCCCTCGGCCAGCCGCGCGTGCAGCCGGACCCGGCCGCGGGCGTTGCCGACCTCGACGGCGTCCCCCGTGCCGATCCCGAGCCGGTCGCCGTCAGCGGGGTGGATCAGGCAGGTCGGCCGCCCCTCGCGGCGGAGCGACTCGGGCACGTTGGTGAAGGTCGCATTCAGGAACTGGCGGGCCGGCGGGGCGATCATGCGGAACGGGTGCTCCGCGTCGGCGGGCTCGGCCTCCGGCCAGTGATCCGGCAGGGACGGCATCCCGGCCGCGCGCGGGCCCAGGGATGCCCAGTCGGGCGCGAAGCGGAAGCGCCCGTTGGGATGGCCGAACCCGTTCAGGAAGTGGCTCTCGGCAAAGTCCGGCTGCGCGTCGATCCAGCCCTCCGCCTCCAGCCTGTCGAGGCCGCCCCAGCCGGAGCGCGCCAGGGTCGCGTCGGCGAGGTCCCGGGCGCTCAGGTGGAAGCCCGCGTGGTCCGCGCCGAGCCGGGCGGCGAGCGCCGACAGGAGCGCGTGGTTCGAGCGGCACGCGCCGGGCGGCTTCAGGATCGCGGGGCCGGCCTGGATGTGGCTGTGGCCGCCGGCCCCGTAGATGTCGTCGTGCTCCAGGAAAGTGGTGGCCGGCAGCACGAGGTCGGCGAGCGCGGCCGTCTCGGTCAGGAACTGCTCGTGCACGGCCACGAACACGTCCGGCCGCGTGAGCCCGGCGCGCACCCGGGCGCTGTCGGGCGCTGAAACCGCGGGATTGGCCGACTGGATCAGCATGGCGCGGACCGGGGGCCCGCCCTGCAGGGCGTCGGGATCGTCGGCGAGCACGGCGCCGATCCGGCTCATGTCGAGCTCGCGCACGCCCGGCGCCCTCGCGTCGAGACCCTCCGTCAGGGTCTTGTCCCAGTTGAAGATCGCGGCGTGCTGCCAGAGGGCGCCGCCGCCCGGGTGCTGCCACGCGCCGGTGACGGTCGGCAGGCAGGTCACCGCGTGCAGGTTCACCGCGCCGTTGCGGCTCCGGGTGAAGCCGAAACCGCAGCGGATGTAGCTGCGCGGCGTGTTGCCGTAGAGGGCCGCGAAGGCCTCGATCGCGGCGGGCTCCAGGCCGGTGATCGCCGCCGCCCATTCGGGCGTGCGCGACGCCAGATGCGCCTCCAGCGCGGCCGTGTCCTGCGCGTGCGCGGCGAGATAGGCCCGGTCCGCGTGGCCGTCGCGGAACAGGACGTGGAGCACCGCGCAGGCCAGCGCCCCGTCGGTCCCGGGCCGGGGCGCGAGGTGGAGGTCGGCCGCTGCCGCGGTCCCGGTGCGGTACGGATCGATCACCACCAGCTTGGCGCCGCGCGTCTTGCGGGCGCGGCTGATGTGGGTCATCGCGTTGACCTGCGTGCTGACCGGGTTGCCGCCCCAGACCACGATCAGGTCGGCCAGCGCCATCTCGCGGGGATCCGGCCCGGCGATCCGGCCGACCCCGGCGCTCCAGCCCGCGATCGCCACCGCCGTGCAGATGGTGCGCTTGCGCCGCGAGTAGCCCATCACGTGGGTCAGCCGGTGGATGCCGTCGCGCTGGACGAGGCCCATGGTGCCGCCCGAGTTGTACGGCCAGACCGCCTCCGGCCCCCAACGGTCCGCCGTCTCGGAGAAGGCCGCGGCCAGCCGGTCGAGCGCCGCGTCCCAGGAGATCCGGCGCCACGCCCCGCCGCCCTTCGGCCCGACGCGCTCCATGGGGTGCAGGATCCGGTCCGGGTGGTGGACGCGCTCGCCGTAGCGGCTGACCTTCGCGCAGATCACCCCGGCCGTGTAGGGGTTGTCGCCGCCCCGGACCGAGACGACGCGCCCGTCCGCGACTTCCACGTCGAGGCTGCAGGCGGAGGGGCAATCGTGCGGGCAGACGGTCCGGACCAAGCGACGAACTCCCGTGGCGCCAGCATGGGGAAGCAAGGACCGTGCGGTTCTGGGCCTTCCGCCGGGGGACCGCAAGGCGTGTTGCCGCCGGTCGCTCGGCGCAGGGCGCCCGACATCGCCGACAGGGCACCGATCCCCTGGACCGCCTCGACCACGGGCGTCGCCGCGGAGGCGACCTCGCCGGCCTCCCCCGCGCAGGGTCCGCGCGCGCCCGCGGACCGCGCGCTCAGCTCACCGCGTCGAGGGACGTCTGCGCGATGCGGAACGCGAGCTGCTTGAGGGCGACCGCGCACGCGTTGGTGACGTGGAGGCGGGCCAGCTGCTCGGCCTTCGCGGCGTCCCGGGCCCGGAAGGCCGCGACGAGGGCGTCGATCTCGGCGAGGCTGTGCGGCAGCCGCTCGGGATGCATCAGCGATGTCGCGCGCAGCAGGTTGATCCGCGAGTAGAAGCCGCGAAGGGTCTCGCGGACCAGATCGTTCCCGCAATGGCTGAGCATCACGTCGTACAGGACGCCCTTGGCGCGCAGGACGCGGTCCGTGTCGCCGCTGCCGGCGGCCTCGCGCAGATCACCGGCAGCGCGTCCGAACTCGGCGATCGCCGCGTCCGTGGCCTGGGTGGCGAATTCGTGCGCCGCGTAGCCTTCCAGCACGGCCCGCAGCGCGTAGAGCTGACGCGCCTCCTCCACCGAGATCGAGGCCACGACCGGGCCGCGATGCGGCACCGTGTGGACGAGCTTCTCGGCCTCGAGCCGGCGCAGGGCCTCGCGCACGGAGGCGCGGCTGACGCCGAGCCCCTCGCACAACTCGCGCTCGATCAGCCGCTCGCCGGGGGCGTAGACGCCCGACGTGATCGCCTCGCGGACGGCGTCCTCGACCTTTTGCCGGAGCGTGTCCGGCTGGATGGCCCTGATCTTGTTCATCGCTGGGGATTCGGGGATCGCTGGCGAGCCGAAGCGGTGGCATGGCGCAGCCTCGGGTGGCAAGGCGTGCCCCGGCGCGCGTCGGTCAGCCCCGGCCCCGCACGGCCAGTTCGTCGCGCAGGATCGGCGCGGCCAGTTCCGCGCCGTGCATGCCGATCAGGCTGACGATCTCGAGGACTTCCATCAGCTCCTCCTTGGTCGCCCCGTAGCCGAGGGCGTTCTTCATGTGCATCTTCAGGCCCGGCACGTAGAGGTGCGTCGCCGCCGCGTCGAAGGCGCAGTAGACGAACTCCTTCATCTTCGGCGTGAGCACGCCGTGGCGCCAGGGCCAGGCCGAGAAGTCGAGGTAGCCCTCGAACAGGTCGGGATCGAGTTCGAGGAGACCGTCCCAGAACGCGTGCCAGTAGCCCCGGTCGCGGGTGAAGTCGGATTTCAGCTGCTCCTGCCGCGGCGTCAGCGGCGCGGGGCCGCTCCGCTGACCGGCCTCCTCCAGCACCTCCAGCAGCAGCGGCACGCCGATGTTGCAGGCGTGGATGCCGAGGGTCGCCGTGAGCGCGAGCACCTCCGTGATCTCCTCGGCCGTCGCGCCCGCCTCGAGGGCGTTGCGGATCTGGCGGCGCGTCCCGGGCGCGTAGAGGTGGGTCGCGGCCGTCGCGGCCGAGAGCGCGATCAGGGCGCGGTCCTTGGCGCCGAGATGGTTCTTGCGCACGGGGACCATCGCCAGCCGGGCCCAGGCGTCGAGGAAGCCCGGGGCCAGCTCGGCGAGGGCCGCCTGCTCCGCGTCCCAGTAACCGAGCTCGCCCTGCACGGTGTGCCGGAGGCTCTCCGGGCTCGGCGCGGGCCCGGTCATGCCTTGGCTCCGGCATAATCGGCCTCGACCACCTCGTCCTGCCAGTCGGTCTTGCCGAGCGAGATCGCCGTGTGGAGCAGGTAGCTGTCGGCGGCCGCGCCGTGCCAGTGCCGCTCGTCCGCGGGGATCCAGACGGTGTCGCCCGCGCGGATCGGCTGCGCCTGCTGGCCCGCGACGCAGATCCAGCCCTTGCCGGCGGTGACCTGCAGGATCTGGCCCTGCGCGTGCGCGTGCCAGAAGGTCCGCGCGCCGGGCGTGAAGAAGACGTTGTTGATCATCACGCCGCCCGTCGACGGCATCACCGGATCGGCCCAGACCTGCCCGGTGAAGGTCGGCCCGCGGCTCTCGGACTTCGCGCTGTTCTCGCGGCCGTGGAAGATCTGCATCGTATCCTCTCAGTTCTCGTGTCGGTTGCCGTGGAGCCGGACACCGCCGGAGACGTCGCCGATGGCGTCGACGACGCGGTTGGAGATGACGTCGCCATAGCCGAGCGCCGTGGCGAGGCCGAAGCTCGCCATCGGGCCGGACGCGTTGAGGGAGGCGACGCCGAGCTCGTGCAGGAGATCGGTGTAGAGCACGACGTCCTTGGTCATCAGCTTGCCGGTCAGGCCGCCTTCCAGGTAGTCGCCGTCGACGATCTTCGGGAAACGGTTCAGCGTCGCGAAGTTGACGCCGCTGGAGGCGTTCAGCACCTCCAGGAGCCGGTGCAGGTCGAGCCCGGCCTTCCGGCCCGCGACCATGACCTCCGCGGTGGCGGCGAGGCTGACCGCGTTCAGGAAGTTGTTGAGCAGCTTGGTCGTGTGGCCGGCCCCCGATCCGCCCATCACGACGACCTTCTGGGCGATCGGCGCGAACACCCAGCCCAACCGGTCGATGACGGCGGGATCGCCGCCGACCATCAGGGTCAGCGTGCCTTTCTCGGCCGCGGCGGCGCCTCCGGAGATGCCCGCGTCGACGTAGGCGACGCCGCGCTCGGCCAGCGCCGCGGCGATGCGGCGCGTCGAGCTGGCCGAGGCCGTGCTGAGGTCGACGACGATCTGCCCGTCCCGGCAGCCCGCGAGGACCCCGCCCGCGCCGAGCACGACGCGCTCGACCACCTTGCTGTCGGGCAGGGACATCAGGACCACGTCCGTCTCACCGACGACCGCGGCGATCGAGCCCGCGTCCGTCGCGCCCCAGCGCGCGGCGGCCTCCCGGTCGGTGTCGTAGCCGACCACATCGATCCCCGCGCCGGTCAGGCGGCGCGTCATGCGGCCGCCCATGTTGCCGAGCCCGATGAAGCCGATCCGGTTCCCGTTCATGCTGCGTCCTCCGCGCGGCGTCCGGCTCAGTGGCCGGTGCCGAAATCGACGTCCTTGGTCTCCGGGCCGATGAGCGCGCCCACGGTGCCGATCAGGCCGCCGACGATCAGCAGGACCACGGGCGTCAGCGCGAGCGGCATCAGCGCGCTCAGCCAGTCCATGTAGAAGGCGTAGAAGGACGGGATCACCACCGAGAGGCTGAAGCCGATGCCGAAGCCGGTGGCGCGGACATCCGTGGCGAAGCGCTCGTTGATGTAGGTGACGATGACGCCCCAGGGCGAGGTCACGATCACCGCCAGGAGGCTGACCAGCAGCACGCGGGTGCCGAACGCCATCTCGGGCGTGACGGTCAGCGTGTAGAGGATGTACGCGCCCACCGTCGCGATCAGCGGGCCGACGATCACGAAGAACCGCCGGCGGCCGATGACCTGCCCGAGCAGGCCGGAGCCGATGTAGCTGAAGAACAGGATCGTGTAGCAGATCATCAGCGTCGCGGTCAGCGCGAAGCCGTTGAGGTGCAGGGTCTTCACCAGCAGACCGGTCGGCATGTAGATCGTGATGATGTTCTGCGTCGTCCAGAAGCCGGTCATCAGCAGCAGGACCTGCAGGAGGTCGCGCCCGCCCTTCCCGGTGAACAGGCCCGCCATGGGCGATGCCTCGGCCTGTTCGCCCCCGGCGGCGGCCTCCTTCTTCCAGACCTCCGATTCCGAGACCTTGTGGACGTAGTAGAGGGCGAGCAGGCCGGCCAGCGCCGCGCCGACGATGAAGGGGATGCGCCAGCCCCAGACCGTGTAGGGCGACCCGGGCCCGTCGAGCGGGAACAGGTAGAACATCAGCATCGTGATGAGGTTGATGCTGACATAGGCGGCCGGGAAGCCCGCGATGATCAGGCCGCCGACGAAGCCGCGCTTGTCCTTCTTGGAATACTCGATGGCGAGCGGCATCGCCCCGGTGTAGCCGCCCCCGAGGAAGATCCCGTCGAGGAAGCGCAGCAGCACCAGCAGGATGTACGAGGCGAGGCCGAGCGTCTCGTAGCCGGGCAGCAGGCCGATCAGCAGCGTGATCACCCCGAAGCCCGCCACCGAGTAGATCGAGGCGGCCCGACGCCCGACCTTGTCGGCGATCAGGCCGAAGATGAGGGCGCCAATCGGGCGGCCGAGCAGGGTTGTGATGAACACCAGCGAGGCCAGCACCGTCTCCATCTGGGGAGACAGGTTCTTCGGCTGGAACATGAACATCACTGGCGCCAGCGCGACCACCGGCAGATAGATGTCGAACATGTCGATGTATTCGGAGAAGAACGCGCCGCGAATGGCGCTCTTCCGCTTCTCCTCGATCGACTGGGACGCGGCCGAGCGCGCGCCCGCCGTGTCCGTTGCCAAGGCTGCCGACGTGACCGACATGGCGTCTCCCTCCCTGTTCGTCTGCCGCGCGAATTTTCTGACTGCGTCGGACCTGGGCGCGGGTGCGGGCTCAGCGCCCGCTGGCGTGCTCTCTGTCCCAATCGGCGATCGCCGCGGAGGCGGTCCGGAAGGCCGCCAGGGCCGCCGGGGCGCCGCAATAGACGAGCGCCTGCATCAGCACCGCCTGGATCTCGTCCCGGGTCACGCCGTTGTTGAGCGCGCCTTTGACGTGGACGCCGAGCTCGTGGTGCTGGTTCATCGCGGTCAGCATCGCGATGTTGAGCATGCTGCGGGTCTTGAACGGCAGCGTCTCGTCGCCCCAGACCGCGCCCCAGCAGTACTCGGTCACGAGCCGCTGGACCGGACGGTTGAACGCGTCGGCATTGGCCCAGGACTTCTCGACATGGGCGGCGCCGAGGACGGTCTTGCGGTTCTCGAAACCCTGGCCGAACAGCTCGCTCTCGTCGGACATCTGGTTCTCCTGGTCGGGGCCGACGCGCGCGGGCGCCGGCCGCATCGCGCGGGACGGTTCAGTCGAGGCCGAAGCCGATCATCGCCTTGGTCTCGAGGTATTCCTGGAGACCGGCCTCGCCCCATTCCCGGCCGTTGCCGGACTGGCGGTAGCCGCCGAACGGCGCGTGGACGTCCGGGGGCGGGTAGTTGATGTGGACCTGCCCGCCGATGAGCCGCCGCGCCACGGCGCGCGCCCGGTCGCGGTCCCGTCCCTGCACGTAGGCGGCGAGCCCGTAGCGCGAGCCGTTGGCGATCGCGACCGCCTCGTCCTCGCTGTCGTAGGCGAGGATCGACAGGACCGGGCCGAAGATCTCCTCCCGCGCGATGGTCATGTCGGGGGTCACGTCGGCGAAGATTGTCGGGCGGACGTAGAAGCCGCGCTCGAGGTGGTCCGGCCGATCCGGACCGCCGGCGACGAGCCGCGCGCCCTCCGCGATGCCGGTGCGGATCAGCCCGACGACGCGCTCGTACTGGGTGCGGTTGACCACCGGGCCGAGATCCGTCTCGGGGTCGGCGGTCGGGCCGAGCCGGAAGCCCGCCGCCGCCTCGGCCGCGATGGCGGCCGCCTCGTCCATCCGGGCCCGGGGCACGAGCATCCGCGTCGGGATCGAGCAGGACTGTCCCGAATTCGTGCAGCAGGCCGCGACGCCGCGCCGGACCGCCTGATCGAAGTCGACGTCCTCCAGCAGGATGTTGGCTGACTTGCCGCCGAGTTCCTGCGCGACGCGCTTGATGGTCGGGGCCGCCGCCCGGGCGATCTCGATCCCGGCGCGGGTCGACCCGGTGAACGAGACCATGTCGATCCCCGGATGCGCGGCGATCGCGGCGCCGACGCCGGGGCCGTCCCCGTTCACGAGGTTGAACACACCCGGCGGCACGCCCGCGTCGTGCAGGACCTGCGCGAACAGCATCGCGCTGACCGCCGAGTACTCGCTGGGCTTTAGCACCATCGTGCAGCCGGCCGCGAGCGCCGGGGCGATCTTCACGACGATCTGGTTGATCGGCCAGTTCCAGGGGGTGATCAGGCCGCAGACGCCGATCGGCTCGCGCCGGATCCGGGTGGTGCCGCGATCCTCCTCGAACGCGAAGCGCTCCATCACCGCGATCAGCGCGTTGAGGTGCGCCGGGCCCCGCGCCGCCTGCCCCTTGCGCGCGAAGCCGATGGGCGAGCCCATCTCCTGCCGGATCGTCTCCGCGAAGATCTCGAACCGCTCCTCGAAGAGCGCGAGGATCCGGCGGAGGAGCGCGACGCGTTCGGCGGGCGCCGTCTCCGAGAAGGCCGGGAAGGCGGCGCGGGCCGCGCGCACGGCCCGGTCGACATCCGCGGCATCGCCGAGCGCGAGGGTGCCGAACGCCGTCTCGGTGGCGGGGTCGATCAGCGGGAACGGCCGGGCCGAAACCGGCTCGACCCAGGCGCCGTCGATGTAGAAGCGGCTCAGGTCCGGGAGCGCCATGGTCTCAGGCTCCCTCGGCCAGCAGGCGGTACATCTCGGTGTGGTCGGCCGCGGGCCCGACCTCGGCGGCGATGGCGTGCCAAGTCTCGATGCAGTGCCGGCCGAAGCCGAGCGGGTAATCGACCGATCGGGCCAAGTCCCCGGCGATGCCGAGATCCTTGTCCATCAGCTTCAGCGAGAAGCCCGAGGCGAAGCTGCCGCTGAGCATGAACTGCTTGACCTTGTTCTCGGAGGTGTTGCTGCGCCCGGACGAGGCGTTGAGCACGTCGGTCATGGCCTCCGGCGCGATGCCGAAGCGCTGCGCCACGTGGAGCGCCTCGACGGTGGCGAGCAGGCCCGCGGCGGAGACGAAGTTGTTAAGCGCCTTGGCGGCGTGGCCCGATCCCGCTTGGCCGATATGCAGGACGGATGAGCCCATCGCCTCCAGCACCGGCCGCCAGCGGGCGAGGAGATCCGCCTCGCCGCCGACGAGGATCGCGAGCGTGCCGTCCACGGCCCGCCGCACGCCGCCCGAGACCGGCGCGTCGAGATAGCCGAGCCCCTTCCCGGCGAGCGTCTCGCCGAGGGCGCGGGAGCGCACCGGCTCCGACGAGCTCATGTCGATCACGGTGGCGCCGGCCGGGAGCGCGTCGGCCCAGCCCTCGTCGAGCAGCACCGCCTCGACGATGGCCGAGTTCGGCAGCATCGTGATCAGCAGGTCGAGTTCGGACGCGTTCTCCCGCGTGAGCGTCGCCGCGCCGAGATCCCGGGCGAGCGCGTCGGTCCGGCCTGCATCCGCGTCGAGCAGGCGGAGCGCGTGCCCCGCACGGGCCAGGCACCGGCTCATGGGATCGCCCATCATGCCGAGGCCGATGACGCCGATGGTTCTCTGTTCCATGCCGTGAATATCCCTCTGGGCGACGGCCGGACTGGCCCGGCGCCGCGTGTCCCCGTCAGCGCAGGGCGGAGAAGTCCGTGGGGGCGAGGAAGGTGTTCTCGATCCGGGCGACGATCGGCCGGTCCTTCTCGGTCTCGGCGCGGGCGGCGATCCAGTCCGGATCGGCCTGGAAGGCGTTCCAGCGCGCCTCGCGCTGGGCCATGTCCTCCCACTTGAGCAGGTAGGTGAGCGCGTGGTTGTCGGGACCGACGAGCGTGGTCCAGAAGCCGACCTGCTCGATGCCGTATTTCTGGAAGAAGCCGAGCGTGGTGGAGCGGAACCGCTCCAGCAGGGCCGGCAATCGGGTCGGGGCGCAGTAGTAAACGCGCATCTCGACGATCATGGAATCCTCCGGTCAGTAGGTCGGTGAAGCGGTCGGAGGCAGGTCGACGCGCGCGATCCAGCCGGCGACATCCGCGGACGCCGGCGGGTAGATCGCGAGAACCTGCGGATCGTGGCCCGGGACGATGTGATTTTCGGACTCGGCCAGATGCCGGACCGTCCGGTAGCCCTCGAACATGTCGCCGACATTGTAGACGATGGGATAGGCGAGCCGGCGACCGATATTGGCGTAGAAGTGCGCGGCGTCGGAGGCCAGTACGACCCAGCCGCGCGCGGTCCGGACTCGGACGATCTGCAGGCCGTCCGAATGGCCGCCGACCCGGTGGAGGGTGATCCCCGGATACAGCGTGTCGGTCGTCTCGCGGAAGCGGACGCGGTCCTCGAACAGGCGGTCCACCATCGCTTTCACGTCCTCGGCGGCGAAGGGGTGGCGGACCTCCGGATGGCACATGCACCGGCCGGTGCAGAACGCCATCTCGCGTTCCTGGACGTGGAAGCGGGCCGTCGGGAACAGGTCGTGGTTGCCGGCGTGGTCGTAATGCAGGTGGGTCAGGACGACGTCCTCGACCCGCAGCGGGTCGACACCGATCCGCACCAGGCCCTCCTCGACCGGCCGCACGATGCTGCGGCCCCGCTTCGTCGCCATCGCGCGGTCGAAGCCGGTATCGACGACGATCGTCCTGCCACCGCCGACGACGACCCAGACGAAGTAATCGATCGGCATCGGGCCGTCGTGGATGTCCCCGCCGATGAAGTTCTCGCGGGCCATACGGTGATGATGCGCGTACTTGATCGCGTAGATCTCGTAGATCTCTGCGTCCATGCGGGCGTTTCCTTCGGGCGGCCGGTTGACCCGGCTCATCCTCGCGGATGCCTCTCATCCGCGGGCCAAATGGAGCACATCGTCCGACAATCTGTCAATCTGGCAAAATCTGGTCCGCATCCGCCGATCAGGCCGGCGCCCTCGGGCGACGCATCGCGAAGCCGAACACCCACAGGGACAGGCCGAGATTGATCGCCGCCACGGCCAGCATCACCTCCAGCAGGGGCAGCAGGCCGAGCCGTTCGGCGACGTAGCCGCAGGCCAGGGGCGTGATCGCCTGGCCGAGGAGCGGGAGGCGGGCGAGCCGGCCCATCGCCGCCGCGTACTGGCCCTGTCCGTAGAGCGCCAGCGGCAGCGTGCCCCGCACGACGGTGCGCATGCCGTTGCCGGCGCCGTAGAGCACCATCGCGAGCCACGCCAGGGACGGGATCGTCGCTAGCAGCAGGAGCCCCAGCCCGACGCTGGCGCTCGACAGGAGCAGGGACCAGGCCGGGTGGGCGCGGCGGCCGAGGGCCAGTTCGACGACGCGCACGCCGACCTGGGCGGGACCGATCAGGCCGGTCAGGGCCACCGCGGCGGTCGCGCCGACGCCCAGCGTCTGCAGCAGGTTGAGCAGTTGCACCGAAGTGGCGGTCATGATCATCGCCGCCATCGTGAAGGTCACGGCGAGCAGGCGCTCCGCCGGCAGGCGCGCCGCTTCGGTCGAGCCGGTCGGCTCGTAGGGCCGGGGTGCCGCGGCGGGCTCGACCGCGCCCCGGCTCCGGGCCGGCAGCGCCCAGGCGAAGAGTGGGACCACGAGGGCGACGGACAGGATCGCGTAGGTGAGGCAGGCCCCGCGCCAGCCGACATGATCGACCAGGAACCGCGTGGCGGGCCAGCAGAGCGAGACCGCGAAGCCCGACGAGATCGCGATCTGGGTCATCGCCCCGCGCGCGGCGGCGCCGTAGGCTTGGCCGATCGCCGCGAAGAGCGGGTCGTAGAGCGCGGCCGACATGCCGAGGCCGGCGACCATCCAGGCGAGCAGGAAGACCGGGAGGGACTGCGCGACCGCCATCAGCACGAGGCCCGCCGCGATGATCGTGGCGCCGGCTACGAGGACCGGCCGCCCGCCGTGACGCCGGATCATGCGGCCGACGAACGGCGCGGGCAGGCCCGACACGAAGATCGCGAGCGAGAGCGCGCCCACCACCATCGCCTGCGGCCAGCCGGTCTCGGCGACGATCGGGTCCGAGACGACGGCGGTGAGGAAGAACGTGCCGCCCCACAGGACAATCTGCGTGACGCCGAGGGCGACATTGCCGGCGATGGTCGGACGCGGCAGCGTATCGGGCGGCTCTGAGCCGCGCGCGGTTGGGGCGCCGGGCACGATGATGATGTCTCCCAGTGGTCGTCTTCGAGGCTGCAGGGCCTCGAGCCTCACTAGCGCGCTACCGGGCCGATCAGCCCCGCAATCCTCGATCTGCAGCCGTGCGCGGGGTTCGGAGGTGACGGCGGGGTCGACGGCGACCGGCCTCAGGGCCGCGACGGATCCTCCGGCAGGAACCGCGCCACCGCGTCGTGGATCGTCGCGGCGATCTCCGCTTCCCGACGCTCGAACTCGTCGAGCAGGCCGGACACGGCGACCGCCAGCGGGCGGCCCTTGCTGTCGATGCGCCGGGGCAGCGGGACCGCGATCGAGCCGGCGCCCGGCGTGACGAGCCCGCGGGAGAGGAAGTGCCCGTCCCGCCGCAGCCGCGCCAGGTTGGCCAGGACGGCCGCGACCGCGATCGGCGGCTGCTCGGTCGGCGCCTCCGCGTTCGTGCGGCGGACCAGCGGACCGATCTCGGCCTCCGGGCTGTCGGCGAGGAGCGCGGTGCCGGTCGCCGACCAGACGACGAGGCGGCGCGTCCCGGGCGGAACGTGGAAGCGCATGGCGGTGCGCGCCTGCAGGACGTGGACGTACTGCGAGAAGATCGCGTTGCGCGCGGCGAGGATCACCGTCCCACCCGTGCGCTCCGACAGGTGCTCGAGCATGCGCACGAGGCTGCCGTCGCGCACCGGTCCCTTGTCGAGCCACGCGCCGAGGAGCGCCACCCGGGGCGACGGCAGGAAGCTGCGGCTCGCCGGGTCGTAGTCGAGATAGCCGAGCCGGACGAGGCTCTTCAGGAGCACCGAAGTCGAGGATTGCGGGACGCTCAGCCGCTCGGCGATCTCGGAGACCCTGGCTTCCCGCTGGATCTCGTCGAACAGCTCCAGGATCTGAAGCACCCGTCCGGCGGACTTCACCAGGGCCACATCCGAACCGGCGGGATCGGCCCCCACCGTCAGGTCGGTGGACGCGGTGCCCCGCGGAGCGATGCGCTCAACCATGACGCGACGCGCGAAACGACAGTCCCGGAGGCCGCACAGCTCGAAACGGCCCTGGTCGCCCACGCGCGGATCCGTGGTGATCGCGGCGCATCGCAGGCACGTTCCCTCCTCCGCCGCGCCAACAGCCCGCGCCGCTCGCCGGCACTATAGATCCGGCATGCCCAGCGACCCCCATCATATATGTGATATTCCTCAGCATATGGGCGATGGCGGTTGATGCCGGGTGCGGGCTCTGCCCTACTCGTGCGCGGTGTCGGACTCGTCTGAATGACCGGCACCGGGAGACCGCGCGGCAAGCGCGGCCCTGCTCGGGAGGAATGCCGATGTCGCTCCGCCACGCGGCCGTCGCCGCGCGCCTCCTCGCCGCCGCGCTGATGCTCCCGGCCCTCGGCGGGGCGGCCCGGGCCGAGACGGCCTCTGTCCGCATCGGCCTGCAATACGGCCTCGTCTACCTGCCGGTGATGATCGCGCAGAGCGAGGGGCTGTTCGACAAACGCGCCAAGGCCGCGGGGCTCGACGGCTTGTCGGTCACGCTGACGCGTTTCAGCGGCTCGACCGCGATGAACGACGCGCTGCTCTCCGACAGCGTCGAGCTCGGCACCCTCGGCTCGGCCGGTGCCCTGATCGCCTGGGACAAGACCCGCGGGAGCCAGCAGATCAAGAGCCTCACCGCCCTGAGCTCGGTCGTCTACACGCTGTTCACCGGCAAGCCCGGCGTCGCCGCGTTGAAGGACTTCACCTTCGGCGACAAGATCGCGGTCCCGGCCTTCAACTCGCCCCAGGCGATCCTGCTGCGGGTCGCGGCGGCCCAGCAGCTCGGCGGATCGGCCAAGGCCGACGCGCTGATGGTGAGCCTGCCCCATCCGGACGCCACCGCGGCGATGCGCGCCGGACAGGGCATCGCCGGCTACTTCGCGACGCCGCCCTTCACCCAGGTGCTGCAGGCGGATCCCAAGATCCGGACGGTCATGTCCTCGACCGGCCTGATCGGCAGCGGCGACATCACCGCCGCGACCCTGAACGCCAAGCAGGGCTTCGTCGACGCGAATCCGAAGGTGGCGCAGGCGATCCGCGCCGGGATGGAGGACGCAGTCGCGCTGATCCGCAGCGACCCCAAGCGCGCGGCGTCGATCTACCTCGCCTCCGAGCAGGTGCAGATCGACCACGCGCAAGTTGAGGCGATCCTGACCGACGGTTCCATCGTATACGACGTGGCCCCGAAGGGAATGGTCGCTCTCGCCAAGGCGATGGCGACGCAGGGCTTCCTGCGGAAGGTGCCGGGCGACTGGCAGGAGATCTTCTTCCCCGGCCTCGAGGGCCGCGACGGCAGCTGAGCGCCGCGGATTCGGCGCCGCCAGCCCGTCCCGCCGCTCAGGGAGCCCCGATGCACAGTTTCCGCTTCAGCGCCGAGCCGCTCCCGCCCGAGGCCGAGGCCGCCCGCGCGTCCGTCCGCGCCTTCCTCGACGCGGAACGGGCGGCCGGGCATTTCGTCCCGCACCGGACCTCATGGACGACCTTCGACGCCGCCTTCAGCCGGCGCGCGGGGGCCGCGGGCCTCATCGGCCTGACCCTGCCGGAGGCCTATGGCGGCCACGGCCGCTCCGGCCTCTTCCGCTTCGTCGTCACCGAGGAGATGCTGGCGGCCGGCGCGCCCTGCGGCGCGCACTGGATCGCCGACCGCCAGTCGGGGCCGCAGATCCTCCGGCACGGCACCGAGGCGGCCAAGCGGGCGATCCTGCCGCGGATCTGCCGGGGCGACTGCGCCTTCGGCATCGGCATGAGCGAGCCGAATTCCGGCTCGGACCTCGCCGCCGTCCGGACCCGCGCGGTCCGCGACGGCGACGATTGGGTGATCAACGGCTCCAAGATCTGGACGACGAACGCCCATCAGGTCGACTACCTGCTGGCCCTGGTCCGGACCGGCGAGCCGGGGCCGGACCGGCACGGCGGGCTGACCCAGTTCATCGTCGACATGGCGGCCCCCGGGGTGACGGTGCGGCCGATCCTCGACCTATCGGGCCATCACGAGTTCAACGAGGTGTTCTTCACCGATCACCGCGTCGCCGACGCGATGCGGATCGGCGCCGAGGGCGCGGGCTGGGGTCTCGTCACCGAGGAGCTCGCCTTCGAGCGCTCGGGGCCCGACCGGTTCCTGTCGGATTACCGGCTGCTCGTCGAACTCGTCGACCGGATCGGGCCGGAACCGGACCGGTTCCAGGCGGTCGAGACCGGGCGGATGGTGGCGCAGCTCACCGCGCTGCTGGGCATGTCGGCCTCGGTGGCGCGCCTCCTCGATCAGGGCGTCGTGCCGGGCGTCGAGGCGGCGCTCGTCAAGGATGTCGGCAACGGCTTCGAGCGCGCGGTGCCGGAGATCGCCCGTCGGCTGGTGCCGGTCGAGCCGAGCCTCACCGCGCAGGGCGACGCCTTCCGCGAGGCTCTGGGCGGCGTGACCCTGCGGGCACCGTCCTTCACGCTGCGCGGCGGCACCCGCGAGGTCCTGCGCGGCGTCATCGCCCGGGGGCTGGGGCTGCGATGAGCCGGATGGAGCACGCCGAGGCCGGCGACGCGGTCGACGGGATCGTCCTCGATCAGGTCGAGCGGCTGCTCGCCCAGCACCTCACGCCGGCGCTGCTGTCGGCCTGCGACGGGGCCGCGGGCGCGGCCGCAAGGGCGGCGGATCTCTGGCCGGCGGATCTCTGGACGGCGCTCGCCGAGAGCGGCCTGCCGCTGGCGCTGGTGCCCGAGGCGGAGGGCGGGATCGGCCTCGCCGCCACCACCGCTGCCCGGCTGATCCGGCGCTGCGGCCGGGCCGCCCTCCCCCTGCCCCTGCCGGAGACCGTCGCGGGCGCGGCGCTCTGGGTCGCCGCGGGGGGACAGGCGGGCGACGGCGCCCTGTCGCTGGCCCCGGGCGGTGGCCCCGTGCGAATCGCGCCGCACGCGGAGGGCTTCGTCCTGGACGGACGGGTCGCGCAGGTGCCCTGGGGCGGTTCGGTCGCGGCCCTGCTCCTCGACGCCGTCGACTCGGCCGGCGTCCCGCACCTCGTGCGGATCGCCGCCCCCGAGACGATCCGTGACACGCACCACAATCTCGCGGGCGAGCCGCGCGACACGCTCGACCTAACGGGCCACACCGTCCCGGCCGAGGATGTCCGCGCCGCGCCAGGCTGGGCGACCGGCGCGGGCGTGCCCTCCGTCGAGGCCGTCGGCGCCTGGGTCCGGGCGCAGCAGATGGTGGGCGCCCTGGAGACCTGCCTCGGCTCGGCCCTCGCTCACGCCCAGGAGCGGCAGCAATTCGGGCGGCCGCTCGCCAAGTTCCAGGCGATCCAGCACATGCTGGCCGAGGCCGCGGGCCACGTCGCGGCCGCGACCGCGGCCGCCGACCTTGCCGCCGCCTGCTGGGGCGACCCGCGCTTCGTCCTCGCCACCGCCATCGCGAAGGCGCGCTGCGGCGAGGCGGCGGGCCACGTCGCGGCGATCGGCCACCAGATCCACGGGGCCATGGGCTTCACCCAGGAGCACCCGCTCCATCGTGCCACCCGGCGGCTGTGGTCCTGGCGCGACGAGTTCGGATCCGACGCCCTCTGGCAGGAGCGGATCGGGCGCGCGGTCTGCGCGGGCGGCGGCGCGGCCCTCTGGCCGATGTTGGTCCGCCTGCGCGGCGGCGCCGGGTGACAGGGGAGACAGGCGTGCCGGATCACTCCGCCGAAACTCACTCCACCGAGACGAACACGGCCGGCCCGCTCGCGGGCGTGCGGGTCGTCGACCTGACCAGCGTGATCATGGGGCCCTCGGCGACCCATATGCTGGCCGATCTCGGCGCCGACGTGATCAAGATCGAGACGCCGGAGGGCGATTCCTTCCGGCATTACCGGCCTGCCCGCGGCGCCGGGATGGGCGGCAACTTCCTGCACCTCAACCGCAACAAGCGCAGCGTTCGCCTCGACCTGAAGCGGCCGGCGGCGCGGGCCGCCCTCGACCGGCTGATCGCCACGGCCGACGTCTTCGTCCACTCCATGCGGCCCGACGCGATCCTGCGCCTGGGCTACGGCTACGCGCGGGTGCGCACGCTCCAGCCCGACATCGTCTTCTGCGGCGCCTACGGGTTCGGGGCCGACGGTCCCTACGCCCACAAGGCGGCCTACGACGACCTGATCCAGGCGGGCTCGGGCCTCGCGGCGCTCCAGACTGCCGCCTATGGCCAGCCCGGCTACCTGCCCACGGTGCTGTGCGACAAGATCGCCGGGCAGGCCATCGCCTGCGCGATCCTCGCCGCCCTCTACGAGCGCCGGGCCGGCGGCGGCGGGCAGGCGGTCGAGGTGCCGATGTTCGAGACCATGGTGGAGTTCAACTTCGTCGAGCACATGGTCGGCTACGCCTTCGAGCCGCCGCTCGGTCCGCCGGGCTTCAACCGGGTCCTGAGCCCGCGGCGCAAGCCCTACCGGACCCGGGACGGCCACGCCTGCATCCTGCCCTACTCGGACCGGAACTGGCGCGACTTCTTCATCCATACCGGCCGGCTCGAATTCGTGGACGATCCCCGCTTCGCGCCGCTCGCCGTGCGGGTGGAGAACATCGAGATCCTCTACGCCCTGGTCGAGGAGGAGGCGACGCGCCGGACCACCGCCGAGTGGGTGGCGTTCTGCGATTCGGTGAGCATCCCGTGCATGCCGGTCCTCGGCCTGGAGGACCTGCCGGAGGACGCGCACCTGAAGGCGGTGGGCTTCTTCGGCAGCGCCGAGCACCCGAGCGAGGGGCGCTACCGCACCATGCGCCGGCCGGTCTCGTTCAGCGGCAGCCGCTTCGCGATCCGCCGCCACGCCCCCCGGCACGGCGAGCACACCGCCGAGGTCCTGGCCGAGGCCGGGCTCGACCCGGCCGAGATCGCCGCCCTGACCCTTGAGGAGACCGTCCAATGAGCAGCGCGGGCGAGACAGGCGGCGCGGGGGAAGACCTGCTGTTCTCCGTCGCGGAGGGCGTGGCGACCATCACGCTGAACCGGCCCGAGCGGAAGAACGCCTTCACCTTCCCGATGATCGAGGCCTGGACGGCGGCCCTGCAGCGCTGCCGCGCCGACGCGGCGATCCGCGTCGTGGTGGTGACCGGCGCGGGCTCGGCCTTCTGCAGTGGCGGCGACATCGTCGAGATGGGCGAGCGCCTCGACCAGCCGCCGGCCCGGCGCAAGGAGGAGCTTTACGGGCGGATCCAGCGCATCCCGCTGACGCTGGAGGATCTCGACAAGCCGGTGATCGCCGCGCTCAACGGGGTCGCCACCGGCGCGGGCCTCGACCTCGCCCTGATGTGCGACCTGCGCTTCGCCGCCAGGAGCGCCCGCTTCGCCGAGACCTACGTGCGGGTCGGCCTCGTCCCCGGCGCGGGCGGCGCCCATTTCCTGCCCCGCCTCGTCGGGACCGCGAAGGCGCTGGAGCTGTTCTTCACCAGCGATTTCGTCGATGCCGACGAGGCCCTGCGGATAGGCCTCGTCAACGGCGTCCACGCCGACGCGGACCTGATGCCGGCCGTGGCGGCGCTGGCGCGGAAAATCGCCAAGGCGCCGCCGCTGACGCTGAGCCTGATCAAGCGCGCGGTCTACCAGGGCATGCGCAACGACCTGCGCACCAACCTAGACCTGATCTCCTCCCACTACGCCGTCGTCACCGCGACGCCCGAGCATCGGGAGGCCGTGCAGGCTTTCATCGGGGGGCGCGACAGGACCTGACGCGTCGGGGCCCGGTCCCATTGCCGCCCGCATCAAGACCGAAACGTTTGTGCGGGCGACATCTTCCCCCCGGCGTCGCACTTTCGCGCTTGTCGCCACCGCGCTCACCTGCAAGTCTATACAAAATTCAATCCGCGCAACGACGCGGGCTCAGGTCTGGGAGGACGCGATGACGGCTCGGATACTCGGTGCGCTCGTGTGTGCGCTCGCCTTCGTCACGCCGGCCGCGGCGCAGAGCCCCATCGTCATCAAGTTCAGCCACGTCACCACCACCGACACGCCCAAGGGCCAGGGCGCCGAGCGGTTCAAGCAGCTCGCCGAGGAGCGCACCAAGGGCGCGGTCAAGGTCGAGATCTACCCCAACAGCACGCTCTACAAGGACAAGGAGGAGGTGGAGATGCTCCAGCTCGGCGCCGTGCAGATGCTGGCGCCGTCCACGAGCAAGTTCGGGCCCCTCGGCGTGAAGGAGTTCGAGGCCTTCGACCTGCCCTACATCTTCCCCAACGAGCAGGTGCTGCGGCGCGTCCAGGACGGGCCGATCGGCCAGGGCCTGTTCAAGAAGCTCGAGACCAAGGGGATCAAGGGGCTCGGCTACTGGGACAACGGCTTCAAGATCCTCACCGCCAACAAGCCGATGCACGCCCCCGAGGACGTGAAGGGCCTGAAGTTCCGGATCCAGTCCTCGAAGGTTCTGGAGGCGCAGTTCAAGCAGCTCGGGGCGCTGCCGCAGGTGCTCGCCTTCTCCGAACTCTACCAGGCGCTGCAGACCGGTGTGGTCGACGGCCAGGAGAACCCGCCGTCGAACGTGACGACCCAGAAGCTCAACGAGGTGCAGAAGCACGCCACGCTGACCTACCACGGCTACATCGGCTACGCGGTCATCGTGAACAAGGGCTTCTGGGACGGGCTGCCGGCCGACATCCGCACGACGCTCGAGGGCGCCATCAAGGACGCGACCGCCTACGAGCACGAGATCGCCGACAAGCAGAACGAGAAGGCGCTCGCCGACATCCGCGCCACCGGCAAGACCGAGGTGTACACGCCGACCGAGGCCGAGAACGCGGCGTGGCGCAAGGCCCTGGCGCCGGTCCAGCGCGAGATGGCTTCCCGCGTCGGCAAGGATCTGGTCGCGGCGCTCAACAAGGAAGCCGAGGCTGCGCCGAACAACTGACCCCGCCGCAGCATCGCCCGGACCGACCATGTTGCTGAAACTGCTCGATCGGCTCGAAGAGGTGCTGATCGGAACCCTGATGGCGGCCGCGACCGTCATCACCTTCGCCACGGTGGTGCACCGGTTCCTCTCCGGCATCCCGGCGCTGCAGGACTACACCGACCGGATCGACTTCGGCTGGTCGCAGGAACTGTGCATCTACATGTTCATCTGGGTCGCGAAGTTCGGCGCGGCCTACGGCGTGCGCACCGGCATCCACGTCGGCGTCGACGTGCTGGTCAACCGCCTGCCGCCGGGCGCGCGCCGGGTGATGGTCCTGGTCAGCCTCGCGGCGGGCGCGCTGTTCACCGGGATCGTCGGCACGCTCGGCACGAACTTCGTCTGGCGCATCGGCCACACCGACCAGACGACGCCCGACATGGAGATCCCGGTCTGGATCGTCTACCTCGCGATCCCGCTCGGCTCCTACCTGATGTGCTTCCGCTTCCTGCAGGTCGCGTGGAGCTACTGGAAGACCGGGCATCTGCCCGCCCGCGACCACGCCCATGTCGACGGCGTCCCGACCGTCGAGGGCGTCGACCCGATCCAGCTCGGCCGCGAGGGAAGCCCCGCATGAGCGGCCTGATCATCTTCGGGCTGCTCATCGCCCTGATGCTCACCGGCATGCCGATCTCGATCGCGCTCGGCCTGACGGTGCTGACCTTCCTGTTCACCCTCACGCAGGTGCCGATCGAGAGCGTCGCGCTCAAGCTGTTCACCGGAATCGAGAACTTCTCGATCATGGCGATCCCGTTCTTCATCCTCGCCGGCAACTTCCTGGCCCATGGCGGCGTGGCGCGGCGGATGATCGCCTTCACGACCTCCCTCGTCGGGCACTGGCCGGGCGGCCTCGGCCTCGCCGGCGTGGTCGCCTGCGCGCTGTTCGCCGCCGTGTCGGGGTCGAGCGTGGCGACCGTGGTGGCGATCGGCTCGATCATCCTGCCCGCCATGGTGGCGGAGGGCTACCCACGGCGCTTCGGCGCCGGGGTGATCACCACCTCGGGGGCGCTCGGCATCCTCGTGCCGCCCTCGATCATCCTCGTGCTCTACGGGGTGTCGACGAATTCCTCGATCGGCAACCTGTTCCTCGCCGGTGTGATGCCCGGCATCGTCCTGTCGGCCATGCTGGCGAGCGTCACCTTCGTCATCGCCAAGCGCCGCGGCTATCCGCGCATGCCGAAGGCGTCCTGGGCCGAGCGCCTGCGCGCCTTCCGCGAGAGCGCCTGGGGCCTGTTCCTCGTGGTGATGGTGATCGGCGGCATCTACGCCGGCATCTTCACCCCGACCGAGGCGGCCGCGACGGCGGCCGTCTACGCCTTCGTCATCGCGGTGTTCGTCTACCGGGACCTGAAGCTGTCGGACGTGCCCCGCGTGCTCCTCGCGTCCGCCAACATGAGCGCGATGCTGCTCTACATCATCACCAACGCGGTGCTGTTCTCGTTCCTGATGACGTCGGAGAACATCCCGCAGACGATGGCGGCGTGGCTGATCGCCATGAACTTCAGCCCGCTGGTCTTCCTGCTCGTCGTCAACATCATCCTGCTGATCGCCGGCAACGTGATGGAGCCGTCCTCGATCCTGCTGATCATGGCGCCGATCCTGTTCCCGATCGCGGTCAAGCTCGGGATCGACCCGATCCATTTCGGGATCATCATGGCGGTCAACATGGAGGTCGGCCTGTGCCACCCGCCGGTCGGGCTCAACCTCTACGTGGCGAGCGGGATCGCCCATATGGGCATCTCCGAGCTGACCGTCGCCGTACTGCCCTGGCTGCTGACGATGCTGGCCTTCCTGGTCCTAGTGACCTACTGGCCCGCCCTGTCCCTGTGGCTCCCGCGGGCGCTCGGGGCGATGTGACGGCCTGACGACCGGCGGAAGGATCCGATCGTCACGCTCGGCGCCGGGACGGCCGCTCCGGGCGCCCGTCCCGATCGCACCGGCACGGGCCGGCAGGAAGCCTGAGCATCCCTGCCGTGCCCGGAAACCGCCGCTCAGGCAGGCTGCGCGACCGCGGTGCTGCTGTGCCGCAGGGTCAGCGACAGGCAGACGATCGCGAGGACGCAGGCCGCCAGCAGGAGAATGAAGCAGCCGTTCCAGCCGTAATGGTCGGTCGTGTAGCCGACCAGCGCGCTCGCCGCGACGGAGCCGCCGAGGTACCCGAACAGGCCCGTGAAGCCCGCCGCCGTTCCGGCCGCCTTCTTCGGCACGAGCTCGAGGGCCTGAAGGCCGATCAGCATCACCGGCCCGTAGATCAGGAAGCCGATGCAGATCAGGGCCGCGAGGTCGACGCCCGGATTGCCCTCGGGATTGAGCCAGTAGACCAGCGTCGCCGCCATGACGCCGAACATGAACACCACGCCCGTCGCGCCCCGGTTGCCGCGGAACAGCTTGTCGGACAGCCAGCCGCAGAGAAGGGTACCGGGAATGCCGGCCCACTCGTAGAGGAAGTAGGCCCAGGAGGTCTTGTCGACCGAGAAGTGCTTGGCCTCCTTCAGGTAGGTCGGCGCCCAGTCCAGCACGCCGTAGCGGAGCAGGTAGACGAAGACGTTGGCGAAGGCGATGTACCAGAGCATCCGGTTCTTCAACACGTGCTCGACGAAGATCTCGCGCGTGGAGAACTCGCGCTCGTGGTTCGCGTCGTAGCCGTCCGGATAATCGTCCTTCCAGGCCTCCACGGAGGGCAGCCCGCAGGATTGCGGCGTGTCGCGCATGGTGATGAAGGCGAAGACCGCGACGCCGAGCGCCACGGCGGCGGGCACGTAGAACGCCGCGTGCCAGTCGTTGAACCAGGCCAAGCCGAGCAGGAAGAGCGGGCCGATCAGGCCACCGCCGACGTTGTGCGCCACGTTCCAGACCGAGACGACGCCGCCGCGCTCCTTCTGGGACCACCAGTGCACCATCGTGCGGCCGCTCGGCGGCCAACCCATGCCCTGGAACCAGCCGTTGAGGAACAGCAGCACGAACATGATGCCGACGCTGGAGGTCGCCCAGGGCACGAAGCCGAACAGGAACATCACCAGCGCCGAGAGCACGAGGCCGATCGGCAGGAAGTAGCGCGGGTTGGAGCGGTCCGAGACCATGCCCATCAGGAACTTGGACAGGCCGTACGCGATCGCGACGGCGGAGAGCGCGGTGCCGAGCTCACCGCGGCTGTAGCCCTGCTCGACGAGGTAGGGCATCGCCAGCGAGAAGTTCTTGCGCAGAAGGTAATAGCCCGCATAGCCGAGAAAGATGCCCGCGAAGATCTGCCAGCGCAGCTTGCGGTAGGTCGGATCGACGCGATCCGTCTGAATGGGTGGCCTGTGGGCCGCGGGAGCGAGAAAGCCGATCATGGCGCGCCTTGGTGCTTGAGACCGCGGATGGACCCGGGCTCATCCCGGGCGCATCTCGGATTGGACGGGGTGCTGAGGTGCAGCGCTCAGCGTCGCGCCGTATCGGCGCGCCGACGCGCGATCCGCGCGTCCGGTCTCGACCTGTGGCGATGGTGGACGGCATGGTCCGGTCGCGGCATCGTTTCCTCCTGTGATGCGGCGCCTCTCCGGCTCGGCCGGGTCGCCGTCTCTCGGTCTCGCTGCGTCCTTGCCGGTCTCAGACGGCGGCGGCCATCGCGCCGTCGGTGCGGCCGGTCATGGACGCGATCCGCGCTCGGAGCGCCGCGACCTCGTCGGGCGAGAAGGCGAGACCGAGCTTCGACCGGCGCCAGAGGACGTCCTCGGCGGTGCGGGCCCACTCCCGGTCCATCATCCAGCGCAACTCGCCCTCGTAGAGGCCGTGCCCCAGATCGGGCCCGAGGTTCGAGGCGATGCGCAGCGCGTCCGTCCCGTAGGCGGCCACCATGCGGGCGACCGTGGCGGCGCCGAGCCGGGGGGCGGCGCGGGCGAGGCGCGCCTCGAGCTCGGCCACCCCGTCCACCGGGAAATCGCCGCCCGGCAGCGCGGCGGCTCCGGTCCACGAGCGGCCGCGCGCCCCGAGGCGCTGACCGATCTCCTTCAGGGCATCCTCGGCCAGCTTGCGGTAGGTGGTGATCTTGCCGCCGAAGATGTTCAGCACCGCCGCCTCGCCGGCCGCGCCGTCCGTCTTCAGCACGTAGTCGCGCGTCGCCTCCTGCGCCGCGGAGGCGTGATCGTCGTAGAGGGGGCGCACCCCCGAGAAGGTCCAGACGATGTCGTCCCGACGAAGCGGCGTCGCGAAGTACTCGCTGGCGGCGCTCAGGAGATAGGCGATCTCCTCCTCGGTGATCGCCGCGTCGGCGGGATCGCCGGAGAAGTCACGGTCCGTCGTGCCGATGAGCGTCGTGTCGTTCGCGTAGGGGATCGCGAAGATGATGCGCCCGTCCGCGTTCTGGAAGATGAAGGCCCGGTCGTGGTCGTAGAGCTTGCGCATCACGATGTGCGAGCCCTGCACGAGGCGCACGTGCTTGGCCTCGCTCCGGCCGAGCGGCCCCTGGATCACCCGGTCGACCCAGGGGCCGGCCGCGTTGACGAGGAAGCGCGCGGCGATCTCCTCCTCGCGGCCGGTCCGAAGCTCGCGCCGGACGATGCGCCAGAGATCGCCCTCGCGCCGGACCGAGACGACGCGGGTCCCCACCGCGATCTCGGCGCCCCGCGCCTCGGCGTCGCGCGCGTTGAGCACCACCAGGCGCGTGTCGTCGACGCGCGCGTCCGAGTACTCGAAGCCGCGCCGGAACTCGGATTTGAGCGGGGCGCCGATGGGGCCGGAGAGGTCCACGGGGCGCGTGCCGGGCAGGCGCTTGCGGCCGCCGAGATGGTCATAGAGGAATAGGCCGATCCGCAGCAGCCAGGCCGGACGCAGGCCCGCGTGGAGCGGCAGGACGAAGCGCAGCGGGCGCACGATGTGGGGCGCGATTCCCCAGAGCACCTCGCGCTCGGCCAGTGCCTCGCGCACGAGGCGGAATTCGTAGTGCTCCAGGTAGCGCAGACCGCCGTGGATCAGCTTGGTCGACCATGACGAGGTGCCGCTGCCGAGATCGTTCTGCTCGGTCAGCGACACCGAGTATCCCCGGCCGGCCGCGTCCCGCGCGATGCCGCAGCCGTTGATCCCCCCGCCGATGACGGCAACGTCGAACGTCCGCATGATCCTCCCCCTCTCGTGCCGCGGCGTCGGACGCGCGGCTGCGAAAGCAGAGGAATTGAATACGAAACCAAAGGAAAGTCAATCGAAACCGATACGCTCAGCGACCGGTTTCGACGAGCCGCACTCCGGACGCGCGGCACAGGTCGCGCAGCGTATCGCTGGGGCAGCGATCGGTCACGAAGGTGCCGACCTGGCTGAGCTGGGCGAGCCGGACCGGCGCGCTGCGCTCGAACTTGGTGGAATCGGCGACCAGCACGACGTGGCGGGCGTTGGCGATGATCGCCTGCGCGACCCGGACCTCGCGATAGTCGAAGTCGAGGAGGGCCCCGTCCTCGTCGATCGCCGAGGCCCCGATCACCGCGAAATCGACCTTGAACTGGCGGATGAAATCCACCGCCGCCTCCCCGACGATCCCCCCGTCCGAGCGGCGGATCAGGCCACCCGCCACGATGCACTCGATCTCCGGGCTGGGCCGCAGGGCGAGCGCGACGTTGAGGTTGTTGGTGATCACCATGAGGCCGGAATGGCTCAGCAGCGCCCGGGCAACGGCCTCGGTGGTGGTGCCGATATTGATGAACAGCGAGGAGCGGTCCGGGATCAGGTCGGCGGCCGCGCGCGCGATCGCCGCCTTCTCGGGCGCCGCGATCGCGTTGCGTGCCTCGTAGTCGAGGTTCTCGGCGCCCGCGCCGAGCACCGCCCCGCCGTGGATGCGCGAGAGGAGGCGCGCGTCGCAGAGGTCATTCAGGTCCTTCCGGATGGTCTGCACGCTGACCGCGAACCGGCCGGACAGGGCATCGACCGAGACGCGCCCCTCGGTCCGGGCGACGTCCATGATCGCGTTCTGACGCTCCGAGAGCATGCCTTCAGACCTCCGCGTGGCGAAAACGAAACCGGTTTCGGTGCGAACGCGCGAACGATGCCGGAAAGCGAAGGCGCGCTCTGAACCGGCCTTCACGCCTAGCGGATTCACCTCCGGGAAGAAACTTCGGGACCCCGCGGCCCGGCCCGGCGGATGTTGACGATGCGCGCCCGCGCGTCGACAAGCGCCGCGATGGAACGGTTTCGGTATTCGCATCGATGACGCGCGCGGCCGTCCCGCAGAACTGGTCTCCGGTCGGAGGCGGGGATCTCGGCGACCTGATCCGCGGTCATGACTGGGCGGCGACGCCGCTCGGGGCCATCGCCTCCTGGCCCGCGCCCGTCCGGACCATCGTCCAGACCCTGCTGCTCTCGCCGGTCCCGACGGTGGCGATCTGGGGAAGCGACGGGATCCTGGTCTACAACTGGGGCTACGCGGAGGTCTGCGGCCCGCGCCATCCGGAGGCCCTCGGCGGGCGTCTCCTGGAACTCTGGCCGGAAGCCCGCGCCTTCAACGCGCACGTGATCGCGAGTGGCCTGGCCAGTCGCCCGCTCAGCTTCCGCGCCCAGGAACTGGAGCTCTGGCGACACGGGCGTCCGGAGACGGTCTGGATGGACCTCGACTACACGCCCATCCTGGACGACGACGGGACACCGATCGGCACGCTCGCCACGGTGCGCGACATCACCGAGCGCGTCCTCAGCGAGCGTCGGATCGCCGAGAACGAGAGCCGCCTCGGTTTCCTCGACCAGCTGGGCCAGGCAACCGCGAACGCCCGCGACGCCGGCACGATCCTGGAGATCACCACGCGCTGCGTCGGCGCACACCTGAACCTGTCGAATTGCGCCTACGCCGACATGGATCCGGACGGCGACGGCTTCACCATCCGCGGCAACTGGCACGTGCCGACGGCGCCCTCGATCCTCGGGCACTACAGCCTCGCCGATTTCGGCGCCCTGGCCGTCCAGGAACTCAATGCCGGCCGGCCGCTCATCATCAACGACAACGCCGCCGAGCTCGCCCCGCACGAGGCCGAGGCCTTCCGGGCGATCGGGATCGCGGCCACCATTTGCATGCCGCTGGTGAAGGACGGACGGCTCGCCGCCCTGATGGCCGTCCACCACGCGCGGCCTCACCGCTGGTCGCGCGCCGAGCTCGCGCTCATCCGCGAAGCGACCGAGCGCTGCTGGGCGCATATCGAGCGTGTCGGCGCGGAGGCGAGCCTGCGGCTCAGCGAGGCGCGGCTCCGCGCCCTGGTCCACGCGACCTCCGACGTGGTCTACCGCATGAGCCCGGACTGGCAGGAGATGCGCCAGCTCGACGGCCGCGGCTTCCTGTCCGACATGGCGGAGCCGAGCGTGCGCTGGCTCGACCGCTACGTCGATCCGGCCGACAGGCCTGAGGTCATGGCCGCCGTCAACGACGCGGTCAGCCGCAAGGGCCTGTTCGAACTCGAGCACCGGGTCCGGCGCGCCGACGGCGGCGTCGGCTGGACGCTGTCGCGCGCGGTGCCGCTGATCGATCGGCACGGGACCGTCACCGAGTGGTTCGGGATGGCCAGCGACGTCACGTTCCGCCACGAGGCCGACGCGCGGCTCAGGGAGAGCGAGGCCCGCTTCCGCGCCATGGCGGACGACGCGCCGGTGATGACCTGGATCACCGACGAGACCGGGGCGTGCATCTACCTCAACCGGCGCTGGTACGAGTTCACCGGGCAGGCGGAGGCCGAGGCGCTCGGCCTCGGCTGGCTGGACGCGATCCATCCCGACGACCGCGCCCACTCCGAACAGGTGTTCCTGGCGGCGAACGCCGACCGAGCGTCGTTCCGCCTCGAATACCGCCTCCGGGACGGGGACGGCCGGTACCGCTGGGCGCTCGACGCCGCGTCGCCGCGGTTCGCCTCCGACGGCGCGTTCCTCGGCTATTTCGGCTCGGTCATCGACATCGACGAGCGCCGCGAGGCCGAGGCGCGGCTGCGCACGCTGACCGACGTCGTGCCGGCCTTCGTCTGGTTCGCCTCGCCGGACGGCCGGCTGCATTACCTGAACGACCGCTGGTGCGCGTATACCGGCCTCGACACGCAGGCGTCGCTGCCCGATGGCTGGATCGAGGCGGTGCATCCGGACGATCGCGCGCGGACGGCGGCGGTCTGGGCGGACGCGCGCGAGTGCGGTGTCACCTACGAGATCGAGGTGCGCTATCGGCGGCACGACGGCGCGTATCGCTGGTACATGGCCCGGGCCGAACCGCTGCGCGATCCCGGGGGGACCATCACCGCCTGGTTCGGGACATCGACCGACATCCACGACCGCAAGCTGGCGGAAGACGGCCTGCGCGAGTTGAACGAGACCCTGGAGAGCCGTGTCGCCGAGCGCACCGGAGAGCTGCTCAAGACCGAGGAGGCGCTGCGCCAGTCGCAGAAGATGGAGGCCGTGGGCCAGCTCACCGGCGGCGTGGCGCACGACTTCAACAACCTTCTGACCATCATCCGCTCGTCAGTCGACTTCCTGCGCCGGCCCGAGCTGCCCGAGGCGCGCAAGGCCCGCTACCTCGACGCGGTGTCCGACACGGTCGATCGCGCCGCCAAGCTGACCGGCCAGCTTCTCGCCTTCGCCCGCCGCCAGACCCTGGACCCGCAGGTCTTCGACCTCGGCGACCGGTTGCGGGCCGTGGCCGAGCTGCTCGACACGGTGACGGGCGCGCGGATCCGGGTCGTCACCGCGATCCCGGAGGTCTCCTGCGCCGTGCGCGCCGACCTGAGCCAGTTCGAGACGGCGCTGGTGAACATCGCCGTCAACGCGCGCGACGCGATGGACGGCGAGGGCACCCTCACGCTGCGATTGACCTGCACCTGCCCTCTGCCGGCGATCCGCGGGCACGCGGCGAGTGCGCGGCCGTTCGCGGCGATCGCGCTCACCGATACCGGCTCCGGCATCGCCCCGAACGTGCTGGACCGGATCTTCGAGCCGTTCTTCACCACCAAGGAGGTCGGCAAGGGGACGGGCCTGGGCCTGAGCCAGGTATTCGGCTTCGCGAAGCAGTCCGGCGGCGATGTCGCGGTCGAGAGCGTGCTCGGCGCGGGGACGACCTTCACGCTCTACCTGCCCGAAGTCGCGGCCGAGTCCGCGCCGTACGCCGCCGTCGCCCCCGCGGAGCCGGCCTCCCCCATCGGTTCCGGCCAGCGCGTTCTCGTGGTGGAGGACAACGTCGAGGTCGGCACCTTCGCCACGCAGATTCTGGAAGATCTCGGTTACGAGACCACCTGGGCGGCGAATGCCGAGGAAGCCTTGGACCGGCTCGGACCCGAGGGAACGGAGTTCGACGTCGTGTTCTCGGACGTGGTGATGCCGGGGATGGGCGGGCTGGCCCTCGCGCAGGAACTCAGGCGCCGGATGCCGCGGCTTCCGGTGCTCCTGGCCTCAGGCTACAGCCACGTCCTCGCGCAGGACGGCGCGCACGGATTCTCGGTCCTGCACAAACCCTACTCGGCCGAGCAGCTCGGACGCCTGCTCCGGCAAGTCACCGCGCGGAAGCGGGGCGCGACGGCGACGCCGTGAGCTGCTGCGGCGCGCACGCGCGCCCCCCCGGCTGTTTGCTGATGCAACCGGCGGTGTAAGACGGGCGCCGCCGACCCGGACGGATGACGGTGCCGTCCCCCCGCGCGCGACTGACATGACGACGCCTGAACACCCATACGCGCCCGCCACCGGCAACGGCGGCCCCTTCGACGCCGACGGCCTGCGGCTGACGCTCGACGAGGCCGGCATCTGCGGCTGGGCCCTCGACATCCCGACCGGGCGCGTCACGATCCTCCCGTCCTGCATCCGCCTGTTCGGCGTGCCGCCGGACCGTCTCACCACCCTGGACGAGATCCAAGCGCGCGTTCACCCGGACGACCGCGCCGCCCGGGCGGCGGCGATCGGGCGCGCGCTGACGGACGGCGGAAGCTACGAGATCGACTTCCGCGCCGTGCATCCCGATGGACGCGTTCACTGGTTGCGCTCGCGCGGGCGCGTGCAGGTCGATGCCGGCGGCCGGCCGTGCCGGCACCGGGGCGTGGTCTTCAGCATCCACGCGCAGAAGCAGGCCGACGAGGAGTTGCGGGCGCGCGAGGCGCACCTGCGCTCGATCCTCGACACGGTCCCCGATGCGATGATCGTCATCGACGAGCAGGCGCAGATCAAGTCGTTCAGCGCGGCCGCCGTGCGCCAGTTCGGCTACGGCTCGGACGAGATGGTCGGGCGGAACGTCAGCGTGCTGATGCCGGAGCCGTACCGCAGCCAGCACGACGCCTACATGGCCCGCTACCTCCGGACGGGCGAGCGCCGGATCATCGGCATCGGCCGCGTCGTGGTCGGCCAGCGCAAGGACGGCTCGACCTTCCCCATGGAGCTGTCGGTCGGGGAGATGCGCTCGGGCGGCGAGCGCTACTTCACGGGCTTCATCCGGGACCTCACCGAGCGGAACGAGACCGAGACGCGCCTGCAGGAGCTGCAGTCCGAGCTGGTGCACATGTCGCGCTTCACCGCCCTCGGCGAGATGGCCTCGACCCTGGCCCACGAGATCAACCAGCCCCTGACGGCGATCGCGAGCTACCTGAAGGGCTGCCGCCGCCTCCTCGGGCGCATGGAGGGTCCCGAGGTGCCCCTGCTCGCCGACGCGGTGAATCAAGCGGCCGACCAGGCCCTGAGAGCCGGGCAGGTGATCCGGCACCTGCGGGATTTCGTGTCGCGCGGCGAGAGCGAGCACCACATCGAGGGATTGCCGAAGCTGATCGAGGAAGCGAGCGCCCTGGCCCTCGTCGGCGCCAAGGAGAAGGGCGTGCGCGTCCGCTTCGATCTCGACCCGGACGCGCCCCTCGTGATGGCGGTCCGGATACAGGTGCAGCAGGTCCTGCTCAACCTCATCCGCAACGCGATCGAGGCCATGCAGGACGTCGCCCGGCGCGACCTGACCGTCGCCACGCGGGCGCTGCCCGCCGAGGGCCTGGTCGAGGTGCGCGTGTCGGATACCGGGACCGGCATCGCGCCCGAGATCGCCGAGCAGCTCTTCCAGCCCTTCGTGACGACGAAGGCGAACGGCATGGGCGTCGGCCTGTCGATCTGCCGGACCATCGTCGAGGCCCACGGCGGCAAGATCCAGGCCGGACCCGGTCCGGACGGCGGGACGACCTTCCGCTTCACCCTGCGCACCTTCGACCGCGAGGAGATGGCTCATGTCGAGTGACGCGCCCGTGCACATCGTGGACGACGATCTCGCGGTGCGTCAGGCGCTGGCCTTCCTGCTAGCGACCGACGGGCTGACCGTCCGCGTCCATGATTCCGCGACCGCCTTCCTGGCGGCGGAGCCCGAGCGCGTCGGCTGCGTCGTCACCGACGTGCGCATGCCCGGCATCGACGGCGTCGAGCTCCTGCACCGCCTCCGTCAGCGGGGCAGCCTGCCGCCGGTCATCGTCATGACGGGCCACGCGGACGTCGCCCTCGCGGTCGCGGCCATGAAGGCCGGCGCGGTCGACTTCATCGAGAAGCCGTTCGACGACGAGGTGCTCCTCGCCAGCATCCGCTCGGCCCTGGCGCGCTCGGACCGGACGGCCAAGCGCGCGTCCGAGCGCGACGCGGTGCGGGCGCGCCTGGCCGAATTGACCGAGCGCGAGCGGCAGGTGCTGGAGGGACTGATCGCCGGCAAGGCCAACAAGGTGATCGGCCTCGATCTCGGCATCAGCCCGCGGACGGTGGAGATCTACCGGGCGAACGTCATGTCCAAGCTCCAGGCCGGCAGCCTTTCCGAACTCGTCCGCATGGCCCTGATCGCGGGGCAGACGGACGGCGACTGAGCGCGGGAGCGGTCCCGCGGGCGGCCGGTCTCTCGGGCGCCCCGGGCGCAGCATCCGGGGGCGGTGGTCCGAGCCGGAATCCGCGTCGACGCCGTCTAGGTCGTGGCCAGCATGCCTTCCCCGAGGAAGGAGCCGGGCCCCGGCACGCCGGGCAGAGCGAAGAAATAGCCGCCGCCGATCGGGCGGATGTACTCTTCGAGCCCCTCGCCGGACAGACGGTTCTGCACGGTGATGAATCCGGCGGCGAGGTCGGCCTGGTAGCAGACGAACAGCAGGCCCATGTCGAGCTGGCCGGCGGCGGTCAGCCCGCGGGAATAGTTGTAGCTGCGGCGCAGGATCAGGCTGCCCTCGGTGCCCGGCAGGCGCGGATTGGCGAGACGGATATGGGCCGCGAGCGAGATCGCCTCGCCGTCCGGGTCGGCGGCGTAGTCGGGGACGTCGCGCTCGTGTCCCTGCCGGAGCGGCGCGCCGCTGCCCTTGTGCCGCCCGATGATGGCCTCCTGCTCGCCGAGCGGCGTGCGGTCCCAGCGCTCAACGAGGGTGCGGATGATCCGCACGACCTGGTAGCTTCCGCCCGTCGTCCAGGCCGGCTCGTCCTGCCCCGCTCCGACCCAGACGTAACGGTCCATCATCCGGAGGTCCCGCACGTCGAGGTTGGCGGTGCCGTCCTTGAAGCCGAGCATGTTGCGCACGGTGTCGGCCCCCATGGTCTTCACCACGTGGGGCGGGAGGAAGCCCTCCATCTTCCAGCGTGGCGTGAGGAGGCCGGGCGTCGCCTTGATGACGTCGCGCAGGGCGTGGATGTTGGTCTCGGCGGTGTTCGAGCAGAACTGGATCAGCAGGTCGCCGTGGCACTGCGCCGGGTCGAGGGCGTCGTTGGGGAAGCGCTCCATCGGCCCGAGATGGCGCGGGCGGGCGCGACCCAGGCCGAACCGGTAGTCGAACAGGCTCGCGCCGACCGAGACGGTGGCGGTGAGATTGTCCGGGAGGATGGTCGGCCCGAGGATGCCGGAATTGCGCGGCGGGAGCTGCGGGTGAAGATCGGGCACGGCACCGCCGCGCGTCAGGAAGGCGAGGCGCTCGGTGAGCGTCCGGAACAGGTGGGGCAGCTCGCCGCGCCGCTCGGCCAGCACGTCGAAGGCGACGTACAGGGCGGCGGCCGGCTGCGGGGTGACGATCCCGGCCTGGTGGGGGCCGTAGAAGGGCTGGGCGACGAGCGTCCCTTCCGTGGCGATGGTCGGCGTGGCGTCCTCGGCCCGGGCCGGGTTGACGAGCGCGGCGGCTCCGAGTCCGCCGAGAAGCTGGCGGCGGGTGGTGACCGGTGACGGGAAACGCATCATCGCTCGGCAAGGTCTGTGTGTGTTGCCCCCTGTAGCCTCGAACAAAGGCCACAGGGCGGCACCTCGACAATGATATCAGTCTAGACCCAACCGGCCACGCAGCGTCGACAGATCTTCAGCCAGAAGGGTGATGGGCCCCTTCAGGGCGTTGCGGTCCCGGGCGGTGAGGTTGTCGTAGCTCTGGAAGCCGCCGTCCGGACTGCGGTAGCGCGCGAGCAGGTCCTCGACCCGCTTGTAGCTGCGCTCGACCCGGGCCACGAAGTCCCGGTCCGTCAGCAGCGGCCGCAGGAGCGTGAACACCACCTTCGAGCCCTCGATATTGGCCTGGAAGTCCCACAGGTCGGTGCGGCTGTAGCGCTCCTCCTCGCCGCTGATCTTGGTGGCGGCGATCCCCTCGATCAGGGCCGAGGCCGCCCCGACCGCCCGGGCGGGCGGGATGGCGAGCGCCGCGAGTCGGTCGCGCAGGGTTACGGTCTCGGCGGTGAGCCGCTCCGCGACCTCGCCGAGCCCCTCCGTGGTGCCGAGGGTGAACAGCGCCATCTCCAGCCGATGGAAGCCGACGAAGGCGGGATCGCGCTCGCGCAGCTCGAACTCGTCGCTGCGCACGTCGAGACGCTTGATCAGCTCGGGAAACAGGGCCGCCACCGGCTCGATACGCTCGTAGGGCGCGCGCGCCGGGGCGTAGAGCCGGCGCGCCTCCGCGAGCTGCCCGGCCTGGATCGCCGCGACGAAGCGCGCGGTCTCGCGCACGAAGGCGTCGGCCTGGGCCACGACGTAGGTCCTGTAGGCCGCGAGGGCCGCGGCCAGCTCCGGCGGCACCGGCCGGGACGGCCGGGCGGGACGCGGGCTGTCCGGCATGTCGAGGGACCAGCCCGGGCGGGGATCGCCGACGCCGATCAGCGTCGCCAGAGCGAGGGCCGCGATGCGGGATCGGTCCCGGGCGAGGCTTGGAGACGCGGGCATGGGCGGCGGCGCATCGTGACACGGGGCGCGGCCCGAGCCGGCCGCATCGACCGGCTAATCGAGGCCTCACCGGCGGGCAACTACCGACCGCGGCGGCGGTTCGCGGCGGGCCCTGGTCGACCGGCCTTCCGGCGGCCTCGCGGAGCATGATCGCGGCGCGCTCAGACGAGGAGCGGGATCACGATCGCGAGCAGGACATTCCCGCCGACGAGCAGGATCAAAGGAAGCGTCTCCACGCCGGTCAGCCCAGGCAGGACCGGGCGCGGATCCCGGCCATCGCGGGCTTGACCGGGCAGGCGGGCGCGTCCGCGGCGTAGCTCCGGGTGCCGGCCGGCTGCCCGGTGACGGCCTGCGAGAGCGCCGGCAGGTAGGTCGTGCCGACCATGATGCCGGCCGAGAGCAGGAGGCGGGCGATGACGTCGAGCATGGTGTTTCCCCTCATTCGGCCTTCGAGGACCGTTGTGCGGGGCGGTATCTACGCAAGCGGTGCTGCGGGAATATTGCGTCCCGTGTTGCTTCAGCGCTCTCGGGAAGTCATCGCGCCGATGGCACAATAACGGACTGTGTCGTCGCGGAATCAGCGATGGATCGGGGAGCGGGACGGGTGACGGGGCGCGGGACACGGTGCGCGGCGCGATGATCCGCGGGTTGGGGAGGTCCGGGATCGCGCGCCGCGTCCTCGTGGTCGGCGCGATCCCGATTCTCGTCGCGGCCGCCATCGCGCTGGGCGCCTGGATCCTGCTCTACGAGGCCGAGCGGGCCCGGACCGGCGCCGTGGTGGCGACGGAGACCGCACAGACGCTGACGTCGATGAACCGGGCGCGGGCGGATGCCGTCAGCGGCGGCACCGCGCGGCGGGACGAGGCCGAGCGACGCTTCGACGAGCGGGCCGCCACGGCGGCCGGGCAGCTCGAACGTCTGGAGGGTCTCGCGCGCACGCGCGGCCAGTCGGCTCTCGTGGCGACCGTCACGGGCGATCTGAACTCGCAGGTGACGCGCATGCGCTCGCTTTTGCTCTCCGAGCGGACGGCGAACGCGACGATCGCCGATATGGCCCGGCGGGCGGACGCCCTGGTGGCGCTGACCGACGTCGCGCGCCGGCGCCAGCAGCAGGACAACGCTCAGCTGATCGCCGTCCTGGCCGTCAAGGATGCCGAGCTGGAGCGGAACCAGGGCGTCGTCACGGCCCTCCGGGAGCTCCGGGAGGCGATCAGCACCGCGGAGCTGAACCGGGCGCGCATCGGTCGCCCGGTCTTCCCGATCGAGTTCGATGAGCTCGCCGCCGACCTGCGGCAGCTCGATGCGGTGGGCGACCGGCTGCGCCGCGTCCTGCGGGTCGACGGCGAGGCGGGGGCGGCGGACCGGGCGACAGAGCTCCTGAAGGCGTACCGCGACCGGAGCCGGACCGAGGACGGCCTCAACAGGGTGCTCTCCGAGGGCTTCGAGCTGACCCGCGCGACCCAGGCCGGCCGCGTCCTGGTCGAGTGGTGCGACCAGCTCGTCCAAGTGAACGTCACCCGGCAGAACCGGCTGTACGAGGAGGTCGCGCTCCTGATCCGTCACTCGGTCCTCTCGAACGAGGCCGAGCTCTCCGCCCAGGACATCGCCCTCACGGCCCTGCGCCTGGCCCGGCGGACGGATGCGGCCCTGGCGCGCCGGGATACTGCGGAAGCGTCGCGGGTGCTGGAGGCGGGCGCGGAGCTGTCGGGCACGTCCCGGACGCTGCTCATCCCGGTGAGCATCCGGGACGAGATGGCGGAGGCGATCGACGGGTGGCGCACGCAGCTCGCCGCGACGATCGAGAAGATCGGCGAGCAGAACGAGACCATCGCCGACATGGACAGCCGCGCCGCCACGATGAGCGCCAACGCGCAGACCCTGAGCCGGGCCTTCATCGACGATGCCGACCAGTTCGGCAGCGTGATCCGGCAGTTGCTGGTCGTGGGGGCGGTCGGCGCCCTGTGCCTGGGGATCGGCGCCGCCGCCGCGGTGGCGCGCTCGATCACCCGGCCGCTGCACGCGCTCCAGCACAGCATCGTCACCGCCGCCGCCGCGCCCGCCCCCGAGGATATCGGCCGCGACAGTCACCTGCTCACCCGACGCGACGAACTCGGCGACATCGCCAGGGCGACCAACGCGTTCCTGGAGCAGATCCGCCGCCGCGAGGCGGACCGGCGCAACGCCTCCCAGCGCGCCGACGACGCGCTCACGACCCTGCGGCAGGCCCAGGAGGACCTGATCCGCGCCGAGCGGCTCGCCTCGCTCGGGCAGCTCGTGGCGGGCGTCTCGCACGAGATCAGCACCCCGCTCGGCATCGCCCTGACCACGGCGACGCAGGTCCAGTCCGACTCGGCGGCGTTCGCGCGCATGGTCGGGGACAACCAGCTCTCCCGGTCGCGGCTGACCCAGTATGCCGGGCGGATGCGGGAGGGCGCGCAGCTCCTGACCAGCAACCTGATGCGCGCGGCCGATCTCCTCTACAGCTTCAAGCAGGTGGCCGCCGATCAGGCCATCGAGGACCGCCGCCCGCTGAACCTCGCGGACTGGATCGACGAGCTCCTGAAGAGCCTGCGCGCCCTGGCACGGCCGGGCCGCCACGTCTTCGAGGTCGACTGCCCGCCCGATCTCGTCGTCGACACCCTGCCGGGGATCCTGGCGCAGGTCGTCTCGAACGCCGTCAAGAACGCGATCGAGCACGGCTTCCAGGATCGGGAGGGCGGCCGCATCACCATCACGGGGATCCGGTCCGGGGACGGCATCGGCCTCTCCATCGCCGATGACGGGCGCGGCATCGACGGGGCCGACCTCGGCCGCGTGTTCGACCCGTTCTTCACGACGGCCCGCGCCCGCGGCGGCACGGGCCTGGGCCTGCACATCGTCCACAACCTCGTGGTGAACCGCCTCCAGGGGCGGGTCGAACTGCAGAGCAGCGCGGGTGCCGGCACGGTGCTGCGGCTGTGGCTCCCGGAGCGGCTGGCATGAGCGGCGCGACGCAACCCATCCGGCGCGGCGTCGGCCGCTCGAGGCTGCCGAGCACCGGCCTGCTCATGCCGCTGCTCGTCGGGCTACTCGTCGGGCTGCCCGCCGCGCTGCGCCCGCTGCCCGCCGCGGCCCTCACCGAGATCCAGTTCTGGCACGCCCTGGACGGGCCGAACGGCGAGCTGGTGACCCGCCTCGCCGAGACCTTCAACGCCTCGCAGCCGGACTACCGGGTCGTGCCGGTCTACAAGGGCTCCTACGCCGAGACGATCAGCAGCGGCATCACGGCCTACCGCACCGGCGCGGCGCCGCACCTACTGCAGGTCTTCGAGGTCGGCAACGGCACCATGGCGGCCGCCGTCGGCGCCGTCAGGTCCGTCGCCACCGTGATGCGGGAGGCCGGGCTCTCGGTGACGCCCGAGGACTTCCTGCCGGTCGTCGCCACCAATTATCGGGATGCCGAGGGCGGGATGCTGTCGCTCCCCTTCAACGTCTCCTCGACGGTGATGTGGATCAACCGCGACCGGTTCCGTCTGGCGGGACTCGACGCCAAGCAGCCCCCGGTGACCTGGCCCGAGGTCTTCGAGGCCGCGCGGCGGCTCAAGGCGGCGGACGGCAAACGGTGCGCCCTGTCCTCCGCTTGGCCGACCTGGGTGCATCTCGAGCAGCTGTCCGTCTGGCACGACCGGCCGCTCGCGACCCGCTCCAACGGCCTGGACGGCTACGATGCCGAACTCGTCTTCAACGGCCCGCTCCAGGTCCGCCACCTGCAGAACCTCGTCGACCTGAAGCGCGCGGGCGTGTTCGAGTACAACGACCGCGTCAATCGCGGCGAGAGCCGGTTCGTCTCGGGCGACTGCGCGATCTTCCTCACCTCGTCCAGCCTGTACGGCAAGGTCGCCACCGCCGCCCGGTTCGACTGGACGGTCGTGCCCATGCCCTTCTATCCCGACGTCGTGCCGGAGCCGCAGAACGCGATCCTGGGCGGCGGCTCGCTCTACGTGATGCAGGGCAAGACGCCGGACGAGTACCGCGGCGTCGCCCGGTTCCTGGCCTTCCTGATGGACGGGCGGCAGCAGGCCGCGATGTACCGGAACACCGGCTACATCCCCACCACGCGCGCCGCCTACGACGACGCGGTGGCGGAGGGCTTCTTCGAGCGGCACCCGCAGCTCCACGTCGCCGTGCAGGAACTCACCCGGCGGCCGCCGACGCGCAACACCGCCGGTCTGCGCCTGGGCAACATGCTGCAGATCCGGGACATCTGGGCCGAGGAGCTGGAGGCGGCGCTCGACGGCGCGAAGGCGCCGCAGCAGGCCCTCGACGACGCCGTGGCGCGGGGCAATCAGGTGCTGCGGGTCTTCCAGCAGCGGACCAAGAAGTGAGCGTGGCCGGTCGGTCGGCCCACCCCGTCATCGCGAGCGCCGCGAAGCGACCCAGGGATGCGCGCCGTTAGTGGACGTGGCGCTGCTGGATTGCTTCGCTCCGCTCGCGAGGACGGCGCTGTCGTTGCCGTCAGCGCGGGTCGCGGAACCGTACCGTCTCGAACAGGTGGCGGCCGAGGGGATCCATCGTCAGGCCGAGCACGTCGTCGCGGAGCGCCAGATGCACCTTGGTGTGGGCCAGGGGCACCCAGGGCATCGCGCGCCGGGCGATGGCCTGAGCCTGCCGGTACAGAGCCTGGCGCGCCTCCCGGTCGCCAGTGCGGCGGGCGGCCTCGACCAGCCGGTCGTAGGCCGGGTCGCACCAGCGGGCGAGGTTGGCGCCGCCGGTCTGGGCGGCCTTGCAGCCGAGCAGGACGTTCAGGAAGTTGTCCGGGTCGCCGTTGTCGCTCGTCCAGCCGTAGAGCATCAGCGTGGGCTCTCCGCCGTACAGGGCGGCGCGGTACGCGTTCCAGGGACGCGTGACCGGGCGCGCGCGGATGCCCACCTGTGCGAGGTCGGCCTGGATCATGTCGGCGACGCGCCGGCCGTTCGGGTTGTAGGGTCGGCTGACTGGCGGATACCACAGGTCAACGTCGAAGCCGTCGGCGAGCCCGGCCTCGGCCAGCAGGCGCAGCGCCTCGCCGCGGTCGAAGGGGGTGTCCGGCAGGTCCGCGTCGTGGGCCCAGATCCCGGGCGGCAGCGGCCCCTGCGCCAGGATCCCGGCATCGCCGTAGACGCCCGCCACGATCGCCCGCCGGTCGATGGCGAGGTTGACCGCGCGCCGCACCCGGACGTCGCCGAAGGGCGCGCGGGTCGTGTTGAGGGCGAGATAGGCGACGTTCAGCTCGGCCAGCGCGAGCAGCGTCAGGCCCGGCTCCGCCCGGATCGCGTCGAGGTCGCCGGTCGCCGGGAACGCCATAGCGTGGCACTCGCCGGCCCGCAGCTTGTTCAGCCGGACCGCCGCGTTCGGCGTGATCGCGAAGACGAGACCGTCGGGGCGCTCGCCCGGCTGGTTCCCGTCCGCGGCGCGGCGCCAGTAATCCGGGAAGGCGCGGTAGCGGAGGACCTGATCCGGCCGGTACCCCTCGAAGACGAACGGGCCCGTCCCGACGGGCGCCCGGGCGAGGTCGTCCGACGCGTTGCCGGCCGCGAGGGCGGCCGCGTACTCGGCGGACAGGATGGCGCCGAAGGCCTGCGCGATGTTGGCGAGGAAGGTGGTGTCGGCCTCGCGCAGCCGGAAGCGGACGTGGCGCGGATCCTGGGCGTCGACGGCCTCGATCAGGTCGGCGAGGCCGAGATCGTGGAAGTAGGTGAAGCCCTGCGCGGCGCCGTCGGGCCCGGAGCGCCGCTGCCGGGTGAACGAGAACACCACGTCGTCGGCGTTCAGAACGCGCGTGGGGGTGAAGCGCGCGTTGGCGTGGAAGCGGACGCCGTCCCGCAGAGCGAAGACGTAGGTCCGGCCGTCTTCCGAGACCGTCCAGGATTCGGCGAGGGCCGGGCGGATCGTCGTGGTGCCGGGCACGAACTCCACGAGCGTATTGTAGACCTGCCACGCGGCGTTCATCGTGGTGGTGGTCGTGGCGCGGGCGGGATCGAAGGTTTCCGGGCTGCCTTCCGAGCAGAACACGAAGGTGCGCGCCGATGCCGGGCCGTGCCCCAGGAGCAGCGCCGAGATGAAGGCGGCCGCCAGGGCGCGCTGCCCGGCGCGGTATGCCGCGGCCGGCCTCACGGCGTCCGGATCGCGCCGGTCCGCGGCCGCGCGGCCGCTCCGGCACCCTGGGCGGGAAAGTCGACCTGCACGACGGTCCCCTGGCCGGGCTCGCTGCTGACCGCGATGCGGCCGCCGAGCTTGGCGGTCACGAGATTGTGGACGATGTGCATGCCGAGCCCCGTGCTGCCGGCGCTGCGGGCCGTCGTGAAGAACGGGTCGAAGATCCGGTCGAGGTGCTCCGGCGGGATGCCCTGACCGGTGTCCCGGACCTCCATCCGCACGAGGCCGCCCTCCCGTTCCGACACGTGCACGGTGATCCGTCCCGGCTCGCCCGCCCGGAACCCGTGCACGACCGCGTTCGCGATGAGGTTGGTCACGATCTGCGCGAGCACGCCGGGATTGGTGTCGATGACGAGGTCCGCGGGGCAGGCGCGCTCCACCGTATGGCCGCCCTTGCGCAGCATCGGCCTGAGGCTCGCCAGCAGGTCGTCGAGCCAGGTCGCCAGCACGACGCTGCGGCTCTCGTCGCTGACGCGGTCCACCGCGACCTGCTTGAAGCCCTGGACCAGGTCGGCGGCCCGGGTGAGATTCGTGCAGAGCAGGGTGGCGCCCTCCTCGACCCGGTCGACGAAGTGGTTCAGCCGGGACCGCGACAGCGTGCCGGCGGACAGGCCGGTGCGGAAGGTCCGCGCCTCGTCGCTCATGAGCGTCCCGGTGGTGAGCGCGATGCCCAGCGGCGTGTTGATCTCGTGGGCGACCCCGGCCACGAGCTGCCCGAGGGAGGCGAGCTTCTCGGCCCGGACGAGGTTGTCCTGGGTCCGGCGCAGCTCGACCAGGGCGACGTCCGCCTGATCCTTGGCCCGGCGCAGCGCGCCTTCCCGGCGGGTGATCTCGGAGACGAACACCGCGGTGGCGCGGGCGATGTCGCCGAGCTCGTCCCGGCGCGCCGTGCCCCGCACGGCCGCCCCCGCCGGGTTACCGGTCAGCATGACCATGTCGCCCTGGAGGGCGCGCAGCGGCACCAAGATCGAGCGGGCGACGAGGATCACGACCAGCGCGCCGAACAGCAGGAGCCCGGCCGCGCCGGCGAGCAGGATCCGCTGGATGACGATGCCGGACCGGTCGGCGTCCTCCACGAAGGCGTCGTTGAGCGCCTTGGCGCTGTCGATCATCGTCGCGGCGAGCCCGTCCATCGCGACGATCATGGCGTTCTGCTGCCGCAGGCCCCCGATGGTGGTGGTGAGGCGCCCGCGCCACCCGTCGAGGGCCTGGACCATCTCGGCCTGGATCAGCGGCGAGATCGGCAGCGAGGCGGCGCTTCGGGCGAGGCGCTCGCCCTCGTCGCGCATCCGCTCGGCGAGGGCCGCGTCCCGGTGCAGGAGGGCGCCCGCGGTGCGCGGCCCCAGCTTGAGGGTGCCGATCGCGACGTTCTGGGTGGCGCGCTCGATCTCGTTGGCCTCCACGGAATAGGCCAGCAGCTGCGCCACCTCGTCGTGCAGGCTCTCCTGGCCGGACGTCTCGATCTTCAAGGTGCGCTCGATCCAGGCGTCGAGCTTCGCGCGGAGGTCCGGCTTCGACCCCGCCGTCTCGGTGGTGAGCGCGTCGAGGGCCTCCGCGTCGGCGTCCCGGCCGTCGGCCCGCAGCGCCGCCGCGAGGTCGCGGCTGGCGGCGCGGAAGAGGCCCTGCGCGCGCGGGCCGTCGCCCTCCGAGACCGCCGCTCCGGCGGGGCCGGCCGCGGGGGCCTCGCTCCGGGCCGCGGCCTGGGCGGCGAGCACGGCGCTCTCTGCGCTGCGGGCTCTCAGGGCGTTGAGGCGGGCCACGAGGCCCCGGGCGACCCGCAGCGCCTCGACCTTCTCGGCCGTCGAGCGCGCGAGGTCGGCGTTCGAGGCCTGCTGCCGCAGGCGCGCCCGGTCGGTGAGGTCGATCAGGGTGTCGGCCCGCTGCGTCATCTCGCGGATCAGGCCGTCATTCTCCCGGGTCCGGCGGACGAAGGCGTCCATCTCGCCCCGGTAGCCGGCCAGCGCCCGCTCTACCGAGGCGGTCCGCGCGCGCTGCTCGTCGATGCGGGCGAAGCCGGCGAGCCGGCCGAGGCCGGCCTCGGCCCGTGCCGTCAGGCTGGCGAAGCGCTCGGCGTAGGCGGGCCGGTCCTGCGCGTCCGCGGCGGCGTACTGGTCGCGGACCAGGCGGGCGGTGGCGATGTCGTGGTACACGTCGGCGGCCAGGACCGCGCCGCGCCGGGCGCGCTCCTCCTGCGCCAGGAGGAGCCAGCCGGCCATGGCGATCGCGCCGGCGGCGAGGATCGGCACGCCACCGACCAGGGCGATCTTGGGTCCAACCCGCATCCGCGTCCCGACATAGGGGTCCGGCAGCAACTTAAGGCCGTGCCGGAGAGCGGTGCAATCGGGCGGCGTTCCGGCGACCGGATCACCCGGTGTCCGCGCGCAGTCTTCGGTCGCTGCCGCCCGCCCCGTCATCGCGCGCGCAGCGAAGCGACCCAGGGCTGCGCGCGTCCGGCCGATATGGCGCCGCCGGGTCGCTTCGCTGCGCGCGCAGAGACGGCGTCGAAGCCATCCGCCACGAGCGGTCTCAGCGATGTCGGGATCGGGGCGGCCGCGGGTCCGGGCCGGCCAGCACGGCATCCTGCGCGTCACGCGCGCGATCGCGCGGCGCCGGCACGCCGAACCGCTCGGCGCAGGTCGGCAGGCGCCGCGGAGCGCGTTCTCCGCCGTGCAGCATGCGGCGCAGCGCACCGAGCAGGTCGGGATCTTCGTCGGCACCGGGGTCGTCGCTGAAGTGCGGCATGGCGGTTCGCGCCCCTCACCGACGGCCGGGCGCGGCGTCGACCGCGATGAGCCGGACGCGACGGCCCGCCGGGTCGCCGACCGGGCCGGCACCCGCGCAGGCGCCGGGCGGGTACGGCCAGGCCGCCCCGCCACAGGCGGCGCCGTCACGGGCCGCCGCGGAGGCTTTTGCGCCCCCGCTGGCCTGCATCGGCACCGTGCTGGCCGCTTGGGTCCAGCCGACGAGCGCCAGGACGCAGAGCGTGCCGAAAGCCGCGGCCGACGAGGTACCGATCACGTGTCGCATGGCCCGTCCTCCGGGCACCTCCGGCCCTCGGTCCTGCCACGCTGATAGGGACGCTCCGTACCGCGGATATTGCTTCCAGCCCGATCTGGAGCGTGAATTGTTGCGTCACCCCATCACGACGCAACATTGATCCGGGTCGCATCAGTCTCCCTCGGGGCGGAATATGTATCCGAGGCCCCGCACGGTGCGGATGTAGCGCGGATTGCCGGGGTCCGGCTCGACCTTCTTGCGGATGCGGTTGATCCGTACGTCGATGGCGCGGTCGAACGCGTCCGGGTCGCGGGCGTCCGCGAGGTCGAGCAGGCGCTCGCGCGAGAGCGCCCGCCGCGGATTGTCGGCGAACGCCTTCAGCAGGTCGAATTCCGAGCGGGTGAGCGCCTGCTCCAGACCGGCATCGTCACTGAGGCGCAGGGCGTCGAGCTCCAGCCATTTCGTGCCGAACCGGATGCGGCGCCCGCTCACGGGAACCGGGGCCGGCGCGGCGGTCGGCGTCTGCACGCGGCGCAGGACCGAGCGCACGCGGGCGACCAGCTCGCGCAACTCGCAGGGCTTGGGCAAGTAATCGTCGGCCCCGAGCTCCAGCCCGACCACGCGGTCGATCGCGCTCGCCGTGGCGGTGAGCATGATGATCGGGATCGCGGTCCGGGCCTTGAGGTCGCGCACGATGGAGAGCCCGTCCTCCTCGGGCATGTTCAGGTCGAGCACGATCAGGTCCGGGCTGTGGCCGGCGAGGTGCTCCCGCAAGGAGCGCCCGCCGTCGCACAGGACCACCGAGAACCCGTGGAGCTTCAGGTAATCCCCGACCATCTCGCGGGTCGCCGCCTCGTCGTCCACCACGGCGATCGACGGGATCGCCGCACCGCCGCGGGCGGCGCCGGGGGCGGGGCTGTCTGGTATGGTCATCGCAGCGGTGCGCACTTTCCGGGTTCGCTCTTGAACGAATGCAGGAATCGTATCGGCTCACGGTAGCGTGACAAGTTTTCAACACGATTTCTAGCGTAGTCGTCCGATTGCGAGCAGCATTTCAGGTCATAGCCATGGACGATGACACCCTCACGCTGATCCCTGACGACCTCGACGAGGCGCAGCCGACCGCGGGAGCCTGGGTGATCGCCGTGATCGACGACGATCCGGCCGTGCATGACGGCACGCGCTACGCGCTGGCGAGCTACACCCTCGACGGGCGCGGCCTGGAGATCCTCACCGCCCGTTCGGCCGCGGAGGCGCGGGTGCTGCTCGCCGAGCGCCGCGACGTGGCGGTGGTGCTGCTCGACGTGGTGATGGAGACCGACAATGCCGGGCTGGAGCTGGTGGACTACATCCGGCGCGAGCTCCGGCAGGAGACCGTGCGCATCATCCTGAGGACCGGCCAGCCCGGGCAGGCGCCGGAGCGGCGGATCATCGTCGACTACGACATCAACGACTACAAGGCGAAGACCGAGCTGACCGCCGACAAGCTGTTCACCAGCCTCACCGCGGCCCTGCGCGCCCATCAGCAGCTCAAGCGCCTCGACGAGACCCGGCGCGGGCTCGAGATCATCATCGACGCCGCGCCGATGCTCCTCGATCACAAGTCGATGCAGCGCTTGGCGGAGGGTGTCCTCACCCAGGTCGCCTCGCTCCTGAACGTCGCCTGCGCCGGCATCCTGGTCCTGCGCGAGACCGCCGCCCCGCAGGAGCGCTTCTGCGTTCTGGCCGGCTCCGGCTGTTACGGCCACTACGCCGGCCGCGAGCCGTGCTGGCCGCTGGAGGAGCGGGTGCAACCCCTCGTCGAACGCGCCTTTGCCGAGCGCCGGCACAGCTTCGGCGAGCACTGGTCGACCCTGTATCTGCACACGGCGAGCGGCAGCGAGATCGTCGCGCTGATCGAGGCCGACCGCCAGTTGTCCGAGACCGACCGGTCGCTCATCGCCCTGTTCACGAGCCGGCTGTCGATCGCCTTCGACAACGTCATCCTCTACGAGCGGCTGCAGCTGACCAACGCCGACCTCGAGCGGCGGGTCGTCGAGCGGACCGCCGAGCTGATCCGGGCGAATCGCCGGCTGGACCTGCAGCGCTCGGACCTGCGGCGCGCCAACAGCCTGAAGACCGAGATCCTCGGCACGATCGCGCACGATCTGAAGAACCCGCTGGCGGTCATTCTCGGCCGCGCCGAGATGCTGTCCGACCTGATCGACATGCAGGGCGACCGGGAGCAGATGCGGGCGCAGGTGCAGCACGTGCGCACCAGCGCCAAGGGGCTGACGACCATGATCGACAGCCTCATGGCCGACGCGATGAACGACGCCCTCGACATCAGCCTGCGCCGGGAACCGGTCGACCTCGCGGGCCTCGCCCGGGAGGTCTGCGAGGCCGACCGGCCGCTCGCCGACGCGAAGGACCAGACCCTGGTCTGCGAAGGCCCGGACGAGCTGTTCCTCTGCGGCGACGCCGAGCGCCTGCGCGAGGCCCTCGACAACCTCGTCTCGAACGCCATCAAGTACAGCCCGACGGGCGGGGCGATCACGGTCCGGGTCAGCCGCGAGCCGGGCCCGCGCGGCGCGGAACTGATCTGCGCCGTCGCCGACCACGGGCCCGGCCTCTCGCCGGAGGATTCGGCCCGGGTGTTCGGGCGGTTCCAGCGCCTGTCGGCCAAGCCCACCGGCGGCGAGAACTCGACCGGTCTCGGGCTCTCGATCGTCCGTCGGATCGCCGAGCTTCACGGCGGCCGCGCCACGGCGGAGAGCGCCGGTCCGGGGCTGGGGGCGGTCTTCGCGATCCGCTTCCCGGAAGAATCCGTCGGGCTGATCTGAGGGATCGCCGGGTCAGTCCGTGCCGCCACGCGAGACGTCGCGCAATCCGGCGGCAGAGGAGCTTGACCACGACGCCACTCCGAGCCGGCCGATCACCGGCCGCGACCGCGAGGGGACGGCCGATGGCGACGCGCAGGATGACGAAACCGCGTCCGGATCCGACCGGCTCGTCGCTTGGTCGATGATCGCGGGTCTCGCACCGGCTCTGATCCAGTACGCGCACGGCGTCGCCCTGCCCGCGCGCTTCGTCTGACCGGCAGGACGATCCCGGCTCCGATCGCGTCGCGAAGGACGCGCGATGCCGCCGGGGAGCCGCTCAAGGCCGCGACGGGCGCGCCTCTGCGTCACCGTCCCCCGGTGACCGGGTCCGGAGATAGGCGATGAGATCCCCCCGATCGAGGGGATCGGGAAGGCCGCGGAAGGTCATGCGCGTGCCGGGCGCCAACTTCGCCGGGGCGGCGAGCCAGAGGTCCATCCGCTCCGGTGTCCAGACGCCGCCCAGCGCCCGGAGCGCCCCGGTATAGCCGTAGCGCCGGCTGTTGCTGGCGACCGGCTTGCCGAGCACGCCGTAGAGTTCGGGTCCGTTCCGATCGCCCGCCCCCGGGCTGATCGTGTGGCAGGCGGCGCACTGACCGAACAGCCGCCCGCCGCGCTCCGCGTCGGCCACCCGCATGACGTCGTCGAACGTCGGGGTCTCGCCCAGCGCGCGGCGGCGCTCCCGTCCGTCGTCCGAGCAGGCTGAGGCGAGCAGTGCCAGCGCCAGTGCCGAGACGCGCGAGGGACGACGCGGAATCCGCGGGCGCGTCCGCCTGAGACACCGGAGCATCGCGTTCCCTTCGCGGTCAGAGGGGTCGGACCGGCATGGGCCGGTCGGCCGTTGGGGAGCGCGGCGCGCCGGGCACGATCCGGCCGACGACCGGGGCGGCGCGCGATCGGGCGGCGCAGCTTGGCCGAGCGCGCGAGGCTCGCGCCGCCTCTGCCGGCTCAGACAACGGTGGAGATCGCGCCGGGCGGATGCGCCAGCAGCGTCGCGAGCAGGCTGAGGCCGTACCGGAGCGTCTCGGCGTCCGGCGCCGCGCCCAGGGAGACGCGGATCGCTTCCGGGGCGGCCCCGACCGCGAAGGCGTCGCTCGGGACGACCGACACGCCGAGCTGGCGCGCGTGGGCGCCGAACTCGCCGCGACGCCAGGGATCGGGCAGCCGGAGCCACAGATGGTGCCCGCACGGATGCGCCCAGACGTCCAGGTCCCGGAGCGTCTCGCGCGCGACCGCCTGCCTGAGCTCGTTCTCCTGCCGGATCGCCGCGACGATGCCGTCGAGTTCGCCCTCGGCGATCCAGTGCGAGGCGAGCGCGGCCGTGAGGGGCGAGGCCATCATGTTGATGGCGCGCAGTTCGGCCGCCAGCCGCACCGCCTCGTTCGTTCCCGGGACCGCGACGTAGGCGATGCGCAGGCCGGGACTCGCGCATTTGGACAGCGTCGCGATGTGCCACGTGATGTCGCTCGCCTGAGACGCGATGGGAGCCGGCGCGTCGTGGGGCAAGGCGCCGTACGCGTCGTCCTCGATGATGGCGACGCCGTGCGTGCGGGCGATCTCGGCGATCCGCCGACGCCGGATTGCCGGCAGGGTCGCGGTGGTCGGGTTGTCGAGGGTCGGCACGAGGTACAGGGCCCGCGGCCGATCGGATCGGCACCGCTCGAGCAGGGCGTCCGGGTCGAGCCCCTCCGCGTCGCCGGCCACAGGCAGGAGGCGGACGCCGCGGCGCTCCGCGGCCATGCGCAGCCCGGGATAGGTGAGCGCCGGGACGCAGAGGGCGTCGCCCGGCTTCAGGACGGCGGCGAGCACGGCGGCGAGCACGACCTGGGCACCGCCGGCCACGAGGACGCGCTGCATCGGGAGCGCCCCGAGCCGTTGACCGAGCCAGTGGGCCGCCGCCGCCCGGTCGGCGAGGTTCCCGGCACTGTCCTGGTACTGCATCCGGGCCAGGAAGGTGGACGAACCGGCCAACCGCGACAGACCCGCGTCCAGGCGCTCCGCCAGCCGCGCCGCCTCCGGCTGGGGCGGCATGTTCATGCTGAAATCGACGCTGCCGGACGGATCGGGCCTGCGCATCTCCCCGGCCGGCGATCGGGACGCCCGGACGAAGCTGCCCCGGCCCGCGGTCGCGTCGATCAGGCCCGTTCGGCGCGCCTCGTTGAAGGCGCGCGTGACCGTCGTGAGATCGACGTTGAGGTGCTTCGCCAGGGCGCGCTGCGGCGGAAGGCGCGCTCCCGGCGAGAGCCGGCCGGCCCGGATGTCCTCGGCCAACGCCCGGACGATGGCGAGGTACTTGGGCCCCGTGTCGCCGGCGATTGTCGGGCTCCAGGATTCCATCATTGACCCCTGTAATCCCACCACTGTACGCATACATTGAGCATGCGGCCAGATCGCTCAGTGTTCGTAACCGGCCGCGATCCGCCGGAAACCTGTCGGATGGCTCATTTTCAACCGCGATTGTATGGCTTGATATGCCATACAATCGGCAGGCGCAAGGACGGTCGATCAGGGATCGGCGCCGGCCTGTTGCTCAGGACCGTCGATGATGCAGAGGACCACCGACCAATCGCTCATGTCCGTCGGCCTGCGCTGCCGCTGCCCGCGCTGCGGGACAGGACGCCTGTTCGACGGCTTCATCACCCTGCGGCCGCGCTGCGAGGCGTGCGGGCTGGACTACGGCTTCGCCGATCCGGCGGACGGGCCCGCCTTCTTCATCATGATGACGATGGCGTTCCCCGTCACCGCTTTCGGGATCTGGCTGGAACTCACCTACGATCCGCCGCTCTGGGTCCACGCCGTGGTGACGCTGCCGCTGCTCCTCCTGGCCTGCGTGCCGATCATCCGGCCGCTGAAGGGGCTCTTCATCGCCAGCCAGTACATCAACAAGGCCGAGGAGGGACGCCTCGCGGTCCCGAAGGCGCCGGTCTCCGGTCCGACGTCGCGGGACTGACCGCGTCGCCGGTGCGTGCGCGCCGCCGCGATGGTCAGGCGGCGGTCGCGGCACGTTGACCGGAAGTCGACCGCCGGGCTATCCTCGCGGAATCAAAGTATTCCGGGATATCTCGTGGGCAGAATGTTTCGCCTGATCGTCCCGGCGCCGGGGCTGCGCGACGATAGTGGGAAGCGTACACGGGCAGATTTGGCATCTCGGCGGATGCCGGTGATCGGGACGCGCGGCCGCGCAGGAAAGTCTTCGGTCCGGCGGCTCCTCACGTCACGGGACGGGCTCCGTGAGGCGCCCGCCGCCGGCTCGACGGCGCGGCGCGGGACGGCACCGCGACCGATCGCCCTGTCGCGGCGAGCGGGCCGAACCTGACGGGAGGGGGGTTATCGATACCGCCATCGCACGCCTGGAGCGCGCCATCGGCCGCGCGGCCCGCGGCCTCGTCGGGCGTCGCCACGTGGTGGAGCTGGTGCACCTCGCGCTGGTGGCGCGCGAGCATCTCCTGCTGATCGGACCGCCCGGCACCGGCAAGTCGGCCGCGGTGCGGGCCTGCGCCGCCGGGACCGGGGCGCGCTGCTTCGAGTACCTGATCGGACGCTTCACGGAACCGGCCGAACTGTTCGGCCCGCTGGACCTCGAAGCCCTGCGCGCGGGCAAGCTGCGGCCGGACATCTCCGGCATGCTGCCGGAGGCCGAGTTCGCCTTCCTCGATGAGGTCTTCCTCGGCTCGACCGCGATCCTGAACGCGCTTCTCGGCGTGCTGAACGAGCGCCGCTACCGCCGGGGGCATTTCGACACCGCCGTCCCGCTGCGCTGCTGCGTCGGCGCCAGCAACGCCCTGCCAGAGGATCCCGGTCTCGCGGCCTTCGCCGACCGCTTCCTCGTCACGGCCTTCGTCGATCCCCTGGCCGACACCGACCTGGAGGCCCTGCTCGCCGGCGACCCGGTCGCGTCCGTCGAACCCGGCGACGGGGAGGCGCCGCTGACGCTCGCGGAGATCGACGCCCTCGCCGAGGCCGCCGCGCGGGTCGACCTCGCGCCGGTCCGGCCCGCCTACGCGCAGGTGGTGCGCAAGCTGCGCGCCCGCGGCGTGCGGCTGAGCGACCGGCGCGTGGTGCGGGGCCAGTCGCTCGTCGCGGCGGCGGCGCTCATCGCGGGCCGGACGGCCGCGGAGGAGGCCGACCTGTGGCCGGTGATCCACCTCGTCCAGGACCGGATCGCGCAGGACGAGGCCCGCGACCTGCTGCGCGTCGAGCTCGGCGCCGTGGCGAGCCCCGTCCTGCCCGCGGCCGCCAAGGCGGCGGGCTACGGTCCGGCCGCCCGGGCCGCGGACCTCGCCAGGGAGGGGGACGCTCTGGCCGCCTCCGCCCCGGACGACCGCACCGCCCCCGCCTTCGAGGCCTGGCTGGTCCGCGCCGAATCCTTCCTCGTGCAGATCGACGCCGCCTTCGGGGCGGAGGAGCGCCCGCCGGCCCTCGCCGCGGCGCGGGACGCGCTGCTGACGCGCTGCCGGGCACCGGTCGCGGGCGTGACTCCGGCGTGATCCAGGATCCGGCGCGTCTTCCCCTGCGATTGATGCCGGCGGACGGCGGCTCGCCGGTGGGTCTGCGCCTCACCCGCAGCGACGCGGCCGGTCTCTTGGCGCGGATCGCCCCGCGGATCGGCCGCTACGCCACCCTGCGCCTGGCGCTGGCGGGCGGCGAGGCCGTCCTGTTCGCCCCCGACACGGGCTCGGGCCGGCCGGCGCTGCCCTGGTGCGCGACGCCGCTCGGGTGGCTGGCGGCCGACGGGCCGCTGCTCCTGCCCTTCGGGTGCCGCCTCGCCGTGCCGGCGCCCTGGCGCGCCGAGGTCGCGCGCCGCCTGCTCGACCGGCACGGTCTGGGCGGTCCGGCCCTGCTCGTCCCCGAGGGCGAAACCCTGCGCCTGCTCGACCTCGCCGGTTCGCGCGCCGTGCCGGACATCGATACCGGCCGCCTGGGAGAGGCGGCGTGAGCGCCGCGTCGACCGGTCCGCGGACGACCCTTCCGCCGGCGCTCGCACCGTGGACGGCGCTCTTCTCCGACATGGCGGAACCGGATCTGCGGATCCTCGCGGCGCTGGTCGAGGCGCTGCGGCCCCTCGTCGAGCGGGCCGACGGTGCGGGCGGGCAACCGCAGGGCGAGATCGACGGGCTGGGGTGCCTCGGAACCCGCGGCGGGATCGAGCGCCTCGTCGCGTCGGAGTGGCTCTGGCGCGACCTCGATCCGGACGCCTTCCTGCAGCGCGCGGCCGAGCGCGACCTGCTGACCCTGGAGTCGGTCTACCGTCAGGCGGCGGATGCGGGCGCCGTGCTAGTCGTGGTCGATGCCGGGCCGGAACTCCTCGGCGCCCCCCGCCTCGTGGCCTTCGCGGCGCTGCTCTGCCTGGCCGGCCTCGCCCGGCGGCGCGGCGCGCGCCTGCTCTGGGCCTCGACCGCCACGCCGGAGCGGCGCTGGCTCGGCGCGTTGAAGCGGTCCGACGCCGCGATCCTTCTCCGTGAGAGTGCCGCCACATCCCTCGACGCGGTCGAACTCGAACGGGTCGTGGCCGAGCCGGTCGCGACCCGCGCGGCCGGGCGGCCCGGCGCCAGCCTCTGGCTCATCGGCGGGTCCGACCTGCCCGAAGCGGCGCGACCGTGCCGGCGGATCACCATCGAGGAGCGGCCGCGTCTCGGGCCGGACGGCCTCGCCGTGGCCGCCGACGTCACCGTGCTCGACGCCACCGGCCCTGTCGCCGCCGCGCGCCTCGACCTCCCGCCGGAGCGCGAGGCGGTGACGCTGTTGCGCGACCCGTTCTGGCCCCGTCCGGCTCCCGGACGCCCACCACCCCGGCGGTCCGCGCCCGACCGGAGCGCGGCGCCTCCGGACTGGGCGCCCCGCGGGCTGGCCTTCGCGCCCTGCGGCGAGCACCTCCTGGTGGCGCGGCCCGACGGCATCCTCATCGTCCCCGTCACCGGCACCTCCGGCGCGCTGCGCCTGCCGGTCGCACCCCACGAGCGCCTCGTGGGGCTCGCCGTCGGCCGGTCGCGGATCCGGGCCGCGTGCCTCAACGTCTACGCCGACGACGCGCGCCTGACGCTCCGCAGCTGGACCTTCGACCGCTCGGGCGCCGCTGCGACGCTCGACCGGCGGATCCCGCGGGACCATCCCCTGGTGTGCCGGCGCCTGCCGAAGGCGGTTCTGCCGCCCCTCGGGATGCTGAAACGCTGCAACCGGTCCTGGCTCCTGGCGGCCGACGGCACGGCCTTCCTGGTCTCGGAGACGCGGCTGATCGACTACGCGCCGCTCGCGGGCGAGCTTCCCCTCGCGGTCACGCCCGCCGGTCTGCTGATGCGCGATCGCGCGGACGGGGTGATCGCGCGGCGGCCATCCGACGGGCAGGTCGTGGCGCGGTTCCCCGGCCGGGCCGGATCGCTGCGGCCGGGCGGCGGCCTCGCCCTCTGCGCGGTGCGCGGGCAGCCCACCCTGGGGATCGAGCAGGCGAGCGGGCACTGGCACGTGGTGAACGCCGCGGACGGAGCGGTCGCGCACCTCGAGCCGCAGGGCCGGATCATCGGCATCGTGCCCCCGTACGACGGCGTGCGCGCCCAGGCCGTCGGAAGCCTCCTCGCCCTCCATCTCGACCGCGACGAGACGGGATCGGCGCGCCTGACGTTCCGGACCCCGGACGGCGCGGCGGCGGGCGATCCCCTGACGCTTCCGGACGCGACCCTCGAGGCGGTGCGCGTCGCCGTCGATGCCGATGCCGTCCCGTGCATCGCGGCCGCGCGGTGCGACGCCGCGGGCTTCGTCGACGCGCTCGCCTTCGGCCAGCTCGACCGCGGATGGTCCCACCTGAGAGATCTCGGCGCGTTCGCGGAAACCGTCCCGTGCCTGGGCGCCTGAGGCCGCCGCCGGTCCCCGATGCCCGGGAGCCGCTCGCGGCCCTGCGCCCGCGCGGCTGGTTGCATGCCGGCACGATCCCCCTCGACGGGATCCTGATGGCGCGCGGCTCCGCGGGGCCGGACTGGCGCGCCCGGCTCCTTCCCTGGCTCGAGCACGCCGCGGAGGTGCGATCACGCGGCGATCGCGTGCTCGTGCTGTTCGCCGCGCCCGTCACGCGGGACTGCGCGGCCCTCGGACCGGTCCTGCCGGTCGTGCGCAGTGCCGGGATCCTGACCGCCGTACCCCTCGCCGAGCCGGAGCCGCCCGTCGCCGCGGCCCTGCGGGACCATGTCGTCCACATGACGGGGGGACGCCTCGCCGCCGAGCCGCTGGCGGCCTTCGCCAGTCTCGACATCGCCGGTTGGTGGGATCTCGACGCGATCGCGGTGCATCCGGCCGAACGCCTGCCGGTCCTGCGACCGGCGCCGCCGGCACGCCGCCTCGTCAGCGCCCCCGCCCTCGTCGCCGACGCGGACCCCCTCACGCCGGTCCGCGACGCCGCGACCCGGCGGCCGCGGCGCCGGACGAAGCACGTCCTCGGCGATCTCGTCACCCGCGGCCGGCACCTGATCGGCGGCGCGTTGGGGCTCCTCTGGACCGCCTACGTCGTCCTGCTGGCCTCCATCATGGTCGGCGCCATGGTGCTCGGCTTCGCCGAGAACGTCCGGACGACGGCGGAGCACGGGGCCGCCGCGGCCCACTGGGGCAGCCTCGCGCTGCCGGTGCTGGTCCTTCTCGTCCTCGCGTGGTTCGCGTTCCGGCGCCGCGGAGCGCGGGCCGCGCGTGAGGGCGCCGCGCCCTCGGCCAGCCCGCCCGCCGCGACCGGCACCGGGCGCACCCCCATCTGGCGCCGGGCGGCGGCGTGGCTCGCGTGGCGCTCGCCCTACGCGGCCCATCTTCGCCGCCTCTATGCCCGGCGGCTCACCAAGGTCGAGCGGCTGTTCGCGGCGGGGCGCGTCGACGAGGCCCTGTACCGGGCGATCGGTCTCGGCGGCGCGGCGCGGCGCGGGAGCGCCTTCGCCGACCTGCCCCTGACCGGGCCCGGGCTGCGCAGGAGCCTCGACCTCGATCTCGGGCCGCAGCGGGCGAACGGACTGAGCCTCGCGCCCGCGGACGAGATCCGGCTCGCGGCGCTCTACCGCGCGCAGGCCGTGGCGATGGCAGGACGCGGCGACACGGAACGCGCGGCCTTCGTGCTCGACAGCTTGGTCGGGAACCCGCACGAGGCGGTGCGCCTCCTCGCGGAATCCGGGCGCCTGGAGACCGCAGCCCGTCTGGCCGAGGCGCGCCGCCTCCCGCCCGCGACGACCGTCCCGCTCTGGTTCCGGGCGGGACAGACCGAGCGGGCCCTGGCGCTCGCCGCCCGCCACGAGGCCCACGCGGAGCTCTGGAAGGAACTCGGGGCCGACGATCCGTTCCGACCGGTCCTGGCCGAGGCCTGGGCCGCGCGCCTCGTCGGGATCGGCGCCCTGGATCGCGCCGCCGCGGTCACCTTCGGCCTGCCGGCTCTGGCCGAGCGGCGACTGGACTGGATCCGGCAAGCCCTCGACGCCGAGACGCCGGTGCCGGCCGCGCCGCTCGCCCGGGCCCTGCGCGCCCTGTCCTGGGAGGGACGGGACGGCGACCGGCTGCACGCCGCCTTCGCGAATCTGGTGGGCGCGACCGGGGTCGAGGCGGGGGGGCGCCGGAGCGCGGTGGCCGCGCTCCTGCTCGACGCGCAGTTCGAGGGCGGTCCGGAGCGGCCGCCGACGCCCGCCTTCGCGCTCCTCTGCCGCGGCCTCGCGCGCCGCCTCGCCGCGGATGACGGCATCCTCGGCCACGATGCGGAGCGCGCCCGGCTCGCCGGGCGCCTCGCGGAAGCCGGTGGACAGGTCGCCCTGCGCCAGCATCTCCGGCAGCTCAGGACGCGCTCCGCACCGGCTGCCTCCCGCGTGACCAGCCCGCTCGTCGTCCCGGACGGCCCGGCGCTCTCCGAGATCGCCGATGCCGCGCTCCTGTCGGGCGGGCGGCTGCTCCTGGGCTACCGTTCCGGTCTCGTGCGCCTCCTCGGCCGCGCCGGCCGCGAGCGCTGGCGGGGACAGGTGGATGGCCTGACGGGCTTCGCGCGTCTCGGCGCGGGCGACCGGGCCCTCGTTCTGCGCGAGACGCTCGAAGGCCCTGACGTCCAGCTCTTCGACGCCGGCACCGGACGGCTCCTGCCGCTCGGTCCCCTGCCGATCACGCACTGGCATGGTCAGGCGGACGAGACCGGCTGGCTCGTCTTCGATGGGGAGGCGCTCGTCCGGCTGGACACCGCCTCGCTCCTCGGTCGCGCGGGCGGCGCGCCCGGCTCCGACGGCGCCCTGGCGCACCATTGGCGCCTGCCCATGACCGAACCGGGCCGGCCGCTGCTGCTCGCTGCCTTCGCGGACGCGAGCGCCCTGATCTACGCCCGGCACGACGGCCTGATCGAGTGGTGGAGCCTGTCCTCCCGCACCCTTGCGGTGACGTGCCGGTTCTGGACGCCGCCCGATCGCGGCGTCGGCGTGCTCGGCCTGACCGAGGCCGTCGCGTGGTCCCTCGAGGGGACCGGCGTGCATCCGCACCTGCGGGCGCATCCCCACGCTTTCACGACGGCCTCCCGGGAGCAGGAGCGCGCGTTGATCGAGGCCGCCGCGCGCGCGGAGCCCGCGGATCCGCCGCGCCTCGTCGCGGCGGAGAACGGCCGCCTCTGGGCCGCGACCGCCACCGAGGAGGGGACGCTCTGGGCCAGCGTGCCCGGCGCGAACCGGATCCGCGGACCGGCCGTCCTGTGGCAGGGCAGCGGGAGCCTGCGCGCGCGCTTCGCTCCCGAGGGCGACGCCGCGGCCGTCTTCGACGAGCGCGGTCGCCTGATCGTGTTCGAGACCGTCACCGGACAGGTGACCCTGCGCCTGATCTGACCGGCCGGGCGCGCGCACAGCCTTGGGCACGCGACACCATCCGGGCTAGCTTCCCCGTCGGACGACGACGTCGCTGCCCCGGCGACCGGCAGGCTCACCCCGACGATCCCATGCGGCCCCGCACGCCTCCCCTCTCCACGCTCAGGCTCTTCGAAGCGGCCGGCCGCCATCTCAGCTTCGCCCGTGCGGCGTCCGAACTGAACCTGACGCCGAGCGCCGTGAGCCACGGGATCGTCGGCCTCGAGAAGGCGCTGGGCGTCAAGCTGTTCGTCCGGGAGCCGGGCCGGCTGGCGCTGACGCGCGAGGGGGCCGAGTACCTGACCTACGTGTCCGAGGCGCTGTCCCTCATCCTGATCGGCACGCGCCGCCTGCCCACGCCGCGGTCCGGCAGGACCCTGGCCATCAGTTGCGCACCGACCCTGGCGACGCGGTGGCTGCTGCCCCGGCTCCCGGCCTTTCGCAGCCGCCACCCGCAGATCGCGATCCGGATCGACACCTCCCACCGGCAGGTCGGCTTCCCGATCGACGGCTTCGACTTCGCCCTCCGTCTCGGCCGGGTTCCGACTCCGCGCCACCGCAGCGTCCGCCTGTTCGAGGATTGGCTGCTCCCCGTCTGCAGCCCGGCCCAGCGCGGGGCCGTCACCGGTCCGGACGGCGCCCTCGACCTCCGGCGCGCGACGACGATCCACGTCACCTCCGCGACCGAGGACTGGCAGGCCTGGAGCGACGCGTCGGGGGCGGTGGAGCTGGCCTCGGCCGACACCCTGCACGTCGACACGTTCGCGATGGCGCTCCAGGCCGCGGCCGCGGGCCTCGGCATCGCCCTCGGCCGGGGGGCGCTCATGGACCGCGAGCTGCGCGAGGGTACGCTCGTCGGGGTCGGCGCCGCCATCCCGGCGGCGACCTCCCACTGGCTCGTGAGCGCCGAGGGCGACGACGACCGGCAGGAGCCCGACCTGTTCCGGACCTGGCTGCTGGCAGAGGCGCGCCGGTTCGCGGCCGAGCAGAAGCGGCGCTTCCCGGCCGGCGCCGCCTGAGGGCCCGACGGGACCGGGACGGCGCGCCCCGCCCGTGAGCGGCGTTCACTGCCCGTGGAAATCTTCTCGTTTGTCGCGCCGGCCACCGGCTGCGACCGTCTCCGAAGGCGACAGCCAACGGAGGCCGCGATGGCAACGATCGGGCGCGCGCGCGCAGGGCGACGGGGCGGGTTGCCGGTGGTGCCGGTGGCGGTCGCGGCCGGCCTGGTTCTGAGCGGCGCGATGGGCATCCGGCAGACCTTCGGGCTGTTCCTCGGGCCCTTCTCCCTCGAGACCGGCATCCCGGTGGCGACGACCGCCCTCGCCATCGCCCTGCACAACCTCGTCTGGGGCTTCGCGCAGCCCTTCGCGGGCGCGGCGGCGGACCGCTACGGGGCCGCGCCGGTCGTCGCCCTCGGCGCACTGATCTACGCGGGCGGCCTCGTCCTGACGGCGCTCGCGGCGACGGCGCCGACGCTGCTGCTCGGCCTGGGGCTGCTGGTCGGGATCGGGATCAGCTGTACCAGCTTCGGGGTCGTCCTGACGGCGGTCGGTCGCGCCTCCGCACCGGAGCGTCGCAGCGCGGCTCTGGGCCTCGCGAGCGCCGGCGGCTCGTTCGGCCAGGTGCTGCTCGTCCCGTTCGCGCAGTCCGTCACCGCGGTCGCGGGCGTGAGCGCGGGGCTCCTCGCGCTCGCGGCGATCATCGTCGCGCTCGCGCCGCTCGGTGTCGCGCTCGACCGCGCGCCCCGCGCCGGCGTGCCCGACGGCCCTTCGGCGGCCGGCAGCCTGTCCGAGGCGCTCCTGCGGGCGTGGCGGCACCCGGGCTACCGGCTGCTGACGCTCGGCTTCTTCACCTGCGGCTTCCAGCTCGCCTTCATCGCGACCCACCTTCCGGGGTACCTCGCCCTCTGCCACATGCCGGGGGGCCTGGGCGCGACCGCGCTGGCGCTGATCGGCCTGTTCAACATGGCCGGGAGCTGGGGGTGCGGCTGGCTCGGAGGCCGGTACCGGCCGCAGCACGTCCTGGTCTGGCTCTACCTCATCCGCGCCGCCGCGATCGGCACCTTCCTCGTCGCGCCGAAATCCGAGGCTGTCGTCCTCGCATTCGCGGCCGTGATGGGCCTGACCTGGCTGGGCACGGTCCCGCTGACGAGCGGCCTGGTGGCGCGGGTCTTCGGGATCCGTCACCTCGGGACGCTGTTCGGGATCGTCTTCCTCAGCCACCAGATCGGCTCGTTCCTCGGGGCGTGGCTGGGGGGCGTGGTTCTGGAGGTCTCCGGATCCTACGATGGGGTCTGGCTCGCCACGGCCCTCGCGGGCCTGATCGCCGCGCTCCTCCACCTCCCGATCGACGATCGTCCGGTCCCGGCGGCCACCGCCGAGGGGGTCCGATGACGCCCGTCCGCCACGCGCCCGCCGCGACCGCCGGTGTCGACGCGCGACCCGTGACGATCGCCTGCCGCGACGGCTACCGGCTCCGCGGTCATCTCTGGCGGCCCGAGGCGAACCGGCCACCGGGCCGGGGCACGATCGTCGTCAATCCCGCGACCGGCGTCCGCGCGCGCTACTACCACGCCTACGCGCGGTTCCTGGCCGAGCGGGGCTTCGTCGTGCTCACCTACGATTACCGCGGCATCGGCGACTCGCGGCCCGCGCGCCTGAGGGGATCCGGCATCCGCTGGCGGGACTGGGGCGAGCTCGACTTCGACGCCGCCGCCCGATGGATTCGGCAGCGCGAGGCGGGGCCGCTCACGGTCGTCGGTCACAGCATCGGCGGCTTCCTCCCCGGCTTCGCCGAGGCCGCCGGCGCGGTGGACCGCATCCTCACCGTCGGCGCGCAATTCGCCTATCGCCGCGATTATCGCGCCCGCGAGAGGCTCAGCATGATCGCGAAGTGGCACCTGCTGATGCCGTGCGTGACCGCCGCCGTCGGCTACTTTCCCGGCCGTCGGCTCGGATGGCTCGAGGATCTGCCGGCCGGCGTGGCCTACGAGTGGGCATTCCGCGGGCGGCGCATGGAGGCGAGCTACCCGGCCGCCGAGCGTTCGGCCCTCCTCGCCCGCTTCGCCGCCGTCCGCGCCCCGATCCTGGCGGTCGGTACGCCGGACGACCCGTTCGGCACGCCGGCGGCGATCCGCCGGGGCCTCGGCTACTACATGTCGAGCCCGCGCATCCAGGTACAGCTGACACCGTCCGCGATCGGCGCGGAGGCGCCCGGCCATGTCGGCCTGTTCCACGCGCGCAGGAGCGGCGGATTCTGGGCCGACACGCTGCGCTGGCTGAGCGACGGGCAGAATCCCTGGCCGGACTCCGTGATCGATCCGGGTCGCCCGAACCCTGCCTGACCGCGCGTATCGCGGCGGACCGCTTCGGACGCGATTGAGAGGGCCTATCCTGCCCTGTGACGCAGCTGCAGCGATCGCGCGATCTCCGAGCGCTTGGCGGCGTAACCCGGAGCCACCATCGGATAGTCGCGCGGCAGCCCGTACTTGGCGCGATACTCTTCCGGTGTCAGCCCGTAAGCCGTCAGGTGACGCTTGAGCGTCTTGTAGGACCTGCCGTCGATGAAGCTGATCAGGCCCTCGGCCTGGATGGACGCGCGGATCTCCCGCGCCGTGGCGGCCTCGGGCGTCGCGACCGCGCGCTCCGGTCCCGCGCTGATCTGGCTAAGCATTTCGTACGTACTGGCTAAAATATCACAGAGTTGGGCAGGGGATACCGGATTCCGGATCACGTAGGCGCAGACGATCTTGATTGAATTCCTCAAGGACGAGTCAGAAAATTCTCCCGCACCGACACCAACCTCAGGTAGCATACCTGCCATTCTCCCTCCAAACGCACCTCATGAGAGTTGTATATCAATTTTCGCATGTCAATCCTTCATCTTGATTGAGCTTCAAAAAAGAACATCGTGACCACTATTCTACTTATAGAAACAGTGGCTACAAAATTTCTCAACCAGAAAGTGGCTCCATCCTCCCTGCTGATCTGGGTCCCGAACAGGTTGCTGGACTGGATCTGCGACACGTCCGTGGCGGCGACTTTGGCGGAAGCGGTCGCGCCGGTCCCGCACGGGACGCCCCACGGACGCGGATGGAAGCGCGATCGGCGGAGTTCGCGCACGGCGGACGGTCACCGACGACGCTGGCGCGACCGTTGCACCTCGGGTCCCAGGTCTGCGAAGAGCCCAGCCGGCACGGGACCGGATGCGGGGCGCCGGATCGCGTCGAGAGAGGATCATGACGGATCAATCCGCACGGACACGGGCGACAGAGTCCGGACGCCGTCCATGAAGGCGGGAGACGAGGGGGATCGCGTCGGGGCGATCTGCCAGGCCCTGAGGCGGGCTATCGTGGAACGGGCGCTCGCCCCCGGCGACCGGCTGCCGGAGGACGCCCTCGGCGAGCGGTTCGGCGTGAGCCGCACCATCGCCCGGCAGGCCCTGCTGCGGCTGGCCGGGGAAGGCTTGGTCGATCTGCGCCGCAACCGCATCGCCGTCGTGGCGACGCCGAGCTGGGAGGAGGCGCGCGACACCTTCGACGTGCGCCTCGGCCTGGAGCGGCTGGTGGTGCGCCGCCTCGCCGGGCGGCTCAGCGCGGAGCAGCGTCAGGTCCTGCTGGACCAGATCGCGCGCGAGGAGGCCGCCCGGGGCGGCCCCGAGGCGCTGTCGATCCGGCTCGCCACGGAGTTCCACCTGATGCTCGCCGAGATGACCGGCAGCGCCGTGCTTATCCGGTACGTCGCGGAACTCGGCTATCGCTGCGCCCTGATCCTGTCCCTCTACAGCCGGCCGCATTCCTCGGACTGCGCGGTGAGCGAGCACCGCGACATCGTCGCCGCCCTGGTCTCGGGCGATGCCGAGCGCGCCGCCGCGCTCATGGACCACCACCTCGACGCGGTCGCCGACCGGGCGCGGATCGTGCCCCCGGCCCCGCGCGAGCGCGATCTGGCACGCCTGCTGGCGCCCTACGTCGCGGGCGGCGGGGCCTGAGCCCGCCGCGTCAGGCCGTGAGGCCGTGCTTGGTCAGGAGGCGCTCAGCGCTGTCGTTCCAGACCTCCATGCCGACGATCAGCCCGTCGCGCACGGTGAAGCGGTCGACGTAGCGGTTGCCCTCGAAGGGCGTGCCGTCCGGCCACGCGCCGTACAGGGTCCCGAGGCTGTAGACCGTGGTGACGCCGTCGCCCGGCACCACGTCCAGCCGCTCCATCCGCTTCTTCACCCAGGCGTAGCGGCCCGCGTTGAAGGCCGTGACCTCGGACGGATGATTGAAGACCCGCGCCCCGGTGAACACGATCCGGGTGCCCGGCGCCATGTAGCGCGCGGCCGTCTCGGGATCGGGCACCATCGAGGCCTCGAGATAGGCGGTCACGTTGGCGGCGTCGCGCGCGGTCGCCGCGCTGTGGGTCACGTCAGTCATGCAGGCCTCCTGTCGGCCCAACGTGCCGCAAAAGGCCGGCCCGTGCATGCAGGAAGTGTATGCACTTTGACGCCAGATTGAGCACAGATTGCCTCCGAGGATACAGGCACCGGTCTGTGCAGCGGCCGAAGCGGCCAATTCCTGGTGGCATGGAGGTTGCGCAAAGCAGGCTGCGCCCCGCCCTTGGAGACATGCCATGGCCTCCTTCCTGCCCCCGACCCTGCGCCGCTTCGCGGTGACGACGAGCGCGCTGCTCGGCCTCGCGGTCACGACCGCGCAAGGTGCCGACACCGTCAAGATCGGCCTCGTGACCGCCCTGAGCGGCCAGTCCGCGAAATCCGGCGAGGCGATCTCCCGCGGGATCGGGCTCGCCATCGACGAGATCAACGCCAAGGGCGGCGTCCTCGGGCGCCCCCTCGAGCTCGTGGCCCGCGACGACGAGGCCAACCCGTCCAAGGGCGTGCTGGCGACCCGCGAGCTGATCCAGCGGGTCGGCGTCGTCGCGGTGGTCGGCGGCCTCGACACGCCGGTCTCGATGGCGATCGTGCCGATCGCCAACCAGATGAAGGTGCCGTTCATCGGCCCCTGGGCGGCCGGCACCGGCATCACCCGCAACGGCGCCGCCGACAACTACGCCTTCCGGGTCTCGGCGGTCGACGCCCTCGTCGACGAGGCGCTGGTCGCCTACGCGGTGAAGACCTACGGGGCGAAGAGGCCCGGCATGATCCTCGTCAACAACGCCTGGGGCGAGTCGAACCAGAAGGGCCTCAAGGACGCCCTCCAGGCGGCCAACCTCCCGGCGGCGGGCATCGAGAAGTACGAGGCCAACGACGTCGACATGGTGCCCCAGCTGTCCCGGCTGAAGGAGGCCGGGGCCGACGCGCTGTTCCTCGTCGGCAATGTCGGGCCCTCCGCCCAGGTTGTGAAGTCGCTGGACCGGATGGGCTGGTCGGTGCCGGTCGTCTCGCACTGGGGCCCGGCGGGCGGCCGCTTCGACGAGCTCGCCGGCCCGAGCGCCGGCAAGGTCCATTTCATCCAGACCTTCACCTTCGCGGGCAACGCGTCGCCGAAGGCGAGCGCGGTGCTCGACGCGCTCAAGGCCAAGTACCCGGCGATCAAGTCGATGGCCGACGTCACCCCCGCCGTCGGCATCGCCAACGCCTACGACGCGACGCACCTGCTGGCGCTCGCCATCCAGGCCGCCGGCTCCACCGAGGGCCCGAAGGTCCGCGACGGCTTCTACAAGATCGGCACCTATCCGGGCCTGATCAAAACCTACGCCACGCCCTTCGCCCCCGGCCAGCACGACGCTCTCGGCCCGAACGACTACGTGTTCACCCGCTTCAAGGACGGTGAGATCGTCGCGGTGACCAACTGAGCCCGGCGATGCTGACCTCCATCCTCGTCAGCGGCCTCGGCCTCGGCAGCATGTACGGGCTCGTGGCCCTGGGCTTCCACGTGACCTACGCGGTGTCGGGGACCGTGAACTTCGCGCAGGGGAGCGTCGTCACCCTGGGCGCGGTCCTGGCCTACGCGCTCGGCGTCACCCTCGGCTGGCCGATGCCGGCCGCGATCGTCCTGGCGCTCGCCGGCTGCGCCCTGTTCGGCCTCGTGGTCGAGCGGGCGCTGGTCCGCCCGTTCGTCGCGCGCGGCTCGGACGCGTGGCTGCTCGCGACGGTGGCGGGCGGCATCGTGCTCGACAACACCGTGCTGTTCACCTTCGGCAAGGAGCCGCGCAGCCTGCCCTCGCCGCTGGCCACGAAGCCGGTGGAGATCCTCGGGACCGGCATCTACCCGCTGCAGCTCGTGATCCCGGTGGTCGGGATCGCGCTCGCCTTCGCGATCCGCACGGTGTTCCGCCGGACCGATCTCGGCCGCGTCCTGCTCGCCGTGGCGCAGAACGCCGACGCCGCCCGGCTGATGGGGATCGACGTGCGCCGCACCGTGGCCTGCGCCTTCGCGCTCTCGGCGGTGCTCGCCGGCATCGCGGGCCTGCTGATCGCGCCGCTGTTCTCGGTCTCGGCCGAGCTCGGCACGCTGTTCGGCATCAAGGCCTTCGCGGTCGCGATCCTCGGCGGCATCGGTTCCGCCACCGGGGTGATCCTGGCGGGGCTGCTCTACGGCCTCGTCGAGGCCGGCGTCACCGCGACCCTGGGCTCGACCTACACGCAGCTCGTGGTGTTCTCGGTGATCATCCTGGCCCTCACCCTGCGCCCCGACGGCCTGCTCGGCCGCGCCGCGGTCAACAAGGTCTGACGCGATGCCGTACCTGCGCTCAGGCCCGGCGATGCGGCTCGGCATCGCCGGCCTCACCGCCGCCGCGCTCGGCCTCGTGGCGCTGACCGCCGGCTACAGCCACTTCGTGATCGCCCTCGTGGCGCTGACCACGGTGGCGGGCGTCGGCCTCAACGTGCTCCTCGGCCTGACCGGGCTGATCTCCTTCGGCCAGGCCGGCTTCTACGCGATCGGCGCCTACGCGAGCGCGATCCTGACGCTCCACGGCGTCAGCTTCTGGCTGGCGCTCCCGGCGGCGGCCCTGATCGCGGCGCTCGTCGGCGGCCTCGTGGCAGTGCCGGCGATGCGGGTGAAGGGCCCCTACCTCGCCATGCTGACGATCGCCTTCGGCTTCATCGTCGAGCACGGGCTGATCGAGGGCGGCGAGCTGACCGGCGGCCAGAACGGCCTCGTCGTGACCGACGCGCCGAGCCTTTTCGGCGAGCCGCTCTCGCCGGCCGGCCTCGCGGTGCTGGCGGTGCTCGCCGCCGGGGCGAGCCTCGCCGGGTTCGACGTCCTCGCCCGCAGCCGCCTCGGCCGGGCGATGCGCGCCGTGCGCGACGCCGACGTCGCCGCGGCGGCTCTGGGCTTCGATCCGGTCCGGGTGAAGACCCTGGCCTTCGCGATCTCCGCCGCCCTGACCGGCCTCGCGGGGGCGATCCTGCCGCCGCTGATGCTGTTCATCGCGCCGAGCTCGTTCCCGTTCTCGCAGTCGATCCTGTTCGTCCTCTCGGTGATCGTCGGCGGCGCCGGCACGGTGCTCGGCCCGCTTCTCGGCGCCCTCGTCACCGTGCTGCTGCCGGAGGCGCTGTCCGGCCTCGCCGAGTACCGCCTGCTGTTCTTCGGCGTCGCGACCCTGGCGGTGCTGTGGCTGGTGCCCTCGGGGCTGGTCGGCAGCCTCGCCCGGCTGCTGCCCCGAGGCCGCGACGAGGCGGCCGCCGCCGAGGGCGAGGAGCTGCCGCTGCCCGGCACGGCGGCGCGCGAGGCCCTCGTCCTCGAGGGCCTCGGCATCCGCTTCGGCGGCATCACGGCGGCGGACGGCGTCGACCTCACGGCCCGGCCGGCGGCCGTCACCAGCGTGATCGGCCCGAACGGGGCCGGCAAGACCACCGTGCTCAACATGGTCTCGGGCTTCTACCGCCCGAGCGCCGGGGCGATCCGGCTGGGCGGGCGCGACCTCGCCGGTCGGCCGGCCCACGTAGTCGCCCGCGCCGGCATCGCGCGCACCTACCAGACCACGCGCCTGTTCGGCTCGCTCCCGGTGGCCGACAACGTCGCCCTCGGCCTCGCGCCGGGCCGGCTGTGGCGCCGCGCGCGGGCGCGGGACCGCGCGACGGCCACCGCGCTCCTCGCCTTCGTCGGCTACCGGGGCGCCCTCGACCGCCCGGCCGCCGAGCTGCCCCACGTCGACCGGCGGCTCGTGGAGATCGCCCGGGCGCTCGCCGGCAGCCCCGCGGTGCTACTCCTCGACGAGCCCGCCGCCGGCCTGTCGCGGGCCGACACCGACCGGCTGGCCCGGCTGATCCGCCGGATCGCCGACAGCGGCGTCGCGGTGGTGCTGGTCGAGCACGACATGCCGCTGGTGATGGGCATCTCCGACCACATCCTCGTCATGGATACCGGCCGCCCAATCGCGCGCGGCACGCCCGCCGAGATCCGGCGCGACCCGGCGGTGCTGCGCGCGTATCTCGGCGGCGCCGATACCCCGGCCCGGCCGCGGAGCGCGCCGTGGCAGGGACCGGCAGACGCCGTCCTCTCGGTCCTCGACCTGACCGCCGGCTACGGCGCCGCGCCCGTCCTCGACGGCGTCCATCTCGACGTGCGGCCCGGCGAGACCGTCGCCCTGCTGGGCGCGAACGGGGCCGGCAAGTCCACGGCCATGCGGGCCTTGGCAGGGCTGCTGCGCCCGGTCGCGGGATCGGTCGTGTTCGACGACCGGCGCGTCGAGGCACTGCCGGCGCACCGGATCGCCCGAGGCGGGCTCGTGCTGGTGCCGGAGGGTCGGCAGGTCTTCCCGGAGCTCACCGTCGTCGAGAACATCCGCCTCGGCGCTTTCGGGCGCGGGACGCCGATCGACCCGGCCGAGGTCGAGCGCCTGCTCGACCGGTTCCCGCGGCTGCGCGACCGGGCGGCGAGCCGGGCGGGCCTGCTCTCCGGCGGCGAGCAGCAGATGCTGGCCATCGCCCGCGGGTTGATGGCGCACCCGCGCATCCTGCTCCTCGACGAGCCGTCGCTCGGCCTCGCCCCGGCGATGATCAACGCCCTGTACGCGACCGTGGCCGAGCTGCGCGACGAGGGCGTCACCATCCTGATCGTCGACCAGATGGCGGCGCTCGCCCTCACGGTCGCCGACCGCGGCTACGTGCTGGAGCAGGGCCGGGTCGTCGCGCGCGGAACCGCCGCGGAGCTGTCGGCGGACAAGGGGCTGGAAGCGGCCTATCTCGGTGCGGCGTAACGGGGGCTCTGATGGACACGAATGCCGGACACGGTCGCTACGGCTATAGCGCCCTCCCCGACCGCCCGGTCTACGACTGGCCGGAGGGCAAGCGGCTGGCCGTCTATGTCGGGCTGAACCTCGAGACCTTCGCGTTCGGCGAGGGCCTGGGTGCCGAGCTGGCGCCCGGCGGCCCGCAGCCGGACGTGCTCAACTACGCGTGGCGCGACTGGGGCAACCGGGTCGGCGCGTGGCGGATCGCCGAGATGCTGGACGCTCTGGCGATGCCGGCGAGCGTGCTCGTCAACAGCAACCTCTACCGGGACTGCCCCGGGCTGATCGAGGCGTTCCGGTCGCGGGGCGACGAGATCGTCGGCCACGGACGCACCAACGCCGAGCGGCAAGGCACCCTCGACGAGGATGCCGAGCGGGCGCTGATCGCCGAGACGACCGCGGTGATCGCCGCGCAGGAGGGCCGCCCGCCGGCTGGCTGGCTCGGGCCGTGGATCTCACAGTCGCGGGTGACGCCCGATCTCCTCGCCGAGGCCGGGTACCGCTACCTGCTCGACTGGGACCACGACGACCAGCCGACCTGGTTCGCGACCCGCGGCGGCGGCCGGATCCTGACGGTGCCCTACCCGCAGGAACTCAACGACATCCCCGCGATCGTCGCCCGCAAGGAGACGGGCCGCCAGTTCGCCGAAGCCATCGTCGACGCCTTCGAAGAAATGCTGGAGCAGTCTCGGGGCGCGCCGCTGGTGATGGGCATCGCGCTCCATCCCTACATCGTCGGGCGCCCGCACCGGCTGCGGCCCCTGCGGCAGGCGCTCCGGCACATCGCAGACCGCCGCGACGCCATCTGGCTCACCACCGCCGGGGCGATCGCCGACCACATCGTGGCGCGGGAGGCCGGGCCGCGCTGACGCGGCCCTGACCCCGGCGAGCTCAGAGCACCTGCGACAGGAACCGGCGCGTGCGCTCGTCCTGGGCGGAGGCGAAGAAGGTCGCGGGCGGCCCGTGCTCGACGATCACGCCGCGGTCGGTGAAGTAGATGTGGTCGGCGACGTCGCGGGCGAAGTTCATCTCGTGCGTGACGAGCATGCAGGTCATGCCCTCCTCGGCGAGTTCCCGGATCGTCACCAGCACCTCCTTGACCGTCTCCGGATCGAGGGCGGCGGTGACCTCGTCGAACAGCATCACGTCCGGCCGCATCGCCAGCGAGCGGGCGATGGCCACGCGCTGCTGCTGGCCGCCGGACAGCTCGCCCGGATAGGCGTTCTCCTTGCCGGCCAGCCGGACCTTGGCGAGGAGCGCCCTTGCCCGGGCCTCGACCTCGCGCTTCTCCTGCCCGAGGACGTGGATGGGGGCCATCATCACGTTCTGCAGCGCCGTCTTGTGCGGGAACAGGTTGTACTGCTGGAACACCATGCCGACCTTGCGGCGCAGCGCCAGCTTGTCGAGCCGCGGATCGGTCACCTCGATCCCCTCGACCTGGATCGAGCCCGCGCTCACCGGCACCAGCGCGTTGACGCAGCGGATCAGCGTCGACTTGCCCGAGCCCGAGGGGCCGATGATGCAGACGACCTCGCCCTTGCGGACGTCGAAGTTGATCCCCTTCAGCACCTCGAACGTCCCGAAGGATTTGTGCACGTCGACGACGCGGACGATCGGCTGATCGGGGGTCCAGCTCGGGGACGGGGTGGCGGCCAGGGTCGCGCGCGTCATGGTCTCAGCGGGTCTCGAAGCGGCGTTCCAGGGCGGCGGTGAACCGGTCGATCGGGTAGCAGTAGAGGAAGAAGCACAGCAGCGCGAAGCCGTAGAGCGGCGCGAACAGCTCGGGGCGGCCGCCCTCGGCGGCGTGCACCTGCGCGGTCAGCGTCAGCATCTCGGTGACGCCGACGATGGAGGCCTGCACGGTCGCCATCGCGATGAGCGAGTAGACGTTCATCCAGGGCGGCAGCATGCGCTTCGCGCACTGGGGCAGGATGATGCGCCACATCGTCTGGCGCCGGGTGAAGGCCAGGGATTCGGCGGCCTCCCACTGGGTGTTGGGCACCGAGCGCACTGCGCCGCGGACGATCTCGGCGACGTTGGCCATGACCGGCAGGCTGAAGCCGAAGGTCGCCTTGACCCAGTCGGGCAGCGGCACGCGGACGCCGAACACCGTGACCTGGAACGGGACCAGGAACATCACGAAGAACAGCAGGACCAGCCAGGGCACGTTGCGGAAGACCTGCGTGGCGCACCACGCGAGGCGGGGCAGGATCCGCCCCTCGGCCAGCATGGCCAGCCCGAGCCCGATGCCCGCCACCGTCCCGATCGCCATCGCCATCAGCGAGATCGCGACGTTGAAGGCGAAGCCCGTGAGCAGGAGGGGCGCCCACTTGATCACGACCTCCAGCGGCGACAGCGCGGCGACCCCGCCCTGCGCCCAGGCCGGGACGGCGACGAGGGCGAGCCCGGTGAGCAGCCAGAGATGGGCCGGGCGCAGGCGCGCCGCCGCGCCGTCCTTCGGGAGCGCGAAGGGCAGCAGCACCGGCAGGTCGCCCGGTCGCCCGCCCCGCGGATCGGCGGCGTTCATCGGCCGTATCCCGGGATCCGCAGGGCGCGTTCCCAGCGGTGCATGATCCAGACGAGCACGCCGACGAGGACCGCGTAGGTCGCGAGCAGCACCAGCATCATCTCCAGCACGTTCTGCGATTCGGACCAGATCTGCTTGACCGCGTACAGCGTCTCCGGGACCGCGATGGCGTAGGCCAGCGTGGTGGTCTTGAGGAGGTTGATCAGGTTGTTGTTGAGCGCCGGCAGGCAGACGCGCAGGGCCAGCGGCAGGACGACGTACCGGTAGGCCTTGAAGCGGGTGTAGCCCAGGGCCTCGGCGGCCTCGACCGTGGTCCGCGGCACCGCCTCGATGCCGGAGCGGAAGATCTCCACGTTGAACGCGCCCGCGAACAGCGACAGCGAGATGATCGCCCACTGGACATTGTTGAGGATCGGCGCGCGCAGGCCGTCGGCCGAGCGGATGTCCGAGAGCAGCGTCCCGAGGCCGAAATAGAAGAAGAAGATCTGCACGAGCGGCGGCGTGTTGCGGAAGACCACCACGAAGCCGTTGACCAGCGCCCGCAGGACGCGCGACGGCCCGCTCTGCAGGAGCGCGCCGACGGCGCCGATGACGAGGCTCGCCAGGATCGTGCTGATCCCGAGGAGCAGCGTCATCCGCAGGCCGGCCACGTACCGGTCCCAGTCGTAGGGGTCGTAGAAGACCGTGAAGTTGAAGCCCGTGGTCTCGTAGAGCTGCTGGAACCACGCCTGGATCGTGGCGATCATCGCGGGCGAACGCTCGGAGCCGTCGTACAGAACCGCATCAGTTGGTCGCGTTCTTGTACTTCTCGTGCATCGCCTTCGAGTAAGCGGTCGGCTCGATGCCCCACTTCTTCTCCTCGTTGACGATGAAGCCGGTCTTCATCCAGTCCTTGGTGGCGTCCTCGACCGCGGCCTGGAGCGTGGTGTTGCCCTGCGCCACCGCCATCATCCACGGGGCATCGAGGATGCCCTTGAGCGGCAGCGCGTAGTTGGCCTTCCAGTCGTCGTCGAGCAGCTTACCCTGCAGCATGCTCTGGTCGTAGACGTAGCCGATGCAGTTGCCCTGCTTGAGCGCGAAGAGCGGCTTCTCGGACCCGTCGAAGGCGACGATCTCCGCCCCGTAGGTCCGCGCGACGTCCTTGTTGTACCAGGCGCCCGAGGTGGCGCAGAGCGGCTTGCCCTTGAGCTGCGCCCAGTCGGTGATGCCGGACGACTTGGGCAGCAGGACGTTCACGAAGTCGGAATAGTAGTTCGGGTCGATCGCCTGCACCACGCGGCGTCGCTCCGGCTTGTCCGACAGGGTGGCGATCAGCAGATCGACCTTGCCCTGCTGCAGGAACTCGATCCGGTTGGCCGAGACGACCGGCACGAGCTCGAGCTTCACGCCGAGCCGCTTGGCGAGGTCGGCGGCGAGGTCGGGCTCCAGGCCGATGATGGTCCCGCTCGGGTCGCGGAAGCCGAACGGCTTGTAATCCGCCTTCACGCCGACGATCAGCGTTCCGCGCTTCTTGATCGCGTCGACGCCGTCGGCGGCCGTGGCCCGGCCGGGCAGCGCGACGGTCGAGAACGCCGCGAGCGCGGCCAGCGCACCGGTGGTCAGAAGGGTGCGGACGGTGAGACGCATCGGATCTTTCCTGCTCGGGTCGACGGATCTTGGCATGGTTTCAAGCAATCCACGAGCCATTGGCCGGCGCATCAACTGAAACGTGCCAGAGCGAAGGGCTTGAGATCGACGGTGCTACCGGTCCCAGCCAGCTCCGCGGCGACGGCCTCGCCGATGCCGGCCGAGTGCTTGAAGCCGTGCCCCGAGCAGGCGGAGACGACCAGGACCCGCTCCATCGCGGGATGCCGGTCGATGATGAAGCCGCGGTCGGGGGTCACCGTGTAGACGCAGGCGGCGGCCTGGACGACCTCCGGGGTCGCGCCGGCCAGCCGGTTCGCGACGCGCAGCCGGTACATGTCGTCGGATTCCGACGGGTCGACGCGGCGCTCCACCCCGTCGGCGCTAGTGGTGGTGCTGTACTGCTCCGTAGCGACCTTGATGGACCCGTCGAGCGGCGGGAAACCGTAGAGGTATTCCGTGTCGCTCGTCCCGTACATCCAGATGAAGACCGGCGCGTGCGGCCCGTAGGCGGTCTCGTCCGCGAGCGTGTACCAGTGCAGCAGTTGGCGACGGACGGTCAGGAGCCGGTCGAAGGGGCTCCCGAGCAGGGGGGCCGTCCAGGCGCCCGCGGCCACGACGGCGCGGTCGGCCAGGATGGTCTCCTCCGCCGTCTCGATGCGGACGCCGCTCCCGTCCTGCTGCAGCCCGACCACCGTGCAGTTGGTGCGGATCTCGGCGCCCGCGGCACCCGCGCGGCCGAGCTGCGCCGCGAGGCAGCGCTCCGGGAACACGTAGCCGCCGCCCGGCTCGTAATAGGCCTTCTCGTCGCCCGCGAGGTTCAGGAATTGCGGGAAGCGGCGGGCCACCTCCGCCCCTGTCAGCACCTCGTGGACGATGCCGGCGCCCTCCGCGGCGCTGATGGACCGGCCCACGAAGTCCGGTTTGCCGTGGTGCGAGGAGACGCCGTGGCCCGGGGCCATGACGAGCGCCCCGCAGGCGTTCAGCAGGGTCTCGCCCGTCTCGGCCTCCAGCTCGCGCCAGATGCGGTGCGAGGCGGTGACGAAGGGGACGTAGTCGGCGCCCTCACCGACCGCCTGACGGGTGATCCGCGTCTCGCCGTGGCTCGACCCGAGCGCGTGGGGCGGCGCGAAGCGGTCGAGCCCGATGACCGCGGCGCCCCGCTTCGCCAGCTGGTAGAGCGCGGCGCTGCCCATCGCGCCGAGACCCAGCACGGCGACGTCGTAGCGGCGGCTCACGGCCGACACTCTCGCTCGCTTCCGGGAAGGGCCGCCGCGGCGGCGCGGAACGGAGGAAGATCGGCAGGTCGAGGCATCCGGAAGCGATCTCGCGCGGGACGGGGTGACGGCACACAGCATGATGGATGCCGAGGCGGGCGTTTGACTGAAACGGACGGTTTCCTGCACGTTTGAGCCATCGAGGAGCGGAGGGGGCGTGCGAGATGGAGGCGGAGACCGGGGATCGCCCACAGGAGATCGGCTTCATCCTCGTGCCCGGCTTCGCGCTGCTGTCCTTCGCTTCGGGGTGCGAGCCGTTCCGGGCGGCCAACGAACTCGCCGGGCGGCCGCTCTACCGCCTGCGCTACTTCGGCGAGTCGGAGGGCCGGGTGGCCGCCTCGTCGGGCGCCGAGGTCCCCACCGAGGCGCTGCCGCGCCAGCGCGGCCACCTCCACACCCTCTTCGTCTGCGCGGGCGGCGAGCCGACCGGGTGGGACAGGCCCGAGATCCACGCGACCCTGCGGCGGATGGCGCGACTCGGCGTCCGCATCGGCGGCATCTCGGGCGGTCCCTACCTGATGGCCGCGGCGGGCCTGCTGGCAGATCGCGCGTTCACGCTCCACTGGGAATACGCCGGTGCCACGGTCGAGACCTTCCCGGAGGCGCGCCTGAGCCGGGCGCGCTACGTCGCCGACGGCGATCGCCTGACCTGCGGCGGCGGCGTCGCGCCCCTGGAGATGGCCCACGCCCTGATCGCCGAACGCATGGGCGAGGCCTTCGCCCGGCGCGTCTCCGACTGGTTCCTCCACACCGCCATCGGCGCCGCCGACGACCCGCAGCGGGCCTCCGCGGTCGAGCGCTACGGAATCCACCATCCGGCTCTGCTGGCGGTACTGGAGACGATGGAGAAGACCGTGGAGGCGCCGCTCGGCCGCCTCGCCATGGCGCGCCTCGCGGCGATAAGCCCGCGCCACCTCGACCGGCTGTTCCTCGACAAGCTCGGGCTCGGCTTCTCGGCCCAGTACAGGGCGATTCGCCTCGCCCACGGACGCCGCCTTCTGCGCCAGAGCCCGCTCAGGATCGGGGAGATCGCGACGGCCTGCGGCTTCACGAGCGCGGCCCATTTCGCCCGCTGCTACCGGTCCCAGTTCGGCTGCAGCCCGTCTGCGGAGCGCGCGTGACGTCCGCCCGGGTCGTCCGAGCGGTCAGTCCCGCGCGTCAGGCAGCCCCTTCGGGTCTGCGGGATCGTCTCGGCGCAGCGCGACGCCGCTGGTGCCCTGGGCCAGCATCGCCCGCAGCAGCGCCTCCATCTGCGCGGCGGCCGCCTCGACCGCCAGGCCGCCCTCCCGGATGTTCGAGATGCAGTTCCGCCGGGAATCGGGCAGCCCCGGCGCCGGACCGAACGTGACGTAGCAGCCCAGGCTGTCGGAGGCCGACAGGCCCGGCCGCTCCCCGATCAGAACCACGACGCAGCGCGCCCCGAGTCGCGCCCCGATCGGATCGCCGATCGCTACACGTCCCTGGCTCGCGACGACCACCGGCGCGAGGCGCCAGCCGGCCCGCCGCACCCGCGCTGCCAGCGCCGCCGCCGCCGGGACCGCGTTCAGCGCGACCGCCGTCGCCGACAGCCCGTCCGCGATCACGATCGCCACGTCGAAGCCCGGCCCGTGCCCGTCGAGCACCGACCCGGATTCCGGATCGAGGGTGCGGCCCCTGTCCGGTCGGCGCAGGTACTCCGCTCGGTCGGCCACGGCGGAGCGGACCTCCACCGCGTCGAGGCCCTGCGCCCGCAGCCCTTCGCGGATCGCGGCCGCGTCGAGGGGCGTCCACACCGCCTCGCGGGCGCGGGCATGGTCGAGCCCGAAGGCGAGCGCCGCGCCGGTCGGCAGGCCAGCGCCGTGCGCGCCGAGCGCGATGCGCGCCTGGGTCAGCCCGCGCAGGTCGCGGAGCGTCGGGTGGCCCGGTCGGGCCGGCTCGCCGCTCATGCCGCCCGCCCGGGCAGGAGCCGAGACGCCTCGGCCAGGGCCGGGGGCAGCGCGCCCGTCGCGCTGGCCAGCCGGCCCTGCCCGTCCGTGATGCCCACGGCCCGCAGCCACGCCTCGAATTCCGGGGCCGGACGGCGACCCAGGGTCTCGCGGGCGTAGACCGCGTCGTGGTGCGACAATGACTGGTAGTTCAGCATCACGTCGTCCGCCCCCGGCACCGTGATGACGAAGTTGACCCCGGCCGCGCACAGCAGGGTCAGGAGCGCGTCCATGTCCTCGCCGTCGGCATCGGCGTGGTTGGTGTAGCAGACGTCCACGCCCATCGGCAGGCCGAGCAGCTTGCCGCAGAAGTGGTCCTCCAGCCCGGCGCGGATGATCTGCTTGCCGTCGTAGAGGTACTCGGGACCGATGAAGCCCACGACCGTGTTGACCAGCAGCGGGTCGAACTCCCGCGCCACCGCGTAGGCGCGCGCCTCCATGGTCTGCTGGTCGACGCCCCAGTGGGCGTCGGCCGAGAGGGCCGAGCCCTGGCCGGTCTCGAAGTACATGAGCTGACCGCCCTCCGGGCAGCGGCCGAGCGCGCGGGCAGCGTCCGAGGCCTCGCGCAGGACGGCGAGGTCGACGCCGAAGCCGGCATTGGCCTTCTGCGAGCCCGCCACCGACTGGAACACGAGGTCGACGGGCGCGCCGCGGTCCATGGCCTCGATCGCCACGGTGACGTGGCCGAGGCAGCAGTGCTGGGTCGGCACGTCGAGGCGCAGGCGCAGGGTCTCGAGCAGCTCGACGATGCGGATGTAGTCCGGCAGGGAATCGGTCGCCGGGTTGACGCCGATGACCGCGTCGCCCGAGCCCATCAGCAGTCCGTCGAGCGCCGAGAGCAGGATGCCCTCGGACGAGTCGGTCGGGTGGTTGGGCTGGTTGCGGGTGGCGAGGCGCCCGGGCAGGCCGATGGTGGAGCGGAAGCGCGTCACCACCGGCCGCTTGGCGGCCACCGCGACGAGGTCCTGCAGCCGGCAGATCTTGGAGACCGCCGCGACCATCTCGGGCGTGAGGCCGGGCGCGAGGGCAGAGAGGGCGTCCGCGTCGGCGGCGGGCGCGAGCAGCCACTCGCGGAAGGCGCCGACCGTCAGGGATGAGACCGGCGCGAAGGCTTCCGTGTCGTGCCGGCGGGCGATGAGGTCGGAGACCTCGTCCTGCTCCGAGGGGATCAGCTCCTCGGCCAGGAAGGTCTTGAGCGGCAGGTCGGCGAGGGCGATCTGCGCGGCCAGGCGCTCGACCGGCCCGTCGGCGCAGAGCCCGGCGAGCTGGTCGCCCGAGCGCTCCGGCGTGGCCTTGGCGAGCAGGCTGCGCAGGTCGGGAAAGGTGAAGCGTGTGCCTTCGATCGTCGTCGCGTAGGCCATGCGGGCGCTCCCGGCGCGCTGTCGGACCTCAGGGGACCCGATCCTGCAGGATGTCGGGGCCGCCGGGAAGCGGGGACGGCGCGGGCGCTGCCCGCCCTCAGGCCGGCAGCACGACCACCTTCGTCTTCACCGGCGTGCGCGCGTAGAGGTGGATCATGTCCTGGCTGAGCAGGCCGACGCAACCGCTGGTGATGCCCGTGCCGATCGATTCGGCGTCGCTGCTGGCGTAGATCGTGTAGAGCGTGTAGGCGCCGTTCTGGTAGAGGTGCAGCGTGCGGGCACCGAGCGGGTTGTCGAGGCCGCCGGGCATGCCGCGGGCATACTTCGCGGCCTCGGGCTGGCGCCGAATCATCTCCTTGGGCGGGGTCCAAGTCGCCCACTCGGACTTGCGGCCGACATAGGCGTTCCCGTTCCACAGGAAGCCCCGGCGGCCGACATTGGCGCCGTAGCGGGTGGCGGTGCCGTCACCCTCGATGCGGTAGACGTAGTAGTTGGCGGGATCGACCACGATCGTGCCGGGCGCTTCCGACGAGGCGTACTGGACGGTCCGCCGGTAGTATTTCGGGTTGACCTTGCTGACGTCGACGGCCGGGATCGGGAACTTCTCGTTCGGCATCGGCCCGTAGGTCTTCGCCGCCTCGGCCATGAGCAGGGTGTCGGTCGTCCCGCACCCGCCGAGCGAGAGCGCGCCGATCCCGAGGGCCGAGCCGGCCAGGAACGACCGGCGGCTGAGAACTCCCGCCTCGCATACGAGGCGCCCGCGCCCGTCGAGCCCGCCAGCCTCGCGATCGTCCGTCATCATCGCCCTGGACTTCCCTGTCCTGCAGCCCGGCGCGACTGGGCGGTGTGCCACCGCCGCGCGAACGGCCAAGCTTGAGAGTGCCGCGTGCCAGCGCGCGTGGCAAGCTTGTCTTTACAGAGTCGAGAGCGGCCGAAATGCGTCGCAAGTGTGGTGAGTCCTCGCGATCTCCGGACTTCGTCGCTGAACGACCGTACTGAACGCGCCGGGTGTGCTTCGGACGTCGCAGGTGTCTCGGTGCGGGGCGAGGCCGGTCGGCGTCAGAACTGCACGCCGCGGGTCAGGCTGCCGTCGACCACGAGGTTGGTGCCGGTGATGAAGCTCGCGGCCGGGCTCGCCAGGAACACGGCGGCGCGGGCCACCTCCTCTGGCCGCGCCATCCGGCCGGTCGGGTTCAGCCGGAGCGCCTCGGCGAACAGCGCCGGGTTGCCGGTCTCGATCTGGTGCCAGACGCCGCCCGAGAAGTAGGTGTTGCCGGGCGAGACCGAGTTCGCGCGGATGTTCCGCGGCGCGAGCTGGAAGGCCAGCCCCTGCGCGTAGTGGATCAGCGCAGCCTTGAAGGCGCCGTAGGGACCGGCCGCGAAGTCGATCTCCCGCCCGGAGACGCTGGAGATGACGACGATCGCGCCGGCCTCGGAGCGCTCGAGGTACGGCATCGCCGCCTCGACCGCCGAGACGGTGCCCATCATGTCGACGGCGAAGCCGCTGCGCCACGCCGCCTCGTCGCTGCCGACCGCGAGGGCACTCACGTTGGGCACCACGATGTCGAGGCCGCCGAGTTCCTCCGCGGCCTCGGAGACCCAGCCGCGCAGCGCGGCGGAATCGGCGACGTCGACGGCGCGCCCGGTCGCCGCCACGCCCCGGGCGCGGAGGGCCACCACCTTGCCGGCGACCTCCGCGGCGTTGCGGGCGCAGAGGGCGACCGCCGCCCCCTCGTCGGCCAGCAGGTCTACGATCGCCGCGCCGATGCCCTTGGTGCCGCCAGTCACCAGCGCCCGGCGGCCTCTGAGCCCGAGATCCATGCCATCCTCCTCCGTCGCCGGTCAGGCGTGGGCGATCGCCTTCGTGATCGAGGCGCCGAGCGTGTATTTCGGATCGACCATGTTGCCGAGCCGCACGCGCCCGCACTGCGTGAGCAGCATGTAGGCGTCGATCTCGTCGAAGCCGAAATCGGCGGCGAGCCAGCGGATCAGCTCCCGGTAGGCGATGCGCGCCGCGTCCTCCATCGGCCGGGACGAGCCGATCGTCATGTAGAAGTCTTCGGTCTCGAGCCGCGGCCAGCGGAAGGTCCAGCCCTTGATCAGGTCGATCTGCACCGTCGTGTGGGTCGGGTGCTCCACCGCGACGCCGCAGAGTTCGCCGTCGCCCTGCGCGGCGTGGCAGTCGCCGAGGTAGAGGAGCGCGCCCTTCGCATTCACCGGCAGGTAGATCACCGCGCCGACGCCCACGTCCGGCAGGTCCATGTTGCCGCCGTAATAGTCCGGCTGCAGCGAGGAGATCGCCTCGATCTCCGGCGAGGTGCCGATCGTGCCGATGAACGGCTGGTAGGGCAGCGTGATCCGGTCGTTCCAGCGCACGCCGGTCTCGGCCGTGACCTCGAGCTTGCGCACCCGCTCGGGGAGCGGCGGATTGAGGAGCGCGGTGTCGCCGGTGGCGACGAGGCCGCCGAATTCCGGCATGATCAGCGTCGTGCCGCAGGGCTGCGGGCCGCGCGGCCGGATCGAGCGGATCGCCACCGCGAGGCAGTCGCCCTTCTCGGCGCCGTTGACGTAGATCGGCCCGTTCTGCGGGTTGAGGTAGGGGAAATTCAGGATCTGCGTCGGGCTGTCGGTCTCGTGGCGGATCTTGCCCTCGAAGGCGTCGTGCGTCTCGACGGTAACGACGGCGCCGGGATCGACGGTCAGCACCGGCTCGGCGAAGGGCCCGTAGACGTAGTGGTAGCGGCCCTGCTCGGCCTCGGTGATCGTGTGCTCCCGGCCGGGCTTGCCGCCGGCGACGCCCTTGCGGGCCATGATGGACTGGTCGAGCCACTGCATGGTCGTCTCTCCCTTGGTTGTCTGCCGTGTCGTCAGACGGCGAGGTGGCGCCGCACGAGGTCGCGGTCGTCGAGGTCACCGGCCGTCAGCTCCGCGACGATCCGGCCCTTGTCCATGACGTAGCTGCGCTGGGCCATGGCGCGGATCAGGTCGAGGTTCTGCTCCACGAACACGATCGTCACCCCGGTGCGGCGGTTGAGATCGACCAGGGTGCGGCCGATCTGCTGCACCACCGAGGGCTGGATGCCCTCGGAGGGCTCGTCGAGGAGGATCAGCTCAGGCCCGCCGACGAGGACGCGGCCGATGGCGAGCTGCTGTTGCTGGCCGCCCGAGAGCGTCCCCGCCCGCTGCCCGCGCCGCTCCCGCAGGACCGGGAAAGGCCCGAAGGCGCGCTCGTAATCCGGCCGCTCCCCCTTCGGCAGCAGCGACGCGCCGACCGTCAGGTTGTCGACGACGCTCATGCGCGGGAAGACATCGCGGCCCTGCGGCACGTAGCCGATGCCGAGGCGGGCGCGCCGGTGGGCGGCGAGCCCCTCGACCGCCGCACCCCGGAACGCGATGCCGCCCGCGGAGGCGGGCAGGAGCCCGACGAGGCTGCGCATCAGCGTCGACTTGCCGACGCCGTTGCGGCCGATCACCGCCACGATCTCGCCGGGCCGGACCGCGAGGTCGACGCCCTGCAGCACGGGCTTGCCGCCGTAGCCGGCGCGGAGGCCGGTCGTCGCGAGGAGCGGCTCAGGCATCGGCGACGCTCCGAAGCGGCGGCGCGTCCGCCTCCCCAAGGTAGATCGCGGCGACCCGCTCGTCCGCGATGATCGCGTCGGTGGTGCCCTGGGCGAAGATGCGCCCGACGTGGAGCACGGTCACCCGCTGGGCGATCTGCCGGACGAAGGCCATGTCGTGCTCGATGGCCAGCACGGCGACGCCGTCGCGGTTGAGCGCCTGCACCATCTCGCCGGTGGCGAAGGTCTCGTCCGGCGACATCCCGGCGGTGGGCTCGTCGAGGAGGAGCAGGCGCGGCTTGAGGCTGATCGCCATGCCGATCTCCAGCCACTGCTTCTGCCCGTGGCTGAGGTTGCCGGCGCGGTCGGAGGCCGCCGCGGTGAGATTGAGGAAGGCGAGCAGTCGGTGGATCTCGGCGCCGAGCGAGGCGCCCTCCAGATGGTGCTGTAGGGCGATCTCCAGGTTGTGTGCGACCGACAGGCTCGGGAAGATGCCCGGCACCTGGAACTTGACGCTCATGCCCCGCCGGATCCGCGCGAAGGGCTTGAGCGCGGTGATGTCCTCGCCGCCGTAGAGGATCTGCCCCCGCTCCGGCGTGTACTCGCCCAGCAGCAGGCGGAAGAAGGTGCTCTTGCCGGCGCCGTTCGGTCCGATCAGGCAGTGGATCTCCCCCGCCGCGAGGGCGAAGTTCACGTCGTTGGTGACGTGCAGCCCGCCGAAATGCTTGCTGAGGTTGCGGGTCTCGAGGAGCGGCGTCATCGGCCCGCCTCCCGGCGACGCAGGCGGCCGAGGCCGCGCAGGGCCGCCACGACGAGGCCGTCGGGCGCCGCCAGCACCACCGCGACGAGGAGCAGGCCCATCACCACGAGGGCATACTGGCTGCCGTAGATCGTGAGCGCCTGGAAGCCGCCGAGCACCAGGAGCGTGCCGATGAGCGTCGCCGTCAGGTCGCCGCGGCCGCCGACCGCGACCCAGATCACCGGCAGCGCGGCGGCGGTGAGACCCATGCTGGAGGGCGTGATGTACTGGCCCCAGGCGGTGTAGAGCGTGCCGCTCAGCCCGGCGAGGCCCGAGCCGATCACGAAGGCGGCGAGCTGGTAGCGCCGCACGTCGTAGCCCAGCATCTCGGCCCGTTCCGGGTTCTCGCGGATCGCCACCAGCACGTTGCCGAACCGCGCGTTCACCAGGATGCGCAGCGCGAGGTAGACGACGATCAGGAGAGCCAGCAGCCCGTAGTAGAGCGCCACGTCGGGGAACAGCACGAGGTCGCCGTCGAACCACGGCACGGTGAGGGGCGGCATGCCGCTCATGCCGTTGTAGCCGTTGAGGCGTGCCGCCCCGATCTTCCATTCCGGGCCGGCGGTCTGCGCCATGAAGCGCTCCAGGGCGAGCGTCACCGACAGGGTGATGATGCCGAGGAAGACCCCGCCGATCCGGCCGAAGAACAGGAAGTAGCCGAGGAGCGCCGCCATCACGGCCGAGAGCGCCACCGCCAGAACCAGCGCCGCCAGGGTGAAGCCGTAGGCGGCGCCGACGTTCAGCGTGAGCACGCCGTAGGCGTAGCCGGAGAGGCCGAAGAAGGCGGTCTGGCCGAAGCTGAGCGCGCCGCCATAGCCCCAGATCAGGCACAGGCCGAGGGCCATGAACACCCAGCAGAAGAAGTAGGCGGTGTTGCCGACCGTGTAGCCGTCGGCGAACCACGGGTAGGCGACGGCCGCCGCGACCGCGACCGCGAAGACGGTCCAGAAGGCGGGCCCGCGTCCCAGGGTCTGCGGGCCTTCGAGGCGGCGGAGCAGCGTCATCGCCATGGCCTCACGCCCGCTCGCGCAGGATCAGGCCCGAGATGCCCCGCGGCAGCACCCGGATCACCAGGATGACCGCGACGAGGAGCCCGATCTGCCCGAACAGCTGGCCCTGCCAAGTGGTGAGCAGCGCCCGCACCGTGCCGAGCACCAGGGCCGCCGGTGCCGTCCCGAGGAAGATGTCGGCGCCCCCGACCACCACGGTGACGAACGCCTCCATGATGAAGGTCGTCCCCATGGTCGGCACGATCGTCATGGTCGGCGCGTAGAGCCCGCCCGCGAGGCCCGCCAGCGCCGCGCCGAGGCCGAAGGTCAGGGCGTAGACCGTCCGGGTGTCGACCCCGAGGGCCTCGGCCATGTGTGGCACCTGGATGGTGGCGCGGGCGAGCGTCCCGAAGCGGGTGGCGTTGAAGGCGATGTAGAGCCCGGCCAGCACCGCGACGGCGGCGACCATCAGCACCACGCGGTAGGTCGAGTAGGAGTAGCCGCCGACCGTGAAGCTGCCGAGCGGCGTGCCGATCCCCGGCATGCTCGAGCCGAGCAGGATCAGCGTGCCCTGCGTCGCCGCGAGGCTGATGCCCCAGGTCGCCACGATCGTGTCGAGGGGCCGCCCGTAGAGGTGACGGATGACGAGGCGCTCCATCACCATGCCGACGGCCCCGGCGACGAGCGCGCCGGCCAGGATGGCCAGAGGCAGCGGCAGCCCGGCCCGCGAGGTCGCCGCCGTGACGTAGGCGCCGCACATGATCAGCTCGCCGTGCGCGAGGTTGATCACACCCATCATGCCGAACACCACCGCGAGGCCGCAGGCGGAGAGGACCAGGAACGAGAACGCGTCGCCGATCTGGTAGAGAAACGTGAAGGCGTGGGTCAGCAGGTCCATCCGGAGGCCCGTTCGTGATGGCTGTGGGCCGGGGCCTCGGCCCCGGCGATGTCGCGTCGTCTCCGGCCCGGGGCCGCGTCGCGCGGATTCCCGTCCCGGCAGCTCAGGGCTTCGGCGGGTTGCTCGGCGTGTACTGCGCCAACGGATCCTTCTGCGTCAGGTCGCAGCCGGCCTTCCCGAGCCAGTAGGGCTGGATGTTGTCCCAGGTCTTCGGGAAGGAGATCGCGTGCTTCTCGTCGACCTTCGCGAGGTAGATCGTGTGGGAGGCGTGCTGGCTCTTCGGGTCGATGCAGACCTTGCCCTCAGGCGCGTCCACGCAGACGTCGCCCGCCGCGATGACCTTGCGCAGGTCGGCGCGCTTGGTCGAGCCGTTCGCCCGCTCGACCATCTGCTTGTAGAGGTAGACCGCGAGGTAGGAGTTCTCGGCCTCCTGGTTCACGTAGGGCTCGTTCGGGAACTTCGCCTTCCACTTGGCCAGGAAGGCCTTGCTCGACGGGCTGTCGACCTCCTCGATGTAGTTCGTGGTCACGTACATGTTGGCGAGGCTCGGGGGCTGGAAGCGCTTGTGCTCGTAGCCCTGGCCGATATTGACCGAGGAACCCATCGGCACCTTCAGGTTCGCGGCCGCCGCCTGCTCGTAGTAGGAGGCCTGCGCCGTCCCGACGAGCAGCGTCATCAGGATGTCGGGCTTGGCCTTCTGGATGTTCTGGATCGTCTGCGAGAATTGCGACACGCCGAGGGGAATGAACTCCTCCCCGACCATCTCGCCGCCGTTCTCCTTGACGATGTTGCGCACCCACTCGGCCGAGATCTGACCGAAATTGTAGTCGGCCGCGATCGTGTAGACCCGCTTGCCGAACTTCTCCATCATCCACGGGATCAGCGTCGAGAACTGCTGCTCCGGCACCGCGCCCGTGACGACCATGTGGCCGTCGCAGACGCCGCCCTCGTACTGGTTGTTGTAGAAGGCGAAGCCGTCGAGCTGGTCGACGATCGGCCGGTAGGCCTCGCGGGACGCGCTGGAAAAGCCCGCGAAGACGGCGTTGACCTTGTCGCGCTGGAGTACCCGGCGCATGAATTCCTGATAGCGCGTGTTGTCGGACTGCGTGTCGTAGATCACGAGTTCCAGCTTGCGCCCGGCGATGCCGCCCGCGGCGTTGATCTCGTCCGCGGCGAGCTGGATGCCGTGGACCTTGCCGATGGTCGCGAGCGCGAAGTCGCCGGACTGGTCCTCGAGGACGCCGAGCTTGATCGGGTCGGCGGCGCGGGCCGCGGGGGCGGCCAGGGATGCGCTCGCGAGCATGGCGGCCGCGAGGGCGGACAGGCGGGATCCGCGGGGCGTTCTCGACATCGGGCGTCCTCGTCTTCGGGGGTGGCGACGTGATTTCAGGATCGGGCGAGCCGCGACGCGGCGGCCGGCGCCGGGACGGACGGACGGGCGCGCACGAGCGCCTCGCAGTAGGTTTCGAGCGGCTGCCGGGCGCGCATGGCGTCGCGGCGCAGGGCCTCGTAGGCCGCGTCGTCGTCGAGGCCGTGCTCCTGCATCAGCCGCAGGATCGCCTTGACGACGTGGCGCCGGCCGCGCCGCCGCTCCTCGTGGCGGGCCAGGCGCTCCTCCAGCAAGCGACGCCGGTTGTGCTCGTTCACCGCGAGGAACAGGGCCGCGTAGACCGAGGCGCCGTGGATCGGCTTGCGCAGCAGGCCGGTGGCGCCGAGCTGGAGAAGCCCCTTGAGCCGGCTCGGCGCCTCGACGCCCACGAGCCCGACCACCGGCACCGGGGGCAGGTCGGGGACGGCACTCGCCGCGAGGCCCGGGAGCGGCAGGTCGCCGTCCACGATGACGATGTGGTGCTCGGGATCGAGGATCTCGAAATCGAGCCACGGCGCCTCGCCGGCCGGGACGACCGAGGCCACGGTGAGCCCGAGCTTCATCAGGGTGCTCGCCAGGACGTCCGTGGCGGTGCTCGGCGGCGCGATCAGCAGGGCCTGCGCACCGCTGAAATTCTGGATCAGCCGGGGCGTCGTCATGGCACCACCTTCAGCCGCGGGCGCCGGCTCACCGGCACGACGCGCGGATCGCTGCGCACCAGGTAGGGGTCCGGCGCGACCGGCGCCTCGGCCTGCGCCACGATGGTGAAGCGGGCCGCCGCCGTCGAGAGGCCGATCCGAGGGGTCAGGCAGGCGTGGAGGGTCGTCTCGTCGAGGCGCACCGGTCCCTGGGGCGCCTCGAACTCGTCGGCGCAGGCCGCCCGGCGCACCGTCGCGGCATCCTCGGTCCCGGCCCGCGCCAGCGCCCGCGCCAGGAGATGCACCGCGATGTACGAGGATTCCGCATCCGCCGAGGGGGTCGGGCCTTCGGGAAAACGCGCCGCGTAGGCCGCCATGAAGGCGCGGTTGCGGGGCGTGTCGATCGACGTGAAGTAGACGCTGGAAGACAGGTGGCCGTCGACCGCCTCCGGCCCGATCGCCTCCAGTTCCGGCTCGGCGAGGCTGCAGCTCGCCACCGGCATGGTCCGCGCCTGGTCGATGCCGTGCGCCGCGCAGGCACTCCGGAAGTCGCGGAAGAAGCGGTACGCCGAGATGCCGATCAGCGTGTTGAAGACGAAGTCCGGCTTCGCGTCCAGGATCGCCGCGATCACCTGATCGAAGACGGTCTCGCCCACCGCGAAATAGCGCTCACCCGCGACCCCGCCGCCGGCGATCGCCAGCGTCTCCCGCAGGATCCGGTTGTTCTCCAGGCCCAGATGTAGTTGGAGCCGACGCAGAAGGCGGTGCGGCCGCCCCGGGCGAGGAGGTGCCGCACCAGCGGGACGATGTGCTGATTCGGCGCCGCCCCGGTGTAGACCACGTTCGCCGAGGTCTCGAAGCCCTCGTAGTGCGACGGGTACCAGAGCAGGGCGTCCCGCTTCTCGAAGATCGGGATGATCTCCTTGCGGCTCGACGAGGTGTAGCAGCCGACGACGTGGCGGATCCCCGCGTCGAGGAGCCGCTCGGCGCCGGCGACGTAGCCCGCGAGGGCGCCCTGCGGATCGCGGATCACCGGCTCCAGGACGCAGTCGCCCCGCGCGTTCACCTCGTCGACCGCCAGGAGCGCGCCGTTCAGCATCGCCCTCCCGACGAGACCGTAGGGTCCGTCCGCGGAGAACAGGATTCCGATGCGGTGATGGCTGAGGCCCATGCAATCCTTCAGAACGCAAAAAGCCCGCCAGTGCGGAAGCACTGCGGGCGGCATCGCCGTGAAAGATGGTGACGTATTGGCGCGAAACTGGGCAGCTTTGCCCCGCGCCTGAAAACTAGGCTCCTCGGTAATGGCCTCGGTGTCAAGTCCCGCGCAGTCTTTTCGGAACCGGCGTCTTGATGATTGCTTCCCGGGTCGCTGATCGGCGTCTGTGCCAAGCCCGTCCGCGGCGCTTGTACCCGCGGAGCCGAGGCGGAGGACGGCCGCGCCAGCCCGGCGCAGGATCGCTCGGCACCGTTGGCCCGCGCAATTATTCCGATTTACGGAATGATGAACTGCGGAGAACGCCTATTCTGCTCGCCCAAACGCGGCGGCATTCTCCTCACACGGCCCGGGGCGATCCCGGCCCCCGACGGAGATCCACGGCCATGAAGCTCTACCACCATCCCCTCTCGGGCCACGCGCACCGGGCCCGCCTGTTCCTCTCCCTGGTCGAGGCCCCGCACGCGCTGATCGAGGTCGACCTGAAGGCGGGCGGACACAAGACGCCGGCCTTCCTGGCCATGAACCCGTTCGGTCAGGTGCCGGTGCTCGACGACGACGGCGTGATCGTCTCCGATTCCAACGCCATCCTAGTCTACGTGGCGAAGCGGCTCGGCCGGTCCGACTGGCTGCCCGAGGATCCGCGCGCCGCGGCGGCGGTCCAGCGCTGGCTCTCGGTCGCGGCGGGCGAGCTCGCCTACGGGCCGGCGGCCGCGCGGCTGATCACGGTGTTCGGCGCCACGTTCAACCCGGAGGAGGTGATCGCCCGGGCGCACACGCTCCTGGGGCGGCTCGAGGCGCATCTCGATGGCCGGGACTGGCTCGCGGCCGAGCGGCCGACCGTCGCGGACGTGGCGGTCTACAGCTACCTCGCCCGCGCCCCGGAGGGGAACGTGGACCTGTCGGGCTACCCGCGGGTCGAGGCCTTCCTGCGCCGGATCGAGGGCCTGCCGGGCTTCGTCCCCTTCGCCCAGACCCCCGCGGGCCTCACGGCCGCGGCGTGACCGGAAGGCCCCGGGCGCACCCGCGCCCGGGGGCGGATGCAGATGGAGGGCGCGAAGATGGCTGACGGTCAGACCCTTGCGACGCTGCCGACATGGCATGCCGGCGAGACGTCCATCCAGGAGACGGTCGGCGCCGCCGACCGGATGGCGGTGGTCGGCCAGCGGGTGGTGCGGGACTTCATGCCCGATCAGCACCGCGCCTTCTTCGCGGAGATCCCCTTCATCGTGCTGGGCAGCGTCGACCGGCAGGGCGACGCCTGGGCCACGCTCCTGGCCGGCCGTCCCGGCTTCATCACCTCGCCGACCGCCACGACCCTCGACATCGCCGCGCGGCCGGACCCGGCCGACCCCGCCTCAGAGGGCACGGGCGACGGCGACGCAATCGGCCTCCTCGGGATCGCGCTGGACAGCCGCCGCCGCAACCGCGTCAACGGCCTCGTCCGCTCCAGGGCCGGCGGGGTCCTGCACTTCGCAGTCGACCAGAGCTTCGGGAACTGCCCGCAATACATCCAGCTGCGCGACATGAGCTTCGTCCGCGAGCCGGGCGCCCCAGCTCCGGCCCCCGCCGAGGAGAGCGCGGAGCTCGACCCGGAAGCCCGCGGCCTGATCGCGGCGGCGGACACGTTCTTCGTGGCCTCCTACGCCGACCGGGAGGGCCGGCGCCAGGTCGACGTCTCGCATCGCGGCGGCAAGGCGGGATTCGTCCGCATCGCCGCGGACGGCACGCTGACCATCCCAGACTTCGCCGGCAACCTGTTCTTCGCCACGCTCGGGAACATCTTCCTGAACGGCAGGGCCGGCCTGGTCTTCACCGATTTCGAGACGGGCGATCTCCTGCAGCTGACCGGCGACGCCGCGGTGATCCTGGACTCGCCCGAGATCGCGGCCTTCCAGGGCGCCGAGCGGCTCTGGAGCTTCCGGCCGCGCCGGGTGATCCGCCGACGCGGTGCCCTGCCGCTGCGCTGGTCGTTCCGGCCGGACGGCTGGTCGCCGAACGCACTGATGACCGGCGACTGGGCGGAGGCCGCCGACCGCGTCCGGGCGGCCGAGCGCGCGACGCTGTGGCGGCCGTTCCGGGTAGCCGAGATCGTCGACGAGAGCCGCACGATCCGGTCCTTCCACCTGACCCCGGACGACGGGGCCGGGCGGCTCCCGCACCGCGCGGGCCAGCACCTGCCGATCCGCGTCACGCTGCCGGGGGCAGACGCGCCGGTCATAAGAACCTACACGCTCTCGGTCGCGCCCTCGGACCCGACCTACCGGATCAGCGTGAAGCGCGACGGCACCGTCTCGCGGCACCTCCACGACCGAGTCCAGGTCGGCGACATCGTCGAGGCGCGCGCCCCCGGCGGCGGCTTCACCCTCGATGCGAGCGCGGCGCGCCCGGCCGTGCTGCTCGCCGGCGGCGTCGGGATCACGCCGCTCCTCGCGATGCTCCGGCACGTGGTCTACGAGGGCCTGCGCACCCGCAAGATCCGACCGACCACGCTCGTCTACGCTGCCCGCACCCGCGCCGAGCGCGCCTTCGACCGGGAGTTGTCCGAACTCGCCGCGGCGGCGCAGGGAGCCGTGCGGATCGTGCGCGTCCTGAGCGAAGTCTCCGATGCGACGGCCGGCGTCGATTACGAGGCCGCGGGCCGGATCGACATGGCCCTGCTCACGCGGTTCCTGGCCTTCGCGGATTACGATTTCTACCTGTGCGGCCCGTCGGCCTTCACCCAGGCGCTCTATGACGGCCTGCGCGGCTACAACGTGGCGGACGACCGGATCCACGCGGAGGCGTTCGGTCCATCGGGGCTCATCCGCGACGCCGGAACGGCGGCGGCCGCGCCCCCGCGCCCGCCGGCCTCCATGGAGACGGTGCCGGTCGCCTTCCTCGACACCGGCAAGGAAGCGCGCTGGACGCCGGATTCGGGCAGCCTCCTCGACCTCGCCGAGGCGAAGGGTCTCGCACCGGAGTTCAGCTGCCGCGAGGGCAGCTGCGGGACCTGCCGCACCAAGCTGCTGGCCGGCGCGGTGACCTATCTGAGGGAACCGAGCGCACTGGTGGCTGACGACGAGGTGCTGATCTGCTCCGCGGTGCCCGCGGAGGGCACGGACCGGGTGCAGCTGGCGCTCTGACGCGCGCGACGGCACGGCGCGCGCCGTGTTCCGCCTCGCGGGACCGGCGCCGGCGGATCATCCTGCGCCGCTACCGGAGCCGGGCTGAACCTTCCCCGAGGACAAGGAGCCCGTCCTGTCCCGTCCGCCGCCGCCCTTCGACGCGCAGAGCACGATCACGAAGGTCCGCCTCGCCGACGACGGGCTGATGCGCTATCGGCACAGCAGCATCAACGCGTTGCCGATCGCGGAATCGGACCGCGAGTTTCACTGGCCCCTCGGGCGCCGGCCGGACGACCATCCGGGCCTGAGCCATTTCGGCTTCTGACCGTTCGGCCGGGACGCCGACGCGGCGGGCCGGATCGGGCGTGAGCGTCGCGACCCGGCCGCGAGAACCCGGAGCGAGGCTATGGATCGGTGGCAGGCCATGCGCATCTTCGCGAAGGTCGCCGAGACGGCGAGCTTCGCGCAGACCGCCCGCCTCCTGCACATGAGCCCGCCGGCCGTGACGCGCGCCGTGGCGGCACTCGAGGAGACCATCGGCGCCCGCCTCCTGATCCGGACGACCCGCTCCGTGAAGCTCACGGAAGCGGGCAGCCGGTACTACGAGGATTGCCGGCGGATCCTGGCCGACATCGCCGAGGCGGAATCGGCGGCGGCCGGCTCCAACGCGACGCCGTCGGGCACGCTCGCGGTGACGGCCTCGGTCTTGTTCGGACGGATGCACGTGCTCCCGATCGTCACCGACTACCTCGACACCTACCCGACCATGGTGGCGCGGACCCTCTTCGTCGACCGGCCGGTCAGCATGGTGGAGGAGGGAATCGACGTGGCGATCCGCATCGGCCACCTGACCGATTCTGGGTTCACGGCCGCTCGGGTCGGGTCGGTGCGCCACGTCATCTGCGGCGCCCCGGACTACTTCGCGCGGCACGGCGTGCCGGCGACCCCGGCGGATCTCAAGCGCCACCGGATCGCCGTCTCCACCGGGGCCTTCGCGTCGCCGGAGTGGCGGTTCAGCCGGAACGAGCGGGTGGTCGTCCGCCCCACTCTGGAGGGCAACACCAACGAGGTCTCGATCGGCGCCGCACGGTCGGGCTGGGGGCTGGCGCGTGTCTTGAACTACCAGATCGGCCCGGACCTGCGGGACGGCCACCTGCAGATCGTGCTCGCCGACTACGAGGAAGCGCCGCTGCCGGTCCACGTCCTGTACCCGGAAGGCCGGCACGCGCCCGCGAAGGTGCGGACGTTCGTCGATCTGGCCGTAGCGCGGCTGCGCGCCAACCGGACGCTGAACTGAGAGCAGCCCGGATCGACGACGGTCGCATTGGTCGCAGCCGCGGCCGGGGAAAGGATGGCTCAGTCTTAGGTTAGTTTTTTAGGATCTTCCGCATCTTCTGCGGGCAATGGGGGCCCATACGTGACGAGACCCGAGCGCGCGACCGTGGGCAACCGCCCCTCAGCGGCCATTCGCCTGAATGTCGACGCGGTGGCGCTCTGAGAGGAGTCAGGCGCATGGATCAGTGGACCCGCCTGGATCCCGTCTACGATTCCGAGGCGGCCGCGCGCGCGATCGCCGCGTCGGCGCCCGCGCGCGCCGACGCCCAGGATCACGACGACGGCTTCCCACTGGATGACATCGCCGATCTCGCCCGCCTGGGGCTGCTCGCCGCGCCCGTGCCGGTGGATCACGGCGGCGCGGGCCTCGGGACGGAGCCGGGCGCCGGTGCCCTGGCGGAGGTTCTGCGGCTGGTCGGCTACGGAAGCCTCGCTCTCGGCCGGCTCTACGAGGGTCACGTCAACGCCCTCCAGCTCGTCGCCCGGTACGGCTCACCCGCCCAGCGCGTCCGCCTGTTCGCCGACGCGCGCGCCGGCCACCTGTTCGGTGTCTGGAACACCGAGCCGGGGGAAGGCGGCCTCACGATCGAGGCCTCGGACGTCGACGGCCATCTCCGCGGCGTGAAGACCTTCGCGTCGGGCGCCGGCTTCGTCACCCGCGCCCTCGTCACCGCCCGGCATCCGGGACAGGGCGGCACGGCGATGATGGTGGTGCCGCTCGACGCCGGCACGCGGTCCGATCTCTCGGCGTGGCGGGCGCAGGGCATGCGCGCCTCGGCGACCGGCACGATCGACTTCACCGGCCTCGCCTTCGCGGCCGACGATATCCTCGGCCAGCCCGACGATTACTTCCGGCAGCCGGCCTTCTCGGGCGGCGCGTGGCGCTTCGCGGCGGTGCAGCTCGGCGGCATCGAGGCCGTGTTCGATGCCTGGCGCGGCCATCTGCGCCGCCTCGGCCGGGGGAGCGATCCGCACCAGCTGGCGCGCCTCGGCGAGGGCGCCATCGCGGTCGAGGGCGCGCGTCTCTGGGTCGAGCGCGGGGCGCAGGTCGCGTCGGACGCGGCGAGGCCGCCGGAGCGCGTCGTCGCCTACATCAACCTGGTCCGACTCGCGGTCGAGCGCGCCGGCCTCGACATCCTCCAGCTGGCCCAGCGCTCGGTCGGCCTCCAGGGCTTCCTGCGCGGCCATCCGCTGGAGCGGCTGTCGCGCGATCTCGCCACCTACCTGCGCCAGCCCGGACCGGATCACGCGCTCACCAGCGCGGCCTCCGAGATCCTGCGCGGGGACGGCCTGGCCGGTGACCTCTGGACCGAGAACGCCGCGTGACGGGGCAGAGCGGCCACGCCACCGCATCGCGGACCGTCTGGCTGGACACGCCGGAGCGGTACGGCCGCGTCAGCCGCGGCTTCCACTGGGTGATGGCGGCCCTGTTCGCCTGGCAATTCACCGGGGCGCTGCTCTACGTCACGATCGGCGATGCGGCGCTCACCCGCCTCGTCGGCGGCAGCCACTTCACCCTCGGCTTCACCCTGTTCGTGCTCGTGCTCCTGCGCGGAGTGTGGGGCCTCGCGAATCTTCACCGGCGCCCCGCCCATCCGGGCGCGCCGGGGCGCGCGGTCGCGGCCGGTCACGGCCTGATCTATCTCCTGATGGTCCTGGTCCCGAGCCTCGCGCTGCTGCGCCAGTACGGATCGGGCAAGCCCTTCGCGCCCTACGGCATCCCGGTGATGCCGGCGCGCGAGACGAAGATCGAGTGGATGATGCTGCCCGCCGACCTGTTCCACTACTGGCTGGGCTTCACGCTCCTCGTCGTCGTGCTCGGCCACGCCGCGATGGCGTTCCTGCACCGCAGGCTCTGGAACGAGACCGTCCTGACCCGCATGACCTGACCGGCGGCGGGCCCGCGGGACGCGATCCTCAGACCGTCGCCTCCGCCGCGGCGGACGCGCGGTCGGGCAGCGGCGCGTCCAGCGTGAAGACCACGCCGCGGGGGCGGTACTCGATCTCGGCCGAGCCGCCCATCTCGGCGGCCAGCGCCCGCTCGATGAGGCGCGTGCCGAACCCGCCGCGGGCCGGTGCCGTCACCGCGGGTCCGCCGACCTCCTCCCAGCGGAACCAGAGACGGGCCGGCGTCGCCCCGTCGACCACGTCCCAGTTCAGGACCACTCGCCCCCGGTCGTTCGACAGGGCGCCGTACTTCACGGCGTTGGTCGCCAGTTCGTGCAGCGCCATCGTGAAGGCGAGCGTCAGGCGCGGCGTCAGCCACACCTCCGGTCCGTTGATCAGGAAGCGCTGTCCCGCCCCGCCCCGGAACGCCTGGAGGGTGCCCTCCACGATGACGTCGAGCGTGGCCCCGATCCAGCTCTGGCGGGTCAGGACGTCGTGGGCCGCCGAGAGCGAGTGCAGCCGCGCGTCGAGGGTCCTGTGCGCCTCCTCCAGGGAGGCGGCGTTGCGCAGGGTCTGGTGCGCGATCGACTGCATGGTCGCCATCGAGTTCTTCACCCGGTGGTTCAGCTCGTCGGCCAGGAGGGCGCGGTGCTCCTCCGCGCGCTTGCGCTCGGTCACGTCGATGGAGACGCCGGCCATGCTCAGCGGCTGCCCGACCGAGTCGTAGAAGGTCTGACCCCGGATCTGCAGCCAGCGAAGCTCGCCGCCGGGCGTGCGCGCCCGGTACTCGATGTCGTAGTCGCTGTGCTCGCGGATCGAGGTCTGCACCGCCGCCTGCATGCGCGGCCGGTCCTCGGGCTCGATCGCGGCGATCAGGTCCTCGTAGCTGAACGCCTCGCCCGGCACCCGCCCGAAATTCTCCTTGCAGGTCTCGGAGGCCACGAGCCGCATGTCGGCGAGATCGAGAGTCCACGAGCCGAAACGTCCGGCCTTCAGGATGAATCGCAGCCGCTCCTCGCTGCGGGTGAGGTCGCTGGTGCGGCGCTCGATCTCCTGCTCGAGCGCCTCCCGGTCGCGCTGCATCCGCGCGAGCTTCTCCCGCTCCAGCGTCACGTCGAACTGCGACGCGAAGAAGTAGGTGAGCTCCCCGTCGCGATCGAAGACCGGCGAGATCAGCAGCCGGTTCCAGAAGAGCTCGCCGTTCTTCTTGTGGTTCAAGAGCTCGATCTCGATCGGCACGCGGCGGGCGATCGCCACCCTGATCTTCGCGATGTCGGCCTTGCTGGTCTCGGGCCCCTGAAGGAACCGGCAGTTCCGGCCGATGATCTCGTCGTGGCCGTACCCGGTCAGCTTGGAGAAGGCGGCATTGACGAAGACGATGGGGTTGTCCGGCTGATGGGGATCGGTGATCAGCATCGGCATCCGCGTCGCCCGGACGGCGGAGACGAAGGGGTCGGTGCTCGCGTCGGTGCGGGCGAATTCCGCCTCGAAACGCGTGCGTTCCTGCTGATCCGTCAATGCCCGGTCGCCCCTGTCACGACTCGCCGATGGCGGCCTTCGGCCCTCGTGGCGTGGCTGTACCACAGCGGGGATCGCTTGTGCGCAATCATGATGCGGTCCGAGACGCCGCAGGGGGTCGCGACGCCTCGCCCGATCGGACCCGGGAAGAGGCCCGCCGCTACACCGCGGCCCGACCGGGGCCGAACCCGGCCGGCGGGCGCGAGCCGAGATGGTCCCGCAGCGTCCGGCCCTCGTACTCGGTGCGGAACAGGCCGCGCCGCCGCAGCTCCGGCAGGACCAGCGCGATGAAGTCGTCGAGGCCGCCGGGCAGCGTCGGCGGCATGATGTTGAAGCCGTCCGCCCCGCCGGCCCGGAACCGCGCCTCCATCTCGTCCACGATCTGGGCCGGCGTGCCGACGATCTGCGAGTGGCCGCGCGCGCCGGCGATGCGCAGGTAGAGCTGGCGCAGGGTCAGGCCCTCGCGGCGGGCGAGGTCGAACATGAGTTGCTGGCGGGACTTGATGCCTTCGGTCTCGGGCAACTCCGGCACCGGCCCCTCGGGATCGTAGCCCGACAGATCGTGGCCGCCGATCATGCGACCGAGCAGCGCCAGCCCGACCACCGGGTCGATCAGGTCCTGCAGCGCCTCGAACTTCGCCCGCGCCTCGGCCTCGCTGCGCCCGACGACGGGGAACAGGCCGGGCATGATCTTGAGGTCATCCGGCGCACGACCGAAGCCGGGCATGCGCCCCTTGAGATCGCCGTAGAACTCGACCGCCTCCTCCAGAGTCTGGTTAGCGGTGAAGACGATCTCGGCGGTCCGCGCCGCGAGGTCCTTGCCGGGCCCGGAAGCGCCGGCCTGCACCAGCACGGGCTGGCCCTGCGGCGTCCGCGAGATGTTGAGCGGACCGCGGACCTCGAAATGCTTGCCCCGGTGATCCAGCGGGCGGAAGCCGTCCGGCTTCGAGAACTGGCCGCTCGCGCGGTCGATGATCACGGCGCCGTCGTCCCAGGTGTTCCAGAGGCCGAGGACCACGTCCGCGAATTCCTCGGCGCGCTCGTAGCGGTCGGCGTGACGGCCGATCCGGTCGCCGCCGAAATTCGCCGCCTCCGCGTCGGTCGCGGAGGTCACGAGGTTCCAGCCGGCGCGCCCGCCGCTGAGATGGTCGAGGGAGGCGAACCGGCGCGCGACGTTGAAGGGCTCGTTGAAGCTGGTGGAGGTGGTGGCGACGAGACCGATCCGGCGCGTCACCGCCGCAAGGGCCGACAGCAGCGTCAGCGGCTCGAAATGGGTCGAGCGCGCGGTGCGCTCGCTCGACCGCAGGTCGAGGTCGCGGATCCCGCTCCCGTCCTCCAGGAAGATAAGGTCGAACTTCGCGGCCTCGGCGCGCTGCGCCCAGCCGACGTAGCGCTCCAGGACGAGCCCGCCGTCGGCCTCGCTGGAGGGATGGCGCCAGCCGGCGACGTGGTGGCCGGTCGCGTAGAAGAACGCGCCGAGGCGCAGGGTATCCTGTCTCATCGAACCGACCGTCATCGTGCCTGATCCGCTCCGTGCCTTCCGCGCGGGCCGGTGTCCAGCCGAACCGTGCGCACGGGCGGACCCCGCGTCGCGCACGGCTCATCCGCCGCACCGGAACTCCGGCCGGGCGGCCGGAGCCTCAGCGCGGGACTGCGGCGTCCGGCGCGTTGTCGGCGGGGAGGTCGCGCAGGTCGGACGAGGCGTAACGCCCGTGCCGGGCCGCCAGCGAGCCCCTTGCCTCCTGCATCGGCAAGAAGGCTGCGAATCCGACCGGCTCGGCCACGTCGTGGTAGATCGCCTCCATACCGCCGCGCATGTGGTAGGTCTCGTGCCAGATGCCGACGCCGCGCGTGTCGCGCAGGAAATCCCGCCACCAGATCCGGTGCGGCTCGGACTTGGACCACGCGACCATGCTGTCCATGTCCCGCCAATACCAGCGCATGCCGACATGGAGCGGGCGCAGGCTGAAGATGATGTTGTTCTCGTAGTGCAGGAGGCCCTCTGGCCGCGCCGCGCCGACCCTGTCGATCCGCGGCCCGAAGCCGAGCAGGGTCTTCACGCCGGCCAGGGTGCGGACTTTCATCCCGAGATAGATCACGACGAGGTCCGGGTAGCCCGAGAAGTCCGGGACCGCGTGTCGCCGGTTCGCGCCCATGATCGCGCCCTCATTCGCCGGCCGGTCCTGGCGGGCCCTGAGTGTCGAGAATAGGCGACGCCGCGGTCGGTGAGCAATATTCGTGGACCGCGTTGCTTACGACCCGCGACGTCCGGCAGTATCGGACGAACCCGGTCGACCTCCGTCACGGCCGCCGCGCGGCAGGCGCGATCCGGGCGGACGCTCCCGCGCGCGCCGCCGCGGAGATCCTCGAGGTTCGTGCCGACCGCCTCGGAGATCTCCGCTCCGTCGCCGGATCGTTCGGGATCGCGCGCGGCTCAGCGCGTGCGCGCCCCGCAATCCGGGCCATTCTGCCGGGAGCGCGGCCAGGCGCGGGTGCGGATGTACTGTTCGACCACGAGAGCCCCTCCTCCAAGAACAACCACAGCGAGAATGGCTTCGCGGAAAGTGCCAGGATCGATCATCGTCTCGACTCCCTGAAGTGAATCGCCCCTACCGGGGCCTGAGAGCTCTTCAACTCTGCTCCCCCTCGTCAATACCTGACCGCTTCTCGGGTTGCGATGCCTAGCTGACAATTGCCCTTCGACGACGTGAACATTCTGTAAGACTGAGGATCGAGAGAGCGGCGCGTCGGCGCCGAGCGCGCGGCCGGACAATGGGCCCGTCCACCGCGTGCGCCGGCCGACTGGCATCGTGTCGACGGCGCAAGGCCTTCGACATTTCGCGCGACGCGCCCGTGTCGGATGCTAGGATCCGACGATGCAGCAGCAGATCTCGGTCATCACGCTCGGCGTCTCATCGCTCGGCCGATCGCGCGCCTTCTACGGCGACGGCTTCGGCTGGGCTCCCGTGTTCGAGAACGAAGAGATCGTCTTCTACCAGATGAACGGGTTCATGCTCGGAACCTGGCAGAACCCCAACCTCGACCAGGACATGCGGCGCGCGAGCGAACCGAGCCCGAGCGCGTTCTGCCTCGCCCACAACGTCCCGAACCGCGGCGACGTCGCGCCCACCATCGCGCGGCTCGTCGCGGCGGGCGGGACGCTCCTGCGCGCGGCCGACGAACCGCCCCACGGCGGATTCCGCGGATATCTGAGCGATCCGGACGGACATGCCTGGGAGATCGCCTGGAACCCGGCCTGGCGGATCGATGAACGCGGTCGGGTGACGTTCGGACTCTGAGCGGGCGCGGAGGCCGCCGAGGAGATCGGCCGTGCCGGGAAGGCCGCGCCTCAGAGGCGGGTGAGCCGCAGGCGCCACCCGGACGAATCCGCGACGATGGCCGGGTCGAGGGCCGGATCGGGCGGCCGCGCCGCGGCCGGCGCGGCCGTCGGAGGCTCCGCCACGGCGATGTCGGCGGACGGGACGCGGCCGGAGACGCAGCCGCAGAGGGGCAGCGGCAGGGCGAGTGCCGCGACGGCGACAGACCGGATCGGTACGGTCCACCCGCGGATCGGCGAGCCGGCCTCGACCGCGCGGGAGACCGCGGCGCTCCGTCCTCGGCGCGGAGCGCGTCCGGAAACGGGTCCCGGCGGACGGCCTGGAGCAGCGCCGCGGTGGGGCCGGGTGCCCGACGCGGACATGGCCCGGCCCCGGCACTCGGCCTCAGGCGCCCGCCGGGCCGCGGCTCACGTGGCCGCCCAGAAGGAGCGCCTTGGCGGCCGCGTCGATCCGGCCGAGCCACTTCTCCGCCGTCTCCGCGCGCAGGTCGGCGACGCGGACCTGCTCCTCGGCGGCCCGAACCCAGGCTTCGGCCTCCGCGCGGATCGTCCGGACGCGCGCCTCGGCCTCCGCGCGGATGTCCTGCACCTGGGCGTCCGCCTCGGCCTGGACGCGCTGCAGCCGGATATCGGCGCGGGCCTCGACCTCGCGGACGCGCATCTCGGATAGTTGCAGGCGGTGCCGGGTCTCCGCCAGCGCGCGCTGCGCGGCGGCCAGGGCGGCCTCGTGCGACATGCTCTGCTCCTGCAGGCGCTGCTTCTGCGCTTCGGCGCGGCCGGCCATGCCGGTGATGATGTCGAGCGTGCTCATCCAGTCCGACACCGCCTCGGACTCGCAGAGGACCGGCGCGGGACCCGCGTCGTTGACCGCGGGTTCCGGCAGGATCGGCGGGTGCGCGACGGGCTCGATGCGCGGCGCGGACAGCGCGGCCGGCCCCTCGACCGTGTCGAACGTCGGCTTGAGCTTCAGGATCTCGGCGGACGGTCCCTCGACGAAGCGGTCCAGGCTGTCGGCGACCTGCGAGAGGATGTGGGACCACGTGGCTGTGGGGGCCGCGACCATGATGGCTCTACCCTGGCGGGATTTTGGCAATAGCTAATACAATCTTCGGTATGGTTAATGGGTGGTTAATCGGCGGCGCGGCGGCGCGAATCCTGGACAGTTCGTGGCGGCCCAATCAGTCTCGGCAGGCCCGGACGGGAAGGCTCGACAATCTTCCGCCGGTTCGGTTCCAGTCTCCGAGGCGCTTCGAGCGGTTTCGGCAGGATATCGACCGCCGACGACCGGACTCCCGGACCGGCCGCGCTCGGGCCGGCGTCATCGCGCGGCCTGCGTCGCGGGCGCGGCCTGGATGATCGGCGCGGCCGCGGCCAGGATGGACGCGGCGTCGCGGTCGAGGGGCGGATAGATGCGCGTGCCGTTGATGATCCGCTTCGTCGCCTTCGCGGCGGCGCCCGACGAGACCAGCGTGCCGCGATCCCAGCCGGCGGTGTAGACCGCCCCCCAGGCGCCCAGATCCAGCACGGTGACGTAGTCGGGCGCGGCGAAGCGCAGCCGCCGCTCCGGCCGGCCGGCGAGATCGCAGACCGCGTTGAAACCCGCGAACCGACCCATCGGCCGGGCGTGCTGGCACGACATCACCGTGCGATGACCGGCATCGTCCGCCGCAGCCGAGGCGATGTCGCCGGCCGCGTAGACGCCAGCGAGCCCCTGGACGGCCAGGAAGGCGTCGACGGGCAGGCGCCCGAGCGGGTCGAGGGGGAGGCCGAGCGTACCGCCCAGCGGGCTCGCCCGCATGCCGGTGGCGCAGACACTCGTCCACGCCGGCAGGCGCGTCCCGTCCGCCAGCGTCACCCCGGCGCGATCGACGGCACCGACCCGCGCACCGCCGATGCAGGTCACGCCGGCATCGCGCAAGGCCTCGCGGATCCCCGGCAGGGCCGCCGCGCCCATGGCGCTCCCGACCTCGCGCGCGTGGTCGAGCAGGATGGTCCGCACCGGACCCGTGGCCCCGGCCCGGTCCCTGGCAGCGGCGAGCCGGGCGGGCAGCTCGCAGGCGAGTTCCAGTCCCACCAGGCCGCCGCCGATGACGACGGCGGTCCAGCGGCCGGCCTCATCCGGCCCGCCCGGGTCACCGAGACGATCGAGATGCGCCGCGAGGGCCTGGGCCCCCGCGAAGGTGTCGACATCGAAGGCGCCCGCGATTCCCGGGATCTCGGGGCGCCACAGCAGGCTTCCGGCGGCGAGGATGAGGCGGTCGTACGCCAGCGTCTCGACGACGCCCGACGACGCGGCGGACGACACCGCGGACGCCGCCGCGGACTCGACCGTGACCGTGCGCGCCGCGGGGTCGATGTCGATCGCGCGCGCCTCGCGGCGTTCCACGCCGATCGGCCCGAGCACGTCGTCGAGGGGCACGCGCAGGTCGCCGAGATCGGCCTCGTAGCAGCGGACCCGGATGACGTGGAACGGGTCCGGCGCGATCACCGTGACCGCGACGCAGTCGCCGAGGCCGAACTCGGTCCGGGCGCGCGCCGCGGCGGCGGCGGCCCACAGACCGGCGAAGCCGCCGCCGATCACGACGATTCTCGAGACCATGGCAGATTTCCCCCCGTGCCAGAGACATCGAACTCTGCACGTCGCTCGGCGATGCGGCAACGGTTACAGTCCTGGCGCGGGCGCGGATCGCTTCCGACAGTCGAGCGCCGGCGGTTCAACCGTCGTGGCAGCCGCCACCCTGGCGCGCCTTCGGGCGCCGGAAGGACCCGTCAGCCCGAAGCCGCGGTCTCACGTGAGTGCGGGCGGCGCGGCTCCAGCGTGGCCGCGGCGCGGCCCGGGAGGACAGACGCCGTTCCTCGCGCGCGCGGACGCGTAATTTCTTCTCGTCCTGGGTCGGCCGACCGAAAATTCTTGCTTCGACGCCGTGAAGTAGAGAAAGCCCTTTTGTTGACTCCGCGACCGGCCGACAGGATCTTGTATTCACAGTCACGCCGAGGGCCGCGCAGGTACGATGAAGACGCAGGGGCGGACCGGGCGTGATCCCGCAGCCGGGGGATGTGTCGGCGCGGATCGCGCGATCGGGGCGGTCCCGGGTCTCGGACGCGCCGGATGCGCCCGGCCGATCGTCTCGCCGACGGCGCCGCGCCCCTGAACCCAGCCGCCCGGACGAGACCGCTCGGGACCGCGCCGCGGCGCGGATCCCCTGCCCCGCGCCGGCCCCGCACCCCGCCCTCCGTTTCGCCACGACATCAGGCCCGACCATGCGCTCCACCCGCCGATCCCTCCTGGCCGCCGGCCTCGCCCTGGCCTGCCTCGGCGCGCTCGCGCCGCGCGAGGCCCGCGCCGACGACCCGAAGGAGATCCGCCTGGACTGGGCGACCTACAACCCGGTCGGCCTGCTCCTGAAGGAGAAGGGCTTCCTGGAGGAGGCGCTGGCGCCGCGGGGCATCAAGGTCCGCTGGGTCCAGTCGCTCGGCTCCAACAAGGCCCTGGAGTTCCTGAACGCCGGCGCCATCGATCTCGGGTCGGCGGCCGGCGCGGCGGCCCTCGTGGCGCGCATCAACGGCAACCCGATCAAGGCGATCTACGCCTACTCGCGCCCCGAATGGACGGCGCTCGTGACCCGCAAGGACAGCGGCATCACCAAGCCCGCCGACCTGAAGGGCAAGCGCGTCGCCGTCACCCGGGGCACCGATCCGCACATCTTCCTGATCCGCGCGCTCCAGGGCGCCGGCCTCACCGAGCGCGACGCCAAGCTCGTGCTGCTGCAGCACGCGGACGGGCGGACCGCCCTCGACCGCGGCGACGTCGATGCCTGGGCCGGCCTCGACCCGATGATGGCGGCGGCCGAGATCGAGAACGGCGACGTGCTGGTCTACCGCGACGCCGCGGCGAACACCTGGGGCCTGCTCGACGTCCGGGAGGACTTCGCCACCGCCCATCCCGACCTCGTCCGGACGGTGATCGCGGCCTACGAGCGGGCGCGCGCCTACGCGCTGGCCAACCCGCAGGCGCTCGCGGCGGCCCTCGTGGCGGCCACCAAGCTGCCCGAGCCGGTGATCGCCCGGCAGCTCGAGCGGACCGACCTCTCCCAGCCGGCGATCGGCCCGGCCCAGGCGCAGTCGATCAAGGCGGCCGGCACCGCCCTGCAGCAGGCCGGGATCATCCCGGCGGGCACCGACGTGTCCGCCGCCGTCGACGGGCTGCTCGACACGCGCTTCAATCCCGTCGCCGGACAGTGAGCGGCCGCGTGCCGCTTCTGCGGCGGGGCGGTCGCGCCGGCCTGGGTCTGCTGCTGCCGCTCGTCCTGGCGATCGGCTGGGAGATCGCGGTCGCGAGCGGCGCGGCGTCGGGGCGGCTGCTACCGCCGCCGAGCCGGATCGCCGCGACCCTCTGGGCCCTGGCCGTCTCGGGCGATCTCTGGATGCATGTCGAGGCGACCCTCGTGCGGGTCGGCCTCGGCTTCCTCTGCGGCGCGGCGGCCGGGATCCTGGCCGGCGCCCTCGTGGCCACGGTCCCGCCGCTGCGCTGGCTCCTCGACCCGAGCCTGCAGGCGCTGCGGGCCGTCCCGTCGCTCGCCTGGGTGCCGCTCTTCATCCTGTGGTTCGGCATCCTGGAGACGCCGAAGGTCCTCTTGATCGCCGTCGGGGTGTTCTTCCCGGTCTATGTCGGCGTCTCGGGCGCGATCGCCTCGGTCGACCGCAAGCTGGTCGAGGTCGGCCGGATCTTCCGCCTGTCCCGCCTCGCCCTCGCGCGCCGGATCCTGCTGCCGGCCGTGCTGCCGGCGACCCTGGTGGGCCTGCGCACGGGGCTCGGCCTCGGCTTCCTGTTCGTCGTGGCGGCGGAGCTGATGGGCGCCTCGGAGGGGCTCGGCTACCTGCTGGTGGACGGCCAGCAGTTCAGCAAGCCCGATCAGATCGTGGCGGCGATCATCGCCTTCGCCCTCGTCGGCAAGGCGGCCGACATGGCCCTGGTCACGCTGACAGCCCCCCTGACCCGGTGGCAGGATACCGTGCGGGACAGCCTGTGACCGCGGCGCCGGTGCGGACGCGCGCCGCGGACCGGGAGGCCGCCCCGCGCCGCGATCCCCACGCCACGCCCGCCGAGAGACGCCCGTGCTGACCGTCGACGACCTCTCCAAGACCTACGCGGACGGCACGCAGGCGCTCGCGGGCATCGACCTGTCGGTCGAGCAGGGCGAGATCGTCGCGCTGATCGGCGGCTCGGGCTGCGGGAAGACGACCCTGCTCCGGCTGATCGCGGGGCTCGACCACGCGAGCGCGGGCGCCGTCGCGGTCGACGGCGAGACGATCCGCGCGCCCCATCCGAGCGTGGGCGTGGTCTTCCAGGAGCCGCGCCTGCTGCCCTGGCTCGACGTGGCCGGCAATGTCGGCTTCGGCCTCGCCGACCTGTCCCGGTCCGAGCGCCGCGCCCGCGTCGCCCACGCCCTGGAGCGCGTCGGGCTCGCCGAGCACGGCGGTCGCTGGCCGCGGGAGCTGTCCGGCGGCCAGCAGCAGCGCGTGGCGATCGCCCGCGCCTTCGTGGCGCGGCCGCGGGTGCTGCTCCTCGACGAGCCGTTCTCGGCCCTCGACGCCTTCACCCGCAAGGGGCTGCACGACCAGCTCCTCGGTCTCTGGGCCGAGTCGAAGCCGACGATCCTGATCGTCACGCACGATGTCGGGGAGGCCGTCACCCTGGCCGACCGGGTGGTGGTGATGCGCCCGCGGCCCGGGCGCCTCGACGAGACCGTCCCGGTCGCGCTCGCCCGGCCGCGCGAACCGGTGGCGGCGACCTACGAGGAGGCCGTGCGCCGCGTGCTCGCCGCCCTCGACCACTCCCTGCGCCCGGCGACGAGCAGCCGGCCGCCCGCGCCCGAGACCCGCGCGAGCTGGTGGTAGGGCCGCCGGCGAACCGCGGCCTCAGGACCCGACCGCGGTCAGTTCCAGATCCGCGGGGTCCGCGCGCCGGAACCGGGCGTAGCGCAGCGCCATCACCGGCAGGACCAGCAGGTTCAGCACCGTCGAGGTGATCAGGCCGCCGAGGATCACGAGGGCCATCGGGCCCTCGATCTCGCGGCCGGGCTCCCCGGCCCCGAGCGCCAGCGGCAGCAGGCCGAGGCCCGTCACCAGGGACGTCATCAGGATCGGCACCATCCGGTCCGCGGCGCCCGCCGCCGCCGTGGCGGTGTCCCAGGCGCGCCCGTCCCGGGTGACCATCTGCTCGTAATGGGCGATCAGCATCACGCTGTTGCGCAGCGAGATGCCCGACAGGGTCACGAAGCCGACGATCGAGCCCAGCGACAGCACCCCGCCGGTGAGCGCCACGGCCGCGACGCCGCCCACGAAGGCGAAGGGCAGGTTGACGAGGACGAGGAGCAGGTTCGCCGCCGAGCCGGTGACGATCGCCAGCAGGACCACGATGCCGAAGCCGGCCATCCCGGCATGGACCAGCAGGTCGCGGCGGGCGGCCGCCTGCGCCTCGGCGGCGCCCGCGAAGGTCACGTAGACCCCCTCCGGCAGCCGCACCTCGCGGGCGATCTTGCGCTTGGCCGCCGCCACGAAGCCCGCGACGTCGCGGTCGGCGACGTTGGCGGTCACCGCCTGCACCCGCTGCGCGCCGAGATGCTGGACTTGGTAGCGGCCGGCGCTCTCGTAGACGTCGGCGACCTGCGACAGCCGGACGTAGCGCCCGCCCGGCGTCCGCAGGGGCAGGTCGCCCACCGCGCTGAGGCGGTCCCGCACGCGGGCGTCGAGGATCACCAGCACGTTGAACACGGCGTTGCCGCGATAGGTCTGGCCGACCGTGTCGCCCTGGTAGGCGGTGCGCACGGCCTCCAGCACCTCCACGGGGTCGAGCCCCCAGTGCCGCAGGTCCACCGGGCGCAGCGCCACCGTGACCTGCGGCAGCCCGGCCGGCGAGGCCTGCTGGACGTCCCGGGCGCCCTTCACCTCCGAGAGTTCCTGCGCCACCGAGCGGGCGGCCGCCTCGATCCGGTCGAGGTCGCTGCCGACCACGTTGACCACGACCGGCGCGGTGAAGCCCGAGACCGTCTCCTCGATGCGCTCGGTGAGGAAGGTCTTGAGCGAGAAGGCGGCCCCCGGGAAGCCGGCGATCAGCTGCCGGATGGCGCCCTCGACCCGGCGCTGGGCGGCGCCGTCGAGCCCGGGCTCGAGGTCGATGTGGATCTCGCTGTAGTGCGGCCCGGCGGTGTCCTCGGCGGCCTCGGCCCGGCCGATCTGCGCCGCCACGGCGCGCACCCCGGGGATCTCCTTCAGGTCGCCGGTGATCAGCGTCCCGAGCCGCTCCGATTCCTGCAGCGCGGTGCCGGGGATGGCGACCATGTGCAGGATCATGTGCCCCTCCTTCAGGTCGGGGAGGAACACCGCGCCGAGGGTCGGCAGGACGGCGGCGCCCGCGAGGGTGACCAGCAGGGCGCCCGCCATGGCGACCCGCGGCACCCGCCCGATCCCGGCGAGCAACCGCAGGTAGGCGGCGCGGCTCCAGCGCACCACGGGCGGATCGGGCGGCGCGGCGCCGGAGTCGCGCCCCATCCGGCCCCCGAGGAGCAGGAGCGCCAGGGCCGGCGTGACCGTGAGCGCCACGAGGAGCGAGGCGACGACGGCCGCGATGTAGGCGAGCGCCAGCGGCCCGAACAGACGGCCGGCGACGCCGGTCAGCGCCAGGACCGGCAGGAACATCAGGATCACCGCGAGGGTCGCGTAGGCGACCGAGGTCCGCACCTCCAGCATCGCGGCGAGCACCACGCGCGGCAGGCCGCGGCGTCCGCCCCGCGACTCCCGCAGCCGGCGCGCGACGTTCTCGACGCCGATCACCGCGTCGTCGACGACCTCGCCGATGGCGAGGGCGAGGCCGCCAAGGGTCATCGTGTTGAGGCTCTCGCCCCACGCCTGGAGGGCGAGGGCGGCGGCGATCAGCGACAGCGGGATCGCCGTGGCGCTGATCAGGGCCGCCCGCCAGTCCGCGAGGAAGACGAGGAGCACGACCACCACCAGCACGCCGCCGAGCGCCAGCGCCTCGATCACGTTGCCGGTGGCCACGTCCACGAAGTTCGCCGGCCGGAACAGGTCGGCCCGCAGGCTCACGCCGTCGCGCTTCAGGACCGGGCGCAGCTCGTCGAGGGCCGCCTCCAGGCGGGCGGTCACGGCGCGGGTGTCGACGCCCACCTGCGCGCCGATCATCAGCAGCACGCCGGGCCTGCCGTCCACGAGGGCCGCGCTGATCGCCGGCTCGGGCGCGGCCGTGACGGTCGCCACGTCGGAGAGCACCACGCTCGCCCCGCCGTCGTTATGGAGCACGATCTGCCCGAGCGCCTCCGGGGTGAGCGACTGCCCCTCGGTCCGGAGCAGGACGCGCTGGTTCGGCGTGTCGACGAAGCCCGCCCCGCGCACGCCGGTCCCCTTCCGGGCGGCCGTCAGGACGTCGTTGAGGCCGATCTGGAAGCGGATCAGGTCGTCGGGGCGGACCTGGATCTGCAGGGCGCGCACGCCGCCGCCGTAGATCGAGACCTGGGCGATACCGGGCACCGCCTGGAGCCGCCGCCGCACGGTCCACTCCGCGACCTGGCGCAGGTCCATGGCGTCGCGGGTCTCGGAGGTGAGACCCACGAGGAGCACGGTCAACGTCGAGGAGGTCAGCGGGGTCATGGCGGGCGCCGCCACGCCGGCCGGCATGCGGCCGGCGAGCGCCGCCAGGCGCTCGTTGACCCGCTGGCGGATGCGGTCGACGTCGCTGCCGGACCGGAACGCGGCGGTGATCACCGACAGGCCCTGGATCGAGGTGGAGCGCAGGGTCTCCAGGCCCGGCAGGCCGCCGACCGACACCTCCACGGGCTGCGTGACCAGCACCTCGACCTGCTCCGAATCGAGGCCCGGCGCCTCGGTCTGGATGGTCACGGTCGGCGGCGCGAATTCCGGGAACACGTCGTAGCGCGCCCCCGAGAGGGCGTAGAGCCCGAAGACGAGGACGGCGCAGGCGAGCGCCAGGACCACCCTGGGCAGCCGGACGGCGAAACCGACGAGGGCCGCCTGCGGACCGCCGCGACCGGCGGCAGCGGGCGGCTCAGTCATCGTCGTCGCCCACGACGCGGATGCGGCTCTTCATCTCCTCGGACAGGAGCGCCTGCGCGCCCCGCAGCACGATCTCGCTGCCGTCCGCCAGATCCTCGACCACGAAGGCGTCGGCCGACATCGGCGCGTCCGGCCGCACCGGGTGACGCACGAAGGCGCCGTCGCCGGTCCCGCGATACACCCAGGTGCCACCCTCGCCGTGGACGACGGCGTCCTCCGGCACGAGGACGCCCTTCACCGCGCGCGGCGCCGGCAGGAACGCCATCGTGCTGGTCCCGGGCAGGAGACCGCTGTCGCCGGAGACGAGATAGAAGAAGCTCTGCCCCTGGATCCGCGGATCGGTCCGCGTCGCCGGCGAGACCAGCCGGAGAGCGACCCGCTCGCTCTGCGGCGGCACCTCGGCGAAAGCGGCCTTGGGCGCCTCCGGCAGGGTCTCCCCCGGCGGCAACGTCACCTGCATGAGGAAATCGGCCCGCTCGATCAGGCGCGTCACCAGCGGCGACCGCTCGATGATCGCCTTTCCGAGCACCGGCCCCCATTCCTGGCGCGCCGTCGCCGCGAAGGTGCGCAACTGCGATTCCGCCACCGTGACCGACGCCTGATCGGTCAGGAGCGTGCCCTCGGCGGTCTCGATCTGCGCCACCGCCACCACGCCGGCGCCGAGGGTCCGCGCCCGGCGGGCGGCGCTGGCCGAGACTTCGACCCGGGCGCGCGCCGTCTGGAGCGCCGCCACGGCGCCGGCGTAGCTGTTGGTCAGCTCGGTGATGCGGGCGAGGTCGAGGACGCTGCCGTAGGCGGTCAATTCCTGGCGGTGCAGGACGGCGGGACGCGCCTCGGCGACGAGACCGATCCGGGCGCGCTCGGCCGGCGTCAGCCGGACCAGGGTCCGGCCGTCCTCGATGGCGGTGCGCGGCGCGGGAAGCTGCGCCGCCGCCGACAGGTTCTCTCGCCGCTCGGGGATCAGCGCCGCGACGCGCGCCCGGACCTCGGCGACGATCGGGCCGGCATCGGCCCGGAGGCGCTCGCCCGTCGGCGTGACCGCGAGACCGGCCGCCGCGAGCAGGACCCCTCCGATGAGCAGCAGCGCCCGGCGACCACGCACGTCGCTCTCCTCCCCTAGACCGATTGCCGAATCTACCCGGTTTCGATGCCAAATACACCCGAACTCGGCCAGCTCAAACTGTCACGCTCGGTTCCGGTCGTGGGTCGGGCCTCGAGGGTGCTCGGGAACGCGAAAGCCCGCCTCGACGGTGCGAGGCGGGCTTCCGGTCTTCTGGGATTATGTCGGTTCGGATCAGCAATCGTTGCCGGAGACCGGGGCGGTCTGCCGATCGGCGGCGGCCTTGTTCATGGCGCCGACCGTGCCGGGCGACGCGGGCTGGTTGCCGCCGGCCAGGTTCGCGGCGGCCGGATCGGTCGAGTTCGACTTGGAGCCGGCGTCCGTCTGCGCCTGACGGTCGGCGGTCTGGTTGGCGCCCACGTTGTTCATGGCACCGACCGTGCCGGGCGACGCGGGCTGGTTGCCGCCAGCGAGATTCTTGCTCGACTTGTCGACGTCGGAGCTCTTGGGATTCGATGCCTGCTGATCGGGGCTGTTCGACTTCGTGGTTCCGGTGTTGCACGGGGCCGCGAGGGCGGGCCCGGCAGCGAGGGCCAGAAGCGCAACCGCGCCGGCTAGGTGAGAGACCTTCATCAAACGCTCCTCCAAGATTTATCGATCTCCCAAGTGCCTAATCGTCCCGTGAGTTCCGTCGCGACTGCCCAGATCTTCGATTGAGAGCGGCCCGCACACCGGATTTCGGTGCCTTCGACGCGGATAAATGTATGAATTCAGACATTGGCGCCGAAGATGCCGGGCCGCTCACGTCGCGGCGGCCGATCTTCGATGCGGCATCTTATCCCACGGGGCCCGGCCGAGCCGTTTCATCGGCCCGGCGGGACCGCGCATCGATCCGGTCGTCCCCGAGCGCCGCGCCGCCGCTACCTCGTTTGGTCGAGTTCTTGAGTCCGGGATGCCCGGGATAGCGTCGACTCGCGAGGGGGCGTGTCCGCGGCAGCCTCGAGCGGTGTCAGGCCGCGGGGCGGATGGGACACCGCCTCACCCGGGGCGTCTGAGATCGAGCGATGGCGTTTCCACGACACTTGACGGGCCTCGGACACGGTCCTGCCGGCGGCCTCGCTTGGTCGCCGGGCGGGCCGTACGGAACGGATCACCGCTGGGCCCATTCGGGCGCACCGGGCGATGGCGGGGCCGAGGCCATGCCGCGGCTCGGCGTGGCCGCCGCCGCGTGGATCGTGCTGTTCCTCTTCGCCCCGGTGGTCGGCGAGCAGATCAAGCTGCCGGGCGTCGACAAGGCGATCTGGATCGGCAGCGACCTGATCGCCTTCGCGTTCCTGGTCATGCGCCGCGACCTCGCCGCCACCCTGTTCGGCAGCCGTCTGCTGCTGCTCAGCTGGCCGCTCCTGGCGATCGCGTCCGCCCTGTGGTCCCTCACGCCCGGCCTCTCGGCCTATCACGGGCTCCAGCTGCTCGCGACGATCGTGGCCGGCATCACCCTGCGGACGACGATGGGCCTGTCCCGCCTCGTCAGGATCGTCTTCCTGGGCCTCCTGGCGGGACAGCTCCTGTCGGCCTTTCTCACGGTGGCGGCGCCTGCCCTGACGCGCGGGACGGACGGCAACTGGGCCGGGATCTACTCGCACAAGAACGTCCTCGGATCCCTGTCGAGCCTCCAGATCCTCTGCGCGGCCTGCCTGTTCCTGCAGGGCTGGAACCGTCTCCTGACCGCGTTCGGATTCTGCCTGGCCCTGGCGCTCCTCGTGTCGACGCACTCGGCCACCGCCCTGGTAGCGGCCGCCGCGGGTCTGTTGCCGCTCGCCGCGATCTTCGCGTGGCGCCAGGGCAAGCACGTGACGGGCTTCTGCCTCGGCATCGCCATCGCCCTGGCGGGCGTCGGGATCCTCGTCGTCGCCGCGCGGGGCGCCGACATCTCGGCGAGCGTGCTGTCGGATCTCGGCAAGGACACCACGCTGACCGGCCGCACCATCCTCTGGCAGTTCGGCCTCGACCAGTTCTGGCGGGAGCCGCTCATCGGCATCGGCTACAAGGCCTACTGGGAGAGCCCGCTCACCACGGCCGCCTACCTGCACTTCGTCACGAAGCAGAAGCTGTGGTTCTTCCACAACAACTTCATCGACACGGCCGTGGCGTTCGGGATCGTCGGCCTGGTCCTCTTCACGGCCGCGCTGCTCGACACCGCGCGCCGGGTGATCGCCCATTTCGCGCGCTCCTCCGGCTACGTCGAGGCATGGCCGATCCTGTTCATGAGCCAGCTCTTCGTCCTGGTCTGTTTCGAGTGCCCGCTCTTCGTCAATCACGGTCTCCACCAGCTCCTGCTGGCGGCGATCCTGCCGGTGGTGCGGTCGCCGACCGTCGACGGGAGCGACCCGGCCGCCCGCGATTGAGCTCGCAGGCCCGAGCGACGTCCGGACCCCGGCGCAGATCCGGACGGCCGGAGCCGGAGGACGCGGTCGGGAAGGATCACGGCCGCCGAACGCGGCCGGCCCGACGGGCCCCATCAGAGGTGATTACGATGTACTGCTTCGGGATCTCCCTGCCCCGGTTCCGCGAACGGCACGCCTACCTATCCCGGCACCTCGCCGAGGTGTGGGGGCCGCGCTGCGAGATCACCGGCTATGAAGGCCCGGTCCCGGATCCGAACGCCCCGTTCCAACCCGACCTGACGGCCGGGCAGATCGGGTGCGCGCTGTCCCACATGAGCGCCTACGAGCGGATGATCGCGCTCGACCTGCCGCACGCGCTCATCGTCGAGGATGACGTCGTTCTGCCGCCGCAGATCCATCAGATCGTGGCCGGCATCGAGGCCGCCTTGCAGCCGGGCGACGTCGTCCTGCTCTTCAATTGGGCCGAGACGGTCGGGCCGTTCAGCTCGGTCGACACCGTCACCATCGGCGAATACCGGTTGTGCCTGCCCATGGACATGAGCAGCCTCGGCACGGCCGCAGCCTACGTGATCACCCGGTCGGCGGCCGAGGGGATCCTGCGGGCCAACCGCCCGGTCGCGGTGACGTCGGACAACTGGGCCTACTTCTTTGAGCGCGGCGCCCTGACATGCGGTCGCGCGCTCGTCCCGAACGCCGTCTCGCGGAAACCTTTCGAGTCGACCATCTTCACGTCCCGCTCCAGGATCGCGGCCTTCCTGAAAGGCAACCCGATCCTCAAGCCCCTCTTCGCCGCGCGCCGCCGGGTCCTGGCGGGGCGGGTCGCCGCCAAGCTGACGTTCGTCGACGAGACCTCACCGCTGGCGGGACAGGCGCCGCGCTGACGCCCGTCCCACCGCGCGCAGCGGCGGGTAGAGCCCGGGGGCCGGGACGGTCGGGGTAGCCGAAAGGCGTAGGGGCGATCGCCCTCTTTGCAGCCTCTCACACCCCCGTGAAGTGCCAAGCTCTCCGGCGAGGCAGGAACCCGGGGCGGCAGGACAGGTCCGCGGCGGGTCCTCCTCGAGACGCCCGCATGACGGCGGACCCCGTTCGGCCGCTGGCCGCCCCGTCAAAGCGGGCCCTTGAGGATGAGAGGTCGTCGCTGCGCGCAGCGGCGGTCGCACCAGCGCGGCGGAAGACAGACGATGAGCAGCACGCTCCCGATCACCGGCCCGGACAAGGCCCTCGACACCGCCCTGCGACGCCTCGTCCGACCGGTGGCGGAGCGGGCGCGCTACTACCTGATCCTGCTCGCGCAGATCGGCGCCCTGCTGGTCCTGCTGAAGGTCTCGCACGGCGTCACGGCGATCAACAACTACTACGGCGTGGTGCTGCCCGTGGCGCTGGCCCTCGCGATGACGCGGGTGCACTTCGCCGCCGCCGATCTCGCGTCGGTCCGGCTGCTGCAGATGATCGGCGTGATCGCGGGCGGCTACGCGCTGATCCACTACCCGCTCTTCCCCGTCATTCTGCCCGGGGCGAAGGCGACCGTCGCCGTCACGGCCATCGCGGTGCTGTGGGTCGCGGCCGTGGCCGGCGGCGTGCTCTGCCTGCGCTGGCCCTCGCTCGCCCTGATCAGCGCCACCTACCTGGTCTGGAGCAAGCAGGCGGTCATCCGGGTGACCGGCCTCTGGCACGGGCACATCACCGACGTGGTGCCGCTCGCGGAGGTGAGCTTCTGCCTCGCCGCGGGCCTGCTGATCGCCCACGGGACGGCGCGTCTGCGCGACTGGCGCGGGCTCGGCGCCGCGGCGCGGTCGGACGTCGCGTCGGCCAGCGCGATGTTCTCGAAGGTGCTGATCGCGGCGGCGATCAGCATCCACCTCGGCAACTACTATTCGTCATTCCTGGCCAAGATCACGCTCGACGACGGGCCGTTCTCCTGGCTGCTGAACAACGATCCCGGCAAGATCTTCATCGTCGGTCTCGACAACAACCACGTCCCCTACGCCGGCTGGCCCGTGCTGGTGGAGGCGATGCGCACGATCCTGAGCCATTCGAGCGCGCTGACCAACACGCTCATCCTGGTCGGCCAGGGCATCGCCCTGGTGGGGATCCTCATGCCGCGCCGCTGGCTGCTGCTGCTGCTCCTCGGCTTCGACGTGATGCACCTGTCGATCATCGTGCTCATGGGCGCCAACTTCGCCCCCTGGATCATGCTGAACCTTGCCATCGCGGCCGTCGTCGTGAGCCGGCACTACGAGCGGCCCCCGGTCTCGGTCGGGATCCTGTCGGTGCTGTTCATCCTGACCGGCAACACGTTCATGACCCAGGCCTGGCTCGGCTGGTACGACACCCTGGCCAACAACAAGATGTACTTCGAGGCGGTCGACCGGACCGGCCGGCGGCACTACGTGCCGACCAACTTCTTCACCTTCTATTCCTACCCGTTCGCCCACATGGCCTACGGCGCGCCCGACGCGGCGAACGCCTTCGCCCTCGACAACCCGAACGGCGGCACGCAGGTCTTCCGCAAGGTCACGGCCTCGACGACCTGCGACGTTCCCGTCCTGACCGCGCCGGACGGCCTGGGCCAGGAATACTCGAAGTCGGAGATCGACGGGCCGGCGCTGGACGCCTACGTCCGGGGCTACCACCGCCTCGTCAGCGCGATCCGCGACAGGACGGGCCTGTTCCCCTACGCGGTCTATCCGCACCACTTCTTCGTCCCGCTCCAGTACGCCGCCGGCTTCGACACCCTCGCCATGGCCGACATCGTCGCCTACGTGTACCGGCGCGAATCCGTCTGCTTCAGCCTGCAGGACGGCGTCCCCGTCCGCCGCGTGGTGTCCGAAGCCGAGCACAGGATCGACCTGACGCCATGACCGCCCCCTCGACCGCGGCCGCCCTGACGGTGGTCTACGACGGCGAATGCCCGTTCTGCTCCAACTACGTGCACCTCATGGCCCTGCGCCGGTCGGTCGGCACCGTCGCCCTGGTGGACGCCCGGAGCGGGGGTCCCCTGGTCGACGAGATCGCGCGGCGCGGGTACGACCTCGACGAGGGCATGGTCGTCCGGCACGGCCCGGACCTCTATTACGGCGCGGACGCCCTCGTCCTGCTGTCGCGCCTCAGCGACGACCGGGGCGCGGCGAGCCGGCTCCTGGCGCGGCTGCTGCGCAGCCCCGGACGCGCGCGGCTTCTCTACCCGGCGATGAAGCTCGGGCGGCGCGTCACGCTCCGGATGCTCGGCCGGACGCGCCTCGCGCGGCCCGGCGGCGCGCCGGCCCGCTGAGCGGGCCGCGCTCCCGCGCCTCCCGCCGGCGCGTTCCGCCCTAGGCCCGGGCGGGCGCGCGCGTCAGCAGCGTCCGCGCGCTGTGCCAGGCGAAGGCCAGGACGCCGCTCAGATTGGCGGTCACGATGGCGCGCCACGTCAGGCCGAGCTGCGCGTCGAAGCGCGGGCCCCCGACCAGTTCGCGGGCGGCGTTGCGGGCGGACCAGTACAGGTGCTTGATCAGCCACGGGCTGCGGCCGATGTGCTTGGCGTAGAGCGCGCCGTTGCCGAATTGGTAGTTCCAGTGCAGCCGGTCGATCGTGCGCGGGTCCCGGCGCCCGTGGAAGTGCTTGACGCTCATGTCGGGCACGTACTCGACCGCCACGCCGGCCGCCCAGCCGCGGTAGATGAAGTCCGTGTCCTCCGCCGCGCGGAACGTCGCCCCGGGGCCGAACGCCGCGTCGAACCCGCCGATCCGCTCGATGACGGCCCGGCTGCAGGTCATGTTGCAGCCGTGGACGAAGCCGCCGGGATGGGCCGGGTACGTCAGCCGGCTGGCCAGGGCCTCGGTCTTCGTGGTGAAGTCGATGTCCTGGGTCGATCCCAGTTCGACACGGCCACCGCGGATGACGCTTTCCGTGTCGCCGGCATAGTGCGCGATCAGATCCCGCAGATACTGGTCCGACACGACGCAATCGTCGTCGATGAACGCGATGATGTCTCCGGACGCGCGCGCGATCGCGGCGTTCCGAGACCCGGCGACACCTGGGCGCGCCTGCGTGAGGAGCAGAACGTCGCGTCGATCGATCGAGACGGACGCGGACCAGCGCTTCAACGCCGCGTCCGTGCCGTCCGCGGACCCGTTATCGACGACGATGATCTCGGCCTCAGCTTCGGGCGCGGCCTCGATCGCGCGGACCACCGAGTCGAGCGTCTGCAGAAAGGACGCTACACGGTTGCGAGTACATACGATGAAGCTGATTTTCATTTGGCATTATTCCATAAATACTGCCAGAATTGCGACCTTCTAAAACGAGTCACAGACAATGTATAGTAATATTATTGCACTTCCTCGATCCGTGCGCCGTAGGGGCGGCTACGCCTTTTGGATGCGGAACCGAATGTCTTGCAGTTGTGGCGGCGCAATATCCGGCGTCGTCGACGCACAGCGACGGCCGCTTGGATCCTCTGACGGGCTATAGGAAAGTCCAGATCCGCGCCGGCATCGGACAATGATCTCGCGCATTCGATCTCACCAACCCGTCAAGCCGGGAACATCTTGCGGAGATTTACTGTTCCATCGGCGATAACGCGGAATAGAGCACGCGCGCGCCGTGACGGAATGCGACCCATCGGGCCTCTCGACCTGACCTCCAAGTTGTTCCGCGAGGTCTTCGACCGAAACATCGGATCATCCCGACCGTGCCGCGCGCCGCTTGCACATTCGGAAATCTTCGTTCGGCCTCGGCATACGGTGCTGCCAGCGTGAACGGGGCTCGAAGTGCGCTCGGCAAGATGAATATATTACGTGCCGGTTCATGACGCGTGCAGATCATGGATATGTCCGCCCGATACAGTCAAATCGGATACCCGGACTCGGGAGCGGGCGAGTTCTCGGGCCTCTCTGCAGCGCCTGATCTGCACGGCGGCCCGACCTGACCTCGGCCATCGGGCGTGGGCCCGGTCCTCCGATTGGCCAGCTGCCGCGGTCCACCGGGCACTGTTAAGCCGTCCCGACCGATCGCGCCCTGGCCGCCGCCAGCGCCGCCGCCACCCTGTCGCGTCCGAAGGATCCCATGGCAGAACTCCGAGAGGGGCCGGAAGCGACGGCGCCGCCCGCGTTCTCGAAGCGCCGGAGCCTGGCCTGGATGGGATTCTGCCAGGGCGGGTTGTTCCTGGCACAGTTCGGCACCTCGCTGGCCCTCGCGCGGCTGCTGACGCCCCACGAGACCGGCATCTTCAGCCTCGCCGCCGCGATCGCGGGCCTGCTGTCCACGCTGCGCTCCTGCGGCCTGTCGAGCTACATCGTCCGGGCGGACCGGGTGGACGGGGCCCTGCTGGCGAGCGTGTTCACGGTGAACCTGATCCTGTCGGGCGCGGCGGCGATCCTGATCCTGGCCTTCAGCGTGTTCGGCAGCGTCCTCCTGGGCGAGCCGGAGGTCCAGCGCGCCCTGGCCATCCTCGCCGTCGTGCCGCTGGTCGGCGCGCTGGAATTCCGCCCGGCCGCCATGATCGAGCGGCACGGCAATTTCCGCGGCGTGGCCCTCGTCAACATGCTGCGCGGTCTCGTCGCCAGCGGCGCGATGCTGGCGCTGGCGCTCCTCGGCTTCAGCTACATGAGCCAGGCCTACGGGCAGGCCGCGGGCGCCGTCGCGGCGGCGCTGGCGGCGAACGGCCTCGGCCTGCGCTACGTGTCGCTGCGCATGGGCCTCGCGGGCTGGCGCGAGATCCTGACCTACGGCGGCCGGCTCTTCGCCATCGCGGGGGTTGCGGGAATCGCCGGCCGGATGGGCGACCTCGTCCTCGGGCGGATGCTCGGGCTCAGCGCCCTCGGCCTGTACTCCCGCGCGGCGAGCCTCAACACCCTGATGTGGGACCACCTGCACGTGGTGATCACGCGCATCACCTTCGTGGACCTCGCGAACCAGCAGCGGAACGGGCAGTCCCTGCGCACCTGCTACCTCCACACGCTGCGGATGATCACCGTGCTGCTCTGGCCGGCCTTCGCGGGCGCGGCCGTCCTGGCCGGGCCGATCATGCGCGTCCTGCTCGGTCCGGGCTGGGACGGCGCGGCGCTGCCCTTCTGCCTGCTGTCCCTGGCGGCGATCGTGCTGAGTTCGCTCAGCATGACCTGGGAGGTGTTCCTGATCCGGGATCAGACCGCCCTGCAGGCGCGGTTCGAGTTCCTGCGCCACGGCGCCGGCCTCGTGATGTTCAGCATCGGCTGCCTGTTCGGACTCGGCGGCGCGGGCGCGGCACGGGTCGGCGAGGCGCTCCTGGCCGTGGGCCTCTACCGGCCGCATCTCGAGCGGATGACCGACACGTTCCGGCGCGACTACGCCCCCATCTACCTCCACGCCGCCGTCCTGACCGGCATCGCCGTCGCGCCCGCCGTCCTGGTGATGTCGGCCTGGGGATGGTCGGCCGAGACGCCGCTCCCGAGCCTCGCGGCCGCGATCGCCGCCGGGATCGCCGGCTGGGCCTGCGGCCTCTGGTACCTGGACCATCCCCTCGTCGCGGAAGCGCGCCTGCTGCTCGCGCACATGCGCCCGGCCCGTCCGGCCACGAGCGTGTCGAACCTCTAGCGGCGAGCGGCGGCCGCGCGCTTGCGCTCGCGCGCATCGGGGCGCGATATGACCGAGCACGACGGCGAGGCGGGACGATCGCGGGATGGCGGATTTCCGCAGCTTGGAGGTGTTCTACTGGGTCGCGAAACTCTCGAGCTTTCGCCGCGCCAGTGAGAAGGTGAACACCACGCAGCCGGCGGTCTCCCAGCGCATCGCGGCCCTGGAGCACGAGTACGGGACGCTGTTCGAGCGCCGCAGCCGGGACGTCGCGCTGACGGAGCGGGGACGCCTGCTCCTCGGCTTCGCGGAGCGGTTCCTGGCGCTCCAGTCCGAGATGAGCGCGGCCCTGCACGAGACCGGCCGGACGCGGGGCACCCTGCGGCTCGGCGTGTCCGAGACGATCGTGCACCTGTGGTTGTCGCGCTTCATCGAGCGGATGCGCGCCACCCATCCCGGGATCGGCGTCGACATCACGGTCGACATCTCGCCGAACATGCAGGCCGCCCTGGTCGCCGACGAGATCGACCTCGCCCTCCTCGTCGGGCCGATCACCCTGCCGAGCTTCGCCAACCGGCCCCTGTTCAGCACCCCCGTCGCCTGGATCGCCGCGCCCGGCCTGCTGCCGGACGACGAGCCCCTGAGCCTCGGCGCGCTGCTGCACCACCCGCTCATCACCTACCCGCGCAACACCAGCCCCTACGTCGAGCTGCGCGACCTCGTCCTCCAGGAGAACCTCCTGCCGAGCCAGATCCACACGAGCGCCTCCCTGGCCACCATCGTGAAGATGGGCGTCGAGGGCCTCGGGATCTGTGTGATCCCCCCGGCCGTGGTCGAAGCCGAACTGCGTGCCGGCACCCTGCGCGTCCTGCCAGCCGAGCCGCAGCTCTCGGACCTGACCTTCACGGCGATGCACACCAAGCGGCCGGCCCATCACTTCGTGGCGGACGCGGCCCGCCTCGCCCAGGACGTCGCCGAGACCTGGGCCGCCGGGACCTGGGCCGCCGAGACCTGGGCCGCCGGCCGATAAGTCCGGTTTATCGCGCCCCATTCGCAATCACGATTGGCCTGCTCCGCGGCGCGATGGGATCGTTGCCGCAGGAAATGAATCGCTGAAGCGATCGGGATCTCGCGGAATACGGACGGCCGACGCGGCCGCTCCGGCGCGCGACGACCAGCCAGGGAGATCAACGCGGTGAGCCAGCACGCGGGCGCCGACGGCGCGCCACCTGTCTTCGCCGACGCGGCGGACGCGCGGCGCGCGATCCGCGCGGGTCGGTTCCGGGGCCACACCTCGGGTCTCGTCCCCGCCCACGCGCAGGGCAACCTGATGATCCTGCCGCGGGCCATGGCGGAGGATTTCCACCGCTTCTGCCAGCAGAACCCGAAGCCCTGCCCGATCCTCGGCGTCTCGCGGCCCGGCGACCGCGCACTGCCGACGCTGGGGACCGATCTCGACCTCGCCACAGACGTCCCCGGCTACCGCGTCTACGAGGGCGGCGCGCTCGTGGCGGAGCTGCCCGACCTGACCGGCGTGTGGCGGGACGACCTCGTCACCTTCGTCCTCGGCTGCTCCTTCTCGTTCGAGGCCGGCCTGATCGAGGCGGGCATCCCGCTCCGGCACGTCGCCCTCGGCCGCAACGTTGCGATGTACCGGACCTCCATCGCCACCCAGCCGTCGGGTCCGTTCCACGGCCCGCTCGTCGTCTCCATGCGGCCGATGAAGGCGGCGGACGCCATCAAGGCCGTGCAGGTGACGGCCCGGATGCCGGCGGTCCACGGGGCGCCGATCCATCTCGGCGACCCGGGCCTGATCGGCATCCGCGACCTCGCGCGGCCGGATTTCGGCGACCCCGTGCCGATCGAGCCGGACGAGATCCCGGTCTTCTGGGCCTGCGGGGTCACCCCCCAGGCTGTGGCGATGGCGGCGCGGCTGCCGCTCTGCATCACCCACGCGCCCGGTCACATGCTGATCACCGACCTCCTCAACCGCGACCTGCCGTTCCTGTGACCATCCCGGCCGCGCGGCGGCCATTCCGCAAAGGAGTTGCGCCATGTGGGTGAGAGACACGAGTCCGGCGGAGCGCCGGGTCCTGGGCGCGGCCTTCGCGGGCTACGGCGTCGATGCGTTCGACTACATGATCTACACGTTCCTGATCCCGACCCTGGTCGTGGTCTGGGGCCTGACCAAGGTCGAGGCCGGCAACATCGCGACCGCCGCGCTGGTGACCTCGGCGATCGGCGGCTGGGCGGCCGGGATCCTCGCCGACCGCTACGGCCGGGTCGTCGTCCTGCAGGGCACCGTCGCGTGGTTCACCCTGTTCACGGTGCTCAGCGGCTTCACCCAGTCCTACGAGCAGCTGCTCGTGACCCGCGCACTGCAGGGCTTCGGCTTCGGCGGCGAGTGGTCGGTGGGCTCGGTGCTGATCGCCGAGACGATCCAGGCCCGCTACCGCGGCAAGGCGGTGGGGCTCGTCCAGTCGAGCTGGGCGGTCGGCTGGGCCTGCGCGGCGATCGCCTTCTGGGCCGTGTTCGCCCTGGCGGAGCCGGCGGTGGCGTGGCGGATCCTGTTCTGGCTCGGCGCCCTCCCCTCGGTGCTGATCTTCTGGATCCGCCGCAACATCGAGGACCCCGAGGTCTACCGGCAGACCCGCGCCGCCATGCGGGACGTCGGCGACACCGGCAGCTTCCTCGACATCTTCTCCCGGCCGCTGATCGGCCGGACCGTGCTGGCGAGCCTCCTCGCGACTGGCATGCAGGGCGGCTACTACGCCGTGACGACATGGCTCCCGACCTACCTGAAGACCGAGCGCAACCTCTCGGTCCTGAACACCAGCGGCTACCTGCTGATGCTGATCTTCGGGTCGTTCGTCGGGTACCTGACCAGCGCGTGGCTCTCCGACCGGATCGGGCGCCGCCTGGGCTTCGTCCTGTTCGGCTTCTGCGCCGGCATCCTCGTCCTGGCCTACACGCTGATCCCGATCACCGACCCGGTGATGCTGATCCTCGGCTTCCCGCTGGGCTTCTTCCTCTCCGGCGTCTTCTCCGGGATGGGCGCCTTCCTGAGCGAGCTGTTCCCGAGCCGGATCCGCGGCTCCGCGCAGGGCTTCTGCTACAATTTCGGCCGCGCCACCGGCGCGATCTGCCCGGCCGTGGTGGGCCACCTCAGCGGTTCGCTGACACTCGGTATCGCCATCGGCGTCGTGGCGGCGGGCGCCTATTGCCTCGTGATCGTCGCGGCGCTTCTCTTGCCGGAGACGGCGGGCCGCGCGCTCGATTCTCGCAGCGCGGATCCGGCCGAGCCGGAACCCGTTGCGGCCCTATGAGACCCGATCGGCACGCGGAGCGGCGGCGATGACCAGCGTGGACCTGAATTCCGACCTCGGCGAGGGCTACGGCGCCTACGCCTGCGGCGACGACGCGGCGATCCTCGGGATCGTCACCTCGGCCAACGTCGCCTGCGGCCTCCACGCCGGCGACCCCGAGATCATGGCCCGGACCTTCGCGCTGGCGAAGGAGCGCGGCGTCGCGGTCGGCGCCCATCCGGGCTTCCCGGATCTCTGGGGCTTCGGGCGGCGGCGGATGCCCTACAGCCCCGCCGAGATCGAGCGGCTCGTCGCCTACCAGATCGGCGCCGCGCAGGCGCTCGCCGCCTATGCCGGCCACCGCATCACCTACGTGAAGGCGCACGGGGCGCTGGCCAACGTCGCCGCCGAGGAGCGGCCGGTGGCCGACGCCATCGCCCGCGCGGTCCGCGCGGTGGACCGGGAGCTCGCGCTGCTCGCCATCGCGCTGACCGCCCAGGTGCCGGCGGGCGAGGCCTGCGGCCTCGAGGTTCACCAGGAGATCTTCGCCGATCGCGGCTACACGCCGAGCGGCCTCTTGATCCCCCGCAGCCAGCCCGGCGCGATGATCACCGATGCCGGCGAGGCGGCCGACCGCGTCCTGCGCATGGTCGAGGCGGGCGCGATCCTCACGGCCGACGGTCAAACGCTGCCGACGCCGATCCGCTCGATCTGCGTCCACGGCGATTCGGACCACGCCGTCGCCACGGCGCGGGCGGTGCGGACCCGGCTGGAGGGCGCGGGCGTCACGCTGGCGCCGTTCCGGCCGTGAGCGCGGCGCTGGACAAGCCCCGCCTCCTCGACGCCGGCGAGGCGGCCCTCGTGGTCGAGTTCGGCAGCACCGTCGATCCGGCGATCAGCGACCGGGTCCTGGCCCTCGACGACGCCCTCGGGGCGGACCCGCCCGAGGGGCTGCGCGAGCGCGTGCCGACCTACCGCTCCCTGATGCTGCACTACGACCCGCTGGTGCTCGACCGCGAAGCGCTGGCCGCGCGTGTCCGGGCGCTGGTGGCCGGCGCGACCGCGCGCGCGGCGAGCCCGAACCTCTGGACCCTGCCCTGCTGCTACGACGCCCCCCACGGTGAGGACGTCGCGCAGGTCGCCGAGCGGAGCGGCCTGAGCCCGGAGACTGTGGTGTCGACCCACGCGGCCACGACGTTCCGGGTCTACATGTACGGCTTCGCGCCGGGCTTCGCCTATCTCGGCGGCCTGCCGCAGCCCCTGGCGGTGCCCCGGCGGCCGAGCCCGCGGCCGCCGCACCCGCGCAACGCCATCATGATCGGCGGCGGCCTCGCCGCGGTGGCGACCGTGCCGATGCCGACCGGCTGGTACGTGATCGGCGCGACGCCGGCCCGCCTCTACGCGCCGGAGCGCGACCCGAGCTTCTTCGTCGGCGCCGGCGACCTGATCCGCTTCGAGCCCGTGGATGCCGCGACCTTCGACGCCCTCACGGCCCGCGAGGCGGCCGGCGAGCCGGTGGCCCGCCGCGGGGAGGCGCGCTGATGACCGCCCTCGTCATCGACTCCGCCGGACCCGGCGTCACCCTGCAGGACGGGGGCCGGCACGGCTACCTGCGCTACGGCATCACGGCCGCGGGCCCGATGGACCCGCTGATGCACGCCGCCGCCAACCGGGCGGCGTCGAACCCCCTCGACGCCACCGCCATCGAGATCTCCACCGGCGGCGTCACCGTCTCGGCGGAGGATGGCGCCGTCGGGCTCGCCCTGCTGGCGCCGGGCTTCCGCGTCGCGCTGGACGGGCTGCCCTTGCCCGACACGGTCGCGCTCGCCCTGGAGCCCGGCCAGACCCTCGTCGTGCGGGCCGGCGATGCCGGCGCCTGGGGCTACCTCGCGGTCGCCGGGCGGCTCGACGTGGCGCCGGTCCTCGGCTCGGCGGCGACCCATACCCGCTCGGGGCTCGGCGGCCTCGACGGGCGCGGCCTCGCCGCGGGCGACCGCCTCCCCGTCGCCGAGGGCCGGACGTCGGACGGAGCGCCGCAGCGGCTCGTCGCGCCCTGGCTCGAGCGCGACGGCCGGGAGATCCGGGTCGTGCTGGGCCCGCAGGACGACTACTTCGCGCCCGACCAGGTCGAGGCCTTCCTGGCCGGTCCCTGGACGGTCTCGCCGCGGGGCGACCGGATGGCCTGCTTCGTCGACGGCACGCCGCTGAGGCACGCCAAGGGGCACGACATCGTCTCCGACGGCGTCGCCATGGGGGCGATCCAGGTGCCCGGCAACGGCCTGCCGATCATCCTGATGGCCGACCGGCAATCCACCGGCGGCTACCCGAAGATCGCCACGGTGATCGGCCCGGATCTCGGGCGTCTGGCGCAGGTCCGGGGCGGGGCGAGCCTGTCGTTCCGGCGCGTCTCGGTGGCGGAAGCGGTCGCGGCGCGGCGGGCCGAGCGCGATCTCCTGCGCGAGGCGATCCCGCGCGAGCCGGTCATCCGCACGGATTTCGCGTCGGACTTCCTGCTCGCCCTCAATCTCGTCGGCGGCGTCACGGACGGCCGCGCCTGAGCGCGGAGCGGCTGCGCAGGGGCGAGCGAGCGTCTAGAGTGCGGGACCGGTCGAGTCCCCGGCCCGAACCCCGACACAGGAAAGCCCGCACGCATGGCGCACGCCGTTACCGCCCCGGGAACCCCGCCCGCCCGCAGCAACGAGCCCCTGAACGCCGACAGCGTGCGCCGCGCCCGGATCGACCTCGCCGCCTGCCTGCGCTGGGCCGCCCGCAACGGCCTGGAAGAGGGCATCTGCAACCACTTCTCGGCGGTGCTGCCGGAGCGGCCCGACCTGTTCCTGGTCAATCCCTACGGCCTCGCCTTCGCGGAGGTCACCGCGTCGAGCCTGCTCCTCTGCGACTTCCACGGCAACGTCCTCGAGGGCGACGGCCAGCCCGAGGCCACCGCCTTCCACATCCACGCCGAGCTGCACCGGCTGAAGCCCCGCGCCCGGGCCGCGTTCCACACCCACATGCCCTATTCCACGGCCCTGGCCATGCTGGAGGGCGAGCCCCTGATGTGGGCGGGCCAGACGGCGCTGCGCTTCTACGGCCGGATCGCGGTGGACGAGGATTACAACGGTCTCGCGCTCGATTCGTCCGAGGGCCGGCGGATCGCCGAGAGCGCCGGCGAGGCGGACGTCGTGTTCCTGAAGAACCACGGCGTGATGGTGCTGGGCGAGACGATCGCGGAGGCCTGGGACGACCTCTACTACCTGGAGCGCGCCGCGCAGGCGCAGGTCCTGGCGATGAGCACGGGGCGCGCGCTCAAGGCCGTGCCCGAGGCGATCGTGAAGCGCGTGGCGGCCCAGGAGGCGGCCGGGCGCGCCGAGAGCGCCCGCCTCCACTTGGAGAGCGTCAAGCGGGTGCTCGCCCGGGACGAGCCCGCCTTCCTGGCGTGAGCGTCCGTCAGGGCGCGGCCCGGACCCGGTCCAGCAGCGCGGCGTCGGCGTAACCGTCCGGCGGCAGGCCGACCGACCCCTGGAAGGCGCGCAGCGCCGCCCGCGTCTTCGGGCCGATCTTGCCGTCGACCCCGCCGGTGGCGAAGCCGCGCTCCGTCAGGCGGGTCTGCAGGTCGCGCCGCTCGTCGCCGGTGAGGGGCCGGTCGCCCCGTGGCCAGTCGTGCACCAGGCCCGGGTCGCCGCGCAGGCGGTCCGACAGGAGCGCGACGGTCAGCGCGTAGGACAGGGCCGTGTTGTAGCGGAGGATCACCGCGAAGTTCGGCTGCAGCAGGAAGGCGGGGCCGCGGATCCCGGCGGGCAGGATCAGGGTCGCCTCGGCCGTGTCCGGCAGGGCGCGGTCGCGGGCGGGCCTCACGCCGAGCGCCCGCCACGCCGCGACGGTGCGGACCGTCGTCTCGTCGGCGAGCGCCGCGTCGAAGGTCTCGGGCAGCACCGCCTCGCTGCCCCATCCCGCGCCGGGCTTCCAGCCGTGGCTGCGAAGATAGTTCGCCGTCGACGCGAGGGCGTCCGGCACCGAGGTCCAGATGTCGCGCCGGCCGTCGCCGTCGAAATCGACCGCCTCGCGCTGGTAGACGCTGGGCATGAACTGCGTGTGCCCCATGGCGCCGGCCCAGGACCCGGTCAGCCCCGCCGGCATCCGGTCCAGGGGCGCCTGGTTCCAGGCCAGGATCTGGAGCGCCGCCGCCAGCTCGTCGCGCCAGTAGGTCGCCCGGGCGGGATCGCTGCAGCCGAGCGTCGCGAGCGAGCGGACGACCGGCTTCACCACCGCCGGGTTGTCGAGCACGGCGCCGTAGCTCGATTCGACCCCCCAGAACGCCACCAGGACGTGGCGGTCGACCCCGTACTTGGCCTCGATGGCGGCGAGCGTGTCGGCGTGCTCGGTGAGCTTGCGCAGACCGGCCTCGACGCGGGCCGGCGTGACGCTGGCCTCGATGTAGTCCCAGATCGGACGGACGAACTCGCCCTGGCTCTGGGGCGCGGCGATCACGTCCGGGTCGGGGTTGAGCGCGGCGAGCTGCGCCTCGGCGAGGCCCTGCGGCACGGCGCGGGCCGTGACCCAGGCGATCAGGTCGGCCCGGCAGGCCTCGAAAGCCTGCGGCGCGGCCGGCGGCGACGGGTCCGACCCCGCGGCGAGCGCCGGCATGGCCGTGCCGATGACGAGCGCGGCGCCGGTCGTCAGGGCCGCGCGCGCGGCGCCGCTCCGGGTCGCGGGCCGCTCCGGCGCAGCGCGATCGTCCATGGGCATCTCCGGTGATCCTGACGGGCGCGGCGTAGCATACCGCGCCGGCAGCGACACCTTCGAGACGCGGTCCGTCGCGGCCCCGGGGCTCGCCGCGGCCGGGCGGCGCTCCAAGTCGCGTCACATCAGCCCGGCGGACCGGAGACCGACCCGTGATGCATCCCGCTTCCCTGACGGCGATCGGCGCGGCCGTCCTGGCCGCCGGGCCGGCCAGCGCCCTGGAGGTCACCCGCAGCCGCGACATCCCGGCCCCGCCCGCCGCGGTCTGGGCGCTGGTCGGCGATTTCTGCGCGATCCAGCACTGGCACCCGCAGGTCCAGCGCTGCATCCTGTCGGGCGAGGACGAGGATGACGGCATCCGCGCGCAGATCCGCGGCCTCGTGGTGAAGGGCGGCAAGGGCACGATCGCCGAGGTCGAGACCGCGCGCGACGAGACCGGCATGAGCTACAGCTACAGCTTCATCCAGGGGCCCCTGCCGGTGCGCGCCTACAACGCGACGCTGGCGGTCCGTCGCGACGGCGCGGGCTCCACGGTGATCTGGAGCGCGACCTTCGACGCCGAGGGCATGAGCGATGCCGACGCCGTCGCCGACATCACGGGCGTGTTCGACGCCGGGCTTGCCGGGATCGCCCGCGAGGCGGCCAGATAGCTCCCCGCCGAATCGGCCCGCCGCGCGAAAAATCGCCCGCCGAGCGTCGCGAGGCCTCGCCGCGGGGCCGTCGCGGACCGATGTGAGCGCCGTCGGCGCGACCGAGCGCCCGGCTCGATTCCCAGAGGCAGCCTCAGGAGGCCGAGACCCGCATGCGCCGTCACCGCCACGCCAAGATCGTCGCCACCGTCGGTCCCGCCAGCTCCGCCCCGGACCAGCTCCGCGCCCTGTTCCTCGCCGGCGTCGACACGTTCCGGCTCAATTTCAGCCACGGCCTCCAGGCGGATCACGCCAAGGTCCACGCGGCCATCCGCGCCCTCGAGAAGGAGGTCGGCCGGCCGATCGGCATCCTGCAGGATCTCCAGGGCCCGAAGATCCGGATCGGCACGCTCCAGGGCGGACGGCTCGATCTCCAGGCCGGCGAGACGGTGCGCTTCGTCCTCGAGGGCGCCGACGGCGACAAGCAGGCGATCCCGCTGCACCACCCGGAGATCTTCGACGCCGTCGTGCCGGGCCAGGAACTCCTCATCGACGACGGCCGGGTGCGGGTGCGGGTCACCGGACCCGAGCGGACCTCCATCACCGCCGAGGTCGTCACCGGCGGTCCGATCTCGAACCGCAAGGGCGTGAATCTGCCGGGCACGCTGCTGGACCTGTCGCCGCTGACCGAGAAGGACCGGGCGGATCTCGCCTTCGGGCTCGATCTCGGCGTCGACTGGGTCGCCCTGTCGTTCGTCCAGAAGCCGTCCGACGTCATCGAGGCGCGGGGGATCATCGGCGATCGCGCCGGCATCATGTCGAAGATCGAGAAGCCGCAGGCGCTGGAGCGGATCGACGACATCATCCGGCTCTCCGACGCCGTGATGGTCGCCCGCGGCGATCTCGGCGTCGAGATCCCGCACGAGGACGTGCCGGGGCGGCAGAAGGAGCTGATCCGGGCCTGCCGGCTCGCCGTGAAGCCCGTGGTGGTGGCGACCCAGATGCTCGACTCGATGGTCAATGCCCCGGCGCCCACCCGGGCGGAGGCGTCGGACGTCGCCACCGCCATCTACGACGGCGCCGACGCCGTGATGCTCTCGGCGGAATCCGCGACCGGCCGCTACCCGGTCGAGGCGGTGGCGATGATGGACCGGATCATCCGGAGCGTGGAGGGCCACAAGCTCTACCACTCGATCGTCGCGGCCTCGGAGCCGGGTGAGGAGGAGACGCCGCCCCACGCGGTGGCCACCGCCACGGCCGACCTCGCCGAGGCGGTGCGCGCCGCGGCCATCGTCGCGTACACGGCGAGTGGGACGACGGCCGCCCGGGTCGCGCGCAAGCGGCCCGCGGCCTCGATCCTGGCCCTGACCCCCAACGTCGCGACCTCGCGGCGGCTGAGCCTGCTCTGGGGGGCGCACAGCGTCCTGACGGAGGACGTCGACAGCTACGAGGAGATGACCTCGAAGGCCTGCCACCACGCCCAGGACGAGGGCTTCGCGCGGCCGAACGACGTCATCGTGGTCACCGCCGGCATCCCGTTCCACACGGCGGGCAACACCAACAACATCCGCCTGATGCAGGTCTGAGGCGCCCGATCGGGCGCCGGGCTGGAACGCGGCCCGCGCCTGACCCGTTGTTGGGGAAGCTGCACCATTTGGGCGCGATACCGGAGGGCCGACCCGTGAACCTGATCGGACGCATCGTCACCAAGATCCTCGGCAACGAGAACCGCCCCGTCGACCGGGACGACCGGAACGCCAGCACGGCGACGCCGCTCGGCCGCCTCGTAACGAAGATCCTGGGCAAGTAGGCGCGTCGTCCGCCCGCGCCATTCGCCGCGCGCCCGAGCCGGGCGCGCGGCGGACCGTTAGGCGGTCAGTTCGCGACGGCGCTGGCGGTCGCCTTGAGCACCGGCGCCGCCGGGATCGCGTGCTGCCAGAAGGTGCCGGTCCGGCCCTTCTCGTAACCGGCGTCGTACAGGGCCCGCATGTAGGCGGTGTCGAAGCCCTTCGCGGCGGACGCCTTGGGGCCGTTCTCGTCGATGTAGGTGAGATTGAAGCCGATGCCGTTGGTGCGGGCCAGCGCGTAGGTCGCCGTCAGCGTCGCGCGGGAGCGGGCGCGGCTCGCGGTGGTGAAGGAGCGCTCGACGATCGAGAGCGTGTTGTCTTTCGTGACCTCGAATTCCGGCTCCAGGCGGCCGTTGATCACCACGTAGATCTCGGCCTTGCCGCCGGTGCGGATCCGCCCGTCGCGCAGCAGCAGGGTCTGCGGCAGGGTGAAGACGGGGGTCACCACCGAGCCGTCGACATGCATCTCCTGGAAGCGCGCGTCGCCGGCCGAGACGTCGATGAACTGGGGCGGGAACACCGCCGGGATGCTGGCCGAGGCCGCCAGCACGTCGCGGAACAGCTGGCGGGCGTTGGGCACCCCGCTCGCCGCGATGGCGCCCATGTTCCAGATCACCGCGCGCTGGGAATCGAGGTTCGTCGTGACGACCAGCAGGCGCCGGCCCTTCGCGTGCTCCTCGGCCACGGCCTTGAGGAGATCGTCCGTGACGTAGCGGTCGATGAGGTTGCGCAGGCGCCCGTCGCCGAACAGGCCCGAGCCGAACAGCACGTTGGCCAGGTTCGGCGAGGCCACCAGCTCGCTGGCGACGCCGCTCGTGTAGAACTCGGTCAGGTAGGGGTCGTAGGCCGGGCCCAGGAAGGCGAAGGGCGCGATCAGCGCGCCCGTCGAGACGCCGGAGACCAGGGTGAATTCGGGCCGCTTGCCGGACGCCGTCCAGCCGTTGAGCACGCCCGCCCCGTAGGCGCCGTCGCCGCCGCCGCCCGACAGGGCCAGGTAGGTGAAGCCCTTGAGGCGCCGCTCCGGATTGGCGGCGAGCGCCGCGATCGTGTCCACCGACGCGTCCGCGAAGACGCGCGCGCCGGGGATGCCCGGCACGGTGGCGAAGGCCGCCTGCTCGGCACTGTAGGGGGTCCGCGGAACGCTGCCGCAGGCCGCGACCTGACCCGCCAGCCCGAACGCCACCGCCATGCGCAGGCTGACCTGACGAACACCCATCGTCACTTCCTCGAACCGCGAAACGCGCCCACTCTGCCACACGGAACGAGCTTGGCCGTATCGCCTGTTCCGTCTTAGCCGGCTTCGGAGGAACGATAAGGCCGCGCTGTTGCGGTGGGGTCACGATCCCACGCGATCGGGGCGCAAGCGTGGCCGCTGCGGCCGGCGGCCCGGACGGTGCGGCGCCGTACCGGACACCGGCGGGACCGCGCCGGGACCGCGCCGGGGCCGCGCAGGATCGCGCCGGACCCGGCCAACCCGGGTCATTGCCGGTGGACAGGCGTCGCGGCAGCTCGTGCCCGGCGACCGCCCGCCCTTGCAACGTTCGCGAGCGCCGCGCTAGGGTTCCCCCGTGGCCTGGCGAGACAGGGTGTCGCACGCGATGCGGCAGCCGGTGCGCGGGGGCGCGGTCTGCGCGGCGACACGGTCGGCCGGGATAACGGCTCCTGTCGGCCTGGAAGACGCGGACTGGCCTTCGGGAACGCGGCCGAGCCGCAGGGGGCGGAGGGGATGATGGAAGCGGGTCTCGGCTGGACGGACGATCGCGTGGCGCTGCTGCGCCGCCTGTGGGAAGACGGGCAGAGCGCCAGCAAGATCGCGGCGCAACTCGGCGGCGTCACCCGCAACGCGGTGATCGGCAAGGTCCACCGCCTCGGTCTGGCCGGTCGCGCCCGCGGCGGCGAGGAAGCCGCCACCGCCGTCCCGCCGTCGAAGACGGTCGAGATCGAGACCGCCATCGCGGTGGTCGAGACGCAGGCGCCCGAGCCGGTCGCGATCCTGGCCCACCGTCCGGCCCCGGACTTCCCGGCGCCCGCGCCGGCCGCGGCGCCCGCGCCCGTGGCCCTCGCGGTGTCGGAGCGCGTCACCATCATGGACCTCCGGGAATCCATGTGCCGCTGGCCCCTCGGCGACCCGACGACGCCGGAATTCCGCTTCTGCGGCGCGCGCTCGATCACCGGCCTGCCGTACTGCACCCACCACGCCGAGATCGCCTACCAGCCCGCCGCCGAGCGGAAGCGCGATCGCCGGGTCGCCTCGTTCCGCTGAGCCCCCGCGCCGTCAGCGCAGCGTCACGCCGGCTTCGCGGAGGACGCGGGCGGTCCCGGGATTGACCCGGTCCGCCGGGACGAGGCCGACGAGGTTCCTCGGCTGCGCTTCGGTGAGCTCCGTCCGCGCCAGCGCCCAGACGATCCGGTAGGCCGTCTCCTCGTCGAGGCCGGGCCGCGCGATCACGAAGCTCCAGGACCCCACCGTCGCGATCGGCTCCGCCTGCCCGGCGAAGCTGCCGGCCGGAACCGTGAGGCGCCGCGTCGCCGCGCCGGGCTGCGCGAGGCGCGCGATGGCCGCCTCGGACGGTCCGAAGAAGCGGGCCCCGCCCGGATCCGCGGCCAGCGCGTGGAAGCCCGGCCAATCGAGGCCGCCGCCCCAGAGCGCGTCGGCGCGGCCCTCCCGCACCAGGGCCGGGCCGTCGCCGGCCCGGTCGAGGAGGATCGGGCTGATGTCGCGCTCGGGATCGAGGCCCGAGGCGCCGAGGACGCTGCGGCCCATGACGGTCAGCCCGGACTTGTGCGTGCCGAGCACGACCCTGCGCCCGCGCAGGTCCGCCACCGAGCGGATCGCGCTGGCCGCCGGCACCACGAACAGGCCCGGCGTCGGGTACATCGGCGCCAGGACGGTCAGGCCGCTGCCCTCGGCGAGGGCCGGGTAGGCATACTCGCCCTGCACGAGGCCGAGATCGACGCGGCCGGCGCGGAGGAGGCCGACATTCTCGGACGACCCGCCGGTGGCGCGCCGCTCGACGGTCAGGGCCGGGTCCGCGGCTGCGACCGCGCCGGCGAAGGCCTCCCCGAAGGCCGGGAAGCCGCCCCCCGGCGTCGCGGTGGCGAGCATGACGCGGAGCGCCTCGGCGGCGCGCGCCGGCCGCGCCAGGACCAGCCCGAGGCCCGCCAGAAGAGCGGCCCGACGAGTCGGCCGAAGAGGGAGGCCCCGTCCGCCCGTCGGGCGGGATGGTCGGGCAGCGCCGGCCGCGGCCGGACGGGCTGGAGAATAGAATTCCATCAGGAACGGGCCGCTCAATAAAGGTCTTCCACCCCGCCGCGAAAGTTCGCCCAATTCCGGAAAGAACTTTCGGCAACGGCACTTAGCCCGATTGCTCCGGCCGCGGCAACGCGATATCGCAGCCTCCCGTCCGGGCCGGTCAAGCCTCCCCACGCGAGGGCGATCCCTTGGCGGGGCCTCTCCCGGATACGACATCTGTCCGATCCGTCACCACGAGCAGGAGTTCCGCGATGGCCGATACCCTCAACGCACCGGCGAAGGTCGGCCACGGCCGTGTCTACGGCTCGATCACCGAGACGATCGGCAACACCCCTCTGGTGCGCCTGAACCGGCTGCCCAAGGAGCACGGCGTCGACGCCGAGATCCTGCTGAAGCTCGAGTTCTTCAACCCGATCGCGAGCGTGAAGGACCGCATCGGCGTCAACATGATCGACGCCCTGGAGGCCTCCGGGAAGCTCCAGCCCGGCGGCACGCTGGTCGAGCCGACCTCGGGCAACACCGGCATCGCCCTCGCCTTCACGGCGGCGGCCCGCGGCTACCGGCTCATCCTGGTGATGCCCGAGACGATGTCGCTGGAGCGGCGCAAGATGCTCGCCTTCCTGGGTGCAGAGCTGGCGCTCACGCCGGGCGCGCAGGGCATGAAGGGCGCGATCGCCAAGGCCGAGGAGCTCCTGAAGGAGATCCCGGGCTCGGTCATGCCGCAGCAATTCTCCAACCCGGCCAACCCGGAGATCCACCGGAAGACCACCGCCGAGGAGATCTGGAGCGACACGGGCGGCCAGCTCGACGCGTTCGTGGCCGGCGTCGGCACCGGCGGCACCGTGACGGGCGTCGGCGAAGTGCTGAAGCCGCGCCTGCCGAACCTGAAGGTCTTCGCGGTGGAGCCGGAGGACAGCCCGGTGATCTCCGGCGGCCAGCCCGGCCCGCACAAGATCCAGGGCATCGGCGCCGGGTTCATCCCCGACAACCTGCACACGAGCATCCTCGACGGCGTCCTGAAGGTCACCAACCAGGCGGCGTTCGAGACCTCCCGGGCGCTCGCCCGGCTGGAGGGCATCCCCGGCGGCATCTCCACCGGCGGCAACGTCGCGGCGGCGCTGGAGCTGGCCAAGCGCCCCGAGTTTCAGGGCAAGCGGATCGTGACGGTCGCCTGCTCGTTCGCCGAGCGCTACATCTCCTCGGCGCTGTTCGACGGGATCGGCTGAACCGGCCATCGGAGCGGCCTTCGGGCCGCTCCCCTACGGAGCGCCGATCGAATCGCACCGGCGCGGATCGCGGCGATTTGGATCCGCGCGCGCTTCCGGTCCGCCGGGGACGGGAACGATCGTCGCGACCCACGGAATTTTTCATTTTATCACAGTCATAAAATCATTTTTCTTTGATCAGTATCTGTCTCTCTCAGAACTTATTCGCAGGATAATACTGAGTTTTGGGCGCAATTTTCGGATCAACACTGCGATCTGCCGTGCCTGGACGCCAGAAAAACTCTCCGCTAACGCCGACCGGCGAACGGACAGTGACGATATCATGCGCGGCCTCCTGCTTCTCGTGTTCGGCCTCTGGGCTCAGGCGGCGATGGCCCTGGGCTTCGCGGTCCACGACCTGACCGGCCTGGCCGAAGCCGCCCGAACGGCGTTCGGACCGGCGGCCACGGCGCGGGCGGAGGCCGGACAGCTCGGCCTGCACTGCGCCGCCTGCGCGGGCGCCCCGACGATCGCGTTGCGGCTCGGGCGCCTGACGGACGGGACCGAGGCCCGGGTCCGCTCGGGCAGGACGACCCTCGCGGCGCTCGAGGCGCTCTGCGTGCGGCGCAATCCGGATTGCCGGCTCTCGGCACTGCCCGCCGGCCCGGCGATCGGCTGGTTGAGCGTGTACGCGCTGGACGGCGGCGCCGGGGCGACCGCGGTCATCCTCCGGGACGGCGATCTGCTGACGATCGAGGCGCGGGCATCGGATCGCGGGGCCGCGGAGGATGCGGCGCGGCGCCTCATGCAGGCCGTCCTGCCCCGGATCGTCGGGCCGGAGACCTGAACCGACCGCCTCCGGTCGGCCAGTTCGCGCAACCCTCCCCGGCCGCCTCCGTTGTCCCCCGAAGAGGCAGAGAGGCGAGCCATGACAGACCAGACCGGACGACCCGCGCGGGAGGGTGCCGATGCCGCGGTGGCCGACGAGACCGAGACGCCGCGCGAGAAGCTCGGCCAGATGGAGGACAAGGCGCGGTCCGACACGAATCTCGGCGAGGCGATCGACCGCGCCACCGCCGCCGTCGGCCAGGACGACGGGAAGCGCTGATGGTCAGGCCGACGAGCGAATCCGGCACGGTCACCCGCAAGCCCGACGACAAGGTCGGTTCGCGCGGGAGCCCGCCCGCCGGGGGCGGCCATCAGACGGCCGATCAGGCGGCGATCACCGACATGGGCTCCGGCGAGGCGCCGCGGACCGAACCGAAGGAGGGATGGGGCGCGGCCGGAGAGCCCGGGCGCGCGCCGCCCGCGGTCGGCGGCTCCTCGGGCGGCCACTCGGACCAGAAGGCCTCGCGGGGTCCGGCTGCCGACACGAAGGTCGCGGGCGGGCACTACCGGGCGGAGCGGGAGAATCGGGAATGACCGAGCGTCGCGAGACCGGCGCGCAGCCGGACAAGCCGAAGAACGTCGCCCCCGACGCGGTCAAGGACCCGAACGAGAAGACGGAGGGCAAGCCCGGCCAGGGGACGCCCGCCGGCGGAACGCAGAACGACGAGACCGATCCCGGGGGCAGCTGACGCGACCGGGATGCCGCCGCGGCGGCATCCCCCGCGCGGCGGCGCGCGGCTCAGGAGAGACGGAAGGGGATCGGCCCGGAAGCCAGCGGGACGTCGCCGGGACGGCAGCCGGTCTCGACGCAGGCGTAGCGGATCGCGTCCTGGCGGCTGCGGAAGATGCCTCCGGCACGCCCACCGGTCTCGACGGCGACCCAGTGACCCTCGCCGTCCTGGCCGACGAGGTATGAGGGCGGCGCGGCGGCGGCCTGCGCGAGCGACGAAAGCGGGTTCAGCGCGACGGGCATCGGTGTCACGGGGTTCACGCGGGCCTCTCGGGTCCGCCCCATCGAAGTATCGCCCCTGGCATAAGGGTTCGATGGGTCCGAGAGCGGCCAGGAATAAGGGCCACATCAGCAACCGGGCCTGAGCGCCCGGTTGCCCGTCGTTCACGTTCGGTGACGGTCGCGCGCCTCAGGCGGCGTTCTCCTTCGACCGCTCGGCCCGCTTGCGGTCGTTCGGGTCGAGGATCGCCTTGCGCAGGCGGATCGACTTCGGCGTCACCTCGACGAGCTCGTCGTCCTGGATCCAGGCCAGCGAGCGCTCCAGGGTCATGCGGATCGGCGGCGTCAGGCGGACGGCCTCGTCCTTCGAGGTCGTGCGGATGTTGGTGAGCTTCTTGCCCTTGAGCACGTTCACCTCGAGGTCGTTCTCGCGGTTGTGCTCGCCGACGATCATGCCCTGGTACACCTTCCAGCCCGGCTCGATCATCATCGGGCCGCGGTCCTCCAGGTTCCACATGGCGTAGGCCACGGCCTCGCCCTGGTCGTTGGAGATCAGCACGCCGTTGCGCCGGCCCGGCATCTCGCCCTTGTAGGGCTCGTAGGCCTTGAACAGCCGGTTCATGATGGCCGTGCCGCGGGTGTCGGTGAGCAGCTCGCCCTGGTAGCCGATCAGGCCGCGGGTCGGGGCGTGGAACACAAGGCGCAGGCGGTTGCCGCCGGACGGCCGCATCTCCAGCATCTCGGCCTTGCGCTCGGACATCTTCTGCACGACGACGCCCGAGTGCTCCTCGTCGACGTCGATCACGACCTCCTCGATCGGCTCGAGCAGGGCGCCGGCCTCGTCGCGCTCGTACACGACCCGCGGCCGCGACACGGCGATCTCGAAGCCCTCGCGGCGCATGGTCTCGATCAGGATCGAGAGCTGCAGCTCGCCGCGGCCCGAGACGTAGAAGCTGTCCTTGTCGGCCGCCTCCTCGATCTTGAGCGTGACGTTGCCCTCGGCCTCCTTGAACAGGCGGTCGCGGATCATGCGGCTCGTGACCTTGTCGCCCTCGGTGCCGGCGAGCGGGCTGTCGTTGACGATGAACGACATGGTCACGGTCGGCGGGTCGATCGGCTGCGCCTGGATCGGGGTCTCGACCTGCGGGTCGCAGAACGTGTCGGCGACGGTGCCCTTCATCAGGCCGGCGATCGACACGATGTCACCCGCCTCGCCGATGTCGATCGGCGCGCGCTCCAGGCCGCGGAAGGCGAGGATCTTCGAGACGCGGCCGGTCTCCACGACCTTGCCGTTGCGGTCGAGCACCTTGATCGACTGGTTCGGCTTCACCGAGCCCGCGGCGATGCGGCCGGTGATGATGCGGCCCAGGAACGGGTTGGCCTCCAGAAGGGTGCCGAGCATCCGGAACGGACCCTCCTCGGTCTTCGCCTGTGGCACGTGCTTGAGGACGAGGTCGAACAGCGGCTCGAGACCCACGGACGGGTCGGCTTCGGGGGTATCGGCCATCCAGCCGTTGCGGCCCGAGCCGTAAAGGATCGGGAAGTCGAGCTGCTCGTCGGTGGCGTCGAGGGCGGCGAACAGGTCGAACACCTCGTTCACGACCTCGTTGATCCGCGCGTCCGGCCGGTCGACCTTGTTGATCGCCACGATCGGGCGCAGGCCGATCTTGAGCGCCTTGCCGACCACGAACTTGGTCTGCGGCATCGGCCCCTCGGCCGCGTCGACCAGCACGATCACGCCGTCGACCATCGACAGGATGCGCTCGACCTCGCCGCCGAAATCGGCGTGGCCGGGGGTGTCGACGATGTTGACGCGGGTGTCCTTCCAGACGACCGAGGTCGCCTTGGCCAGGATCGTGATGCCACGCTCCTTCTCGAGGTCGTTCGAGTCCATCGCCCGCTCCTCGACCCGCTGATTCTCGCGGAAGGTGCCGGACTGGGCCAGCAGCTTGTCGACGAGGGTCGTCTTGCCGTGGTCGACGTGAGCGATGATGGCGATGTTGCGCAGATTCATGGCGGCCCGAAACGGGTTGTGCCGGCTCCCTGGCGGCCGCGCGGCGCGGCCGTCCGCGCCGGTTCAGGTACGGAGTCGTGGTGGTTGCGTCGCAATATAAGGACACGCGCGCTTGGGCAAGGCCGCTGAAGTCATGGGGGCCTCGCGTGACCGGGATTGCTGGGGGAAGACCGGCGTCGGAATCCGTCGCCGCACGCCTCCTGGCCGCGGGCGCAGGGCTGCTCCGCGCGCGCGCTCCGGCGCCGGTTGCCCTATATGACGGCGCGACGACACCGCGACCGGCGGAAAGCTGCGTTTATCGGGCTGTATTGGATGAAACCGGATCCCTCGGGTAGCGTATCGACCAGGATCAGGCGTCCGGCTGCGGCGATTCGGCCCTCGGGCCGCCAGGGCGGGCTTTCGTCGGAAGGACACGATGCGCGCGCTTGAGCCGCGGCTGTTCCCGTATATCTGGCGCTACTCCAAGGTCGCGCAGCTCCGGATCTGCGCCGTCGTGCTAGCGTCGCTCCCGTTCTATTTCGCCTCGCTCGACCTGCCGAAGCGCATCGTCAACGACGCGATCACGGGGAAGGCCTACGCGCACGGCGAGGCGACCGCGCCGTTCCTCGAGCTCACCGTCGAGTGGCCCGCCTTCCTGGGCGGCGGCAAGACGCACCTGTTCGAGGGGTTCCAGCTCGACCGGTTCGAGCTGCTGCTCAGCCTGTCGACGCTGTTCCTCAGCCTCGTCCTGATCAACGGCGCGTTCAAGTTCTGGATCAACCTCCAGAAGGGCATTCTCGGCGAGCGGATGCTGCGCCGCCTGCGGTTCCAGCTGTTCTCGCTGATGCTGCGCTTCTCCCCGGAGACGCAGCGGGAGGTGAAATCCTCCGAGACCGCGACGATCATCCGGGACGAGGTCGAGCCGATCGGCTCCTTCATCGGCGACGCGATCGTGGTGCCGGTGTTCCTGGGCACGCAGGCCGCGACGGCGCTGGCCTTCATCATGATGCAGAACATCTGGCTCGGCATCGCGGCCGGCGGCATGGTCGCCGTACAGATGACCGTGATCCCGCGGCTGCGGCGGGAGATCATCCGTCTCAGCCGCCAGCGTCAGATCGCGTCCCGCGCCCTGGCCGGGCGCGTCGCCGAGGTGCTCGACGGCCTGCAGGCGGTGACGCTGAATGACACCGGCCGCTGGGAACGCGCGGAGATCGGCGGCCGCCTCTACCGGCTCTACGACCTGCGCCTGCGGATCTACCGCCGCAAGTTCGCGGTCAAATACCTCAACAACCTGCTCGCGCAGGTGACGCCGTTCCTGTTCTACGCGATCGGCGGCTACTTCGCCCTGAAGGGCCAGCTCGACATCGGCCAGCTCGTGGCGGTCCTGGCCGCCTACCGGGACCTGCCGCCGCCCCTCAAGGAGCTGATCGACTGGGATCAGCAGCGCCTCGACGTCGAGGTCAAGTACGAGACCGTGGCGGCGCATTTCGGCCCGCAGCGCCTCCTGCCGGCCGAGCACGAATCCGAGCGCGCGGCGCCCCGGCTCGGCGGGCCGCTGCGGCTGGAGGGCCTGCAACTGCGCGATCCGCAGGGCGGCTCCCTGATCGAGGTCGGCGACGCGGAGGTGCGCCTCCCCGGGCAGGTCGCCCTGGTCCCGCCCGGGGCGATCGCGCAGGAATTCGTCCGCGTGCTCGCCGGGCTCCAGGCGCCGCCCGGGGGCACGGTCCGGATCGGCGAGCACGACCTCTCGACGCTGCCGCGCCGCGACCACGCGCGGCGCATCGCCTACGCGGGCGTCCAGCCCGTGCTGTTCCCCGGGACGCTGCGCGACAACGTCCTCTACGGGCTGCGCGTGCACCCGCTGCGCACCAAGAGCCTCGACCTCAGCAAGGCGCGGATCAACGAGGCGGTGAAGACCGGCAACCCCTGCGACAGCGTCGAGGACCCCTGGATCGACTTCAAGCGCCTCGGCGTCCGGGATGCCGACGAGCTCGACGAGCGCCTGCTCGACCTGCTCGGCCGGCTCGACCTCGGCGACGAGCTCTACCGGTTCGGGCTCGGCGCCCTGAGTTCGGTCGCCCACGACACGCCGGTGGGCCAGCGCATGATCGCGGCGCGGGAGCACCTGCGCGAGCATTTCGCCCAGAAGGGTCTCGCCGACCTCGTGATCCCCTTCGCCCGGGGCCACTACAACGAGCAGGCCACCGTCGGGGAGAACCTGCTGTTCGGCGTCCCCCGCGACCCGACGCTGACGGATCCGCGCCGCCTCGCCGGCGTCCCCCTGTTCCGCGACGCGCTGGAGAAGGTGAAGCTCCTCGACGAGCTCGACCGGATGGGCGTCGCCATCGCCAGCAACCTCAAGGACATCTTCGCCGACGTGCCGCCGGGCCACCCGCTGTTCCGGCGGTTCTCGCTGATCACCCCGGACGCGCTGCCCGACTACCTGCGCCGGCTCGCGCGCCTGCCCGAGGACGGGCGGCTGAGCGAGACCGACAGCGTGGCCTTCCTGGCGCTGGCCCTCGCCTATGTCGAGCCGCGGATGCGCTTCGGGCTGCTCGACGAGACCCTGGCCAAGCGCATGGTCGGCGCGCGGGCGGTCGTGCAGGGCTTCATGCACGGCGACGACGGCTGCGACGTCGAATCCTACGACCCGAACCGGATCAACCCGCGCAGCACCGTCCTCGACAACCTGCTGTTCGGCCGCATCGACACGGCGCGGATGCACGGCGAGGCGCTGATCCAGAAGGAAGCCCGCGCGGTGTTCCGGGAGTTCGACCTGGAGCGGCCGATCCAGCGGCGCGGCCTCGAGAAGGAGGTCGGCAACCGCGGGCAGGCGCTCGCCGAGCGCGTGCGGGTGCGGGTCGGCCTCGCGCGGGCGATCCTGCGCGAGCCGGAGATCCTCGTGGTCGACCGGGTGGACGAGCACCTGGAGCGGGGCGTCGACACGCTGCTCGACGTGACCGAGACCGCCCTGCCCCGGGCGAGCCTCGTGGCGAGCCTGTCGCCGGAATCCGACCCGGCCCGGTTCCCCGCGCGCCTGCCGATCCAGAGTGCCGACCGGAGTGCCGAAGCGCGCCTGCGCACGGCGGCGGAATGACGTAAGCGTGACCGGTCCGCGCGGGGCGCGGCCGGCGGTTTACAGGGCTGCCCGTCTCCGGCACAGGATGGCACCCCATGCCAACATTCTCGGACGCCACCGCGACCCCGGACCGGACGATCCCGAGCCTCGCCGGGACGCCGCGCGTGGTGCCGCCGCACCGCGCCCCGCCCGAGCGCGAGCTGCCGCTGCCCGCCTACCTGCGGTCGATCCGCGACAACGCGCTCGCGGGCTTCCCCCGGCGCGCCTTCGAGGAGCCGGTCACCCGCCGGGGCCTGCTCGGGCGGTCGAGCTTCGTGCTGAACGACCCCGAGGCGATCCGCCGGGTGCTCGTCGAGAACCAGGCGAACTACGCGCGCACCACCGGGACGACCCGCATCCTGCGCCCGATCCTCGGCGACGGGCTCCTGATCAGCGAGGGCTCGGCGTGGCGGCACCAGCGGCGCACCCTGGCGCCGGCCTTCACGCCGCGGGCGATCGACGGCCTCGTGCCCCACATCGCCGCGGCCGTCACCGACGGGATGGAGCGCATCGCCGCCGAGGCCGCGGCGGGGCCGGTCGACCTGTTTACGTCCTTCTACCGGCTCGCCCTCGAGATCGCCGGGCGCGCCATGTTCTCGGTGGGGATGGACCAGCACGGCGCCGAGCTGCGCCAGTTCATCGCCGAGTACGCCGAGCGGATGGGGCGGCCGCACCTCCTCGACATCGTCACCCCCCCGGGCTGGCCGGTGCCCCTCGACTGGTCGCGCCGCCGGTTCCGGCGCCGGTGGATCCCCTTCCTCGACCGGATCATCGCGGCGCGCCGGGCGGTCGAGGGGGACAGGTCCCGCTCGGGCGATTTGCTCGACCTGCTCGCGGCCGCGCGCAATCCCGATACCGGCGCCGCCTTCACGCCCGACGAGCTGCGCGACCAGGTCGCCACCATGATCCTGGCGGGTCACGAGACCACGGCCGGCACGCTGTTCTGGGCGGCCTACCTGCTGGCCCTCGCGCCGGAGGTGCAGGAGCGGGTCGCCGCCGAGGCCCGGGCCGCCGACCTCGCCGACCCCACCGGCTGCCAGAGCGACGGGCGGCTGCCGCTCACCCGCGCGGTGATCGACGAGACCCTGCGCCTGTACCCGGCGGCCTTCGTGGTCGTCCGGCGGGCGCTGGGCCCGGACACAGTGGCGGGCCACGCGGTCAAGGCGAGCGACATCGTCATGGTGAGCCCCTGGGTGCTCCACCGCCACCGGTCGCTCTGGCCGGACCCGGACGCGTTCGATCCGGGCCGCTTCCTGCCCGGCGCCCCCGCCCCGCGGCGCTTCGCCTACCTGCCCTTCGGGGCCGGCCCGCGGGTCTGCATCGGCGCGCAATTCGCCCTGAGCGAGGCCGTCCTCTCCCTGGCGCGGGTGCTCCAGCGGTTCCGGCTGGTGCTCGACGAGCGCGAGCCGGTGCTGCCCCAGGCGGTCGTGACGACCCAGCCCGATCGCCCCGCGCGCTTCCGGCTGATCCCCCGCGCGCCGGTCAGCCCCTGATCCCGGTGATCGTCGCCGAGATCGCCCGCGGGTCGCGCATCGGCCAGCGGCCACTCTCCACCTGCGCCAGGAAGTCGTCCAGCAGGCGGTTGTAGGCGTCGGGCTCCTCGACCGAGAGGGCGTGGCCGGTATTGGGCAGCACGGCGAGGGCGGCGGAGGGGATGACCCGCTTGAGCATCAGGCTCGGGGTGAGGCAGGGCCAGTCCTCGTCGCCGGCGACGATCAGGGTCGGGACGGTCATGCGCCCCAGCTCGTCCGTGAGATCGTAGAGCGACGGCCGCCCCTTCTGCACGCCGGCCTGGGTGTTGGCCGAGCCGAGGGCCGAATGCTCGGCGAGCATCCGCCTGAACTCGGCGTGCCCGCGCGGGTCCTTGGTCTCGAACTGCACCCGCGTCGGCCCGACGGCGTAGCGCTCCGCGAAGGCCGCCATGCCGTCGCGGAGGAGCATCGCGGCGGTGGCGTCCGCCTCGGCGCGGAACAGCGCCTGCCGCTCCGGCTCCGCGCCGTAGCCGCAGCCGCCCAGGCACAGCGACAGCGCGCGGTCGGGGTGCCGCAGGCCGAAATGCAGGGTCGCGAAGGCGCCCATGGAGATGCCGGCGACGTGGGCCTTCGGCGCGCCGAGATGGTCGAGGACGGCCAGGATGTCGTCGGCCGCGCGCGCCTGCGCGTAGGCCGTGACGGACTCCGGCACGTCGGAGGGCGGGTAGCCCCGGGCGTTGAACGCGACCGCGCGGTAGCGCCGGCCGAAATGGCGCAGCTGCGCCTCGTAGCTGCGGTGATCGCCGGCGAACTCGTGGACGAAGATCAGCGGCGTCCCCCGGCCGCTCTCCTCGTAGTGGAGCCGTATCCCGTCGTCCGTCGTGGCGCTCGGCATGGCGATCCTCTCATCGGCCTCCCCCGGGGTTTCCGAGATGGCGCGACGGGGCGCTCGGTCGAGAGTCGGGACCGGAGTTCGTGGAAGGAACGACGAAGCCGCACCCGGCGGACCGGGCGCGGCGCGTGGATCTCCGTGCCGGCGGGGACGCTCCCCGCCCGGCTCAAGCGGCCTTCTTGGAGGAGGCCGGCTTGGCGGCCCCCTTGTTGGCGGCGACCTCGGCGAGCTTCGCGGCCAGCTTGGCGTCGAGCTTGCCCGAGGCACCGAGCGGCAGCTCGATGTCGAGGCCGAGGGTCGAGACACCCTCGCCGCGCTCCAGGGTGACCTTAACCTTGTCGGGTTCGACCGCGACGTGGTTGGCGATCACCGCCAGGATCTCCTCCCGGAGCTGGATCACGAGGTCGGGGCGACCCGACTCCGCGCGCTCGTGGGCGAGGATCAGCTGCAGGCGGTCGCGGGCGACCGCGCCGGAGCTGCGCTTCTGGAACAGTCCCAGGATGCTCACGCCGCCCTCCGCATGAACAGCTTGTCGAGGAAGGACTTGCGCTCGACCGGCAGGCTCATCGGCACGGACTCGCCCTTGAGCCGGCGGGCCGCGTCGGCATAGGCCCGCGCCGGGGCGCAGAGCGGGTTGTTCAGCGTCACCGGGCAGCCGAGGTTCGAGGCGCGCAGCACCTCCTGGCTCTCCGGGATGATCGCGAGCAGCGGGATCGACAGGATGTCGAGCACGTCCTCGGTCTTGAGCATGTCGCCGCGGTCGGCCCGCATCGGGTCGTAGCGGGTGAGGATCAGGTGCTTCTCGATGTCCTCGCCCTTCTCCGCCTTGGCGGTCTTGGAATCGAGGAGGCCGATGATCCGGTCGGAGTCGCGCACCGAGGAGACCTCGGGGTTGGTCACGACCACCGCCACGTCGGCGTGGTGCATGGCGAGCTGGGCGCCGCGCTCGATGCCGGCGGGGGAATCGCAGATCACCCAGTCAAACTTCGCGCGCAGCTCGTCCATCACCCGAGCCACGCCCTCGTCGGTGAGCGCGTCCTTGTCGCGGGTCTGCGAGGCCGGCAGCAGGTGCAGGGTCTCGAGCCGCTTGTCCTTGATCAGCGCCTGCGGGAGCTTGGCGTCGCCGTTGACCACGTTGATGAGGTCGTAGACGACCCGGCGCTCGGCGCCCATGACGAGGTCGAGGTTGCGCAGGCCGACGTCGAAGTCGACGACGCACACGCTCTGCCCGCCCTGGGCCAGGGCCGCTCCGAGGGCCGCGGTCGTCGTCGTCTTTCCGACGCCGCCCTTGCCCGATGTGACGACGAGAACCTTTGCCACGCGTCGATCTCCCTTAATCCAGGCTTGCCATTCGGATGTTGCCGCCATCGAGCCAGACCTGGGCGGCCTTGCCGCGCAGGGCCGTGCCCATGTCCTCCGCCGTCCGCACGAGGCGGTCGATCCCCAGCAACTCGGGTTCGAATTTGCGGCAGTAGATTCGTGCGCGCGGGTTGCGCGCGGCTCCGGCGATCGCGCGACCGCGCAGGGCGCCGTAGACGTGGATCGAGCCGCCGGCCAGGATCTCGGCCCCGGAGGAGACGGACCCCATCACGGTCACGTCGCCGGTCGGGTTGATGACGCTCTGTCCGGAGCGGACCGAGCCCTCGACGGTGATCGAGGTGACCACCTGCGGCTCCGGCTCGGCCGGGACGCTCGGGATCTCGATCGTCTCGGACGGGTGCCCCTTGACCAGCAGCGGCGGCAGGCCGTCCACCACCGCGTCGGCCCCCTCGATGCCCAGGACCGCGATGCCGCGGGCCTTGAGCTCGTTCATGAGCGTCTCGAGCGCGTCCGGCTCGGGCTTGAGCTGGGCGCAGTCCAGGATGACGGCCCGGCCTTTCAGCAGGGTCGGCGAGCGCTTGAGCGCCGCGTCGAGGCCCGCGAGCCACTCGGGGAGCGGCGGCTCGGGGGAGAGGGCCAGGGCCTTGAAGGCCCGCCCGCGCAGGCTGAGCGGCCGGGGCGCGGAAGGAGCCGCCGCTGTGGCGGTCTCCGGGTCGATCGGCTCGGGGAGGGTGTCGCTCATGTCCGCCCGTTAAGAGTCCTTACCGGACCATTGACGGCGGGTATGGTTACCGAAGGGTTAAGTTTCTGATCCGGTCGGCAAATTCTGCCGGGATCCTTGTATCGGGGCAGCGGAGGATGGTCTCACGCCCTCGGGCGCGCGTCGCGGGGGGCTCGGCCCCGGTCTCCGTGGGTTCTGCGCGGGCTGAAAGGCCGTTAACCGACGGCCTGAACGCCGGAGCTGCGAAGCCTCTCAACCTCGCTCGAACAGGTTCAGCTTGATCGCGTCCTCCAGCAGCCGCACCTCCACGGCCTGCCCCCGGAAGGCCGGGTCGAGGTCGTCGGCGGCGCGGTAGAGACCGTCGATCGCGACCAGCTCCGGCTCGAACCGCCGGCACCAGATCCGCGCCGTCGGGTTGCCGGCGGCGCCGGCGATCGCGCGGCCGCGCAGGGCGCCGTAGACGTGGATCGAGCCGCCCGCGATGACCTCGGCGCCCGACGCCACGGCGCCCAGCACCGTGACGTCGCCCTCGAGGTGCAGCACGGTCTGGCCGGAGCGCACGGGCGCGTCGAGGATCAGCGAGCGGGCCGTCTCTCTGGCCTGCGGCTCGGCCGGCGCGGGCGCGTCCGCGGCCGACTCGTCCGGGGCGGCGATCTCCCCCGCGGGGCGCCCGCCCGACAGGGCCGGCGGGGTCGCGGAATCCAGGAGCGACGGCGCCGCGCCCTCGATCCCCAGGATCGGGATGTTGCGGGCGGCCAGCTCGGCGAGCAGCCCGTCGAGATCCTCGCGGTTGAGCCGCAATCCGGACAGGTCGAGGATCACCGGCCGGCCGGCGAAGAAGTTCGGGGCACGGCGGTTGAGGGCGTCGAGGTCGCCGAACCAGTCGGCGACCGGGGGGATCGGCGCCAGGACGGTGGCCATGAAGGAGCGGCCGCGGAAGCGGATCGGCGGGCGCGCCGGCTCGGATGTCGGCTGGGTCACGGGCGTGTTCGGTGTGCGCGGAAGGGATCGTCTGCATCCATGGGACGGCGCCGCGCCCGGGGCAATCCCGCGAGGGCCGGTGTGACGCCTTGGCGGGCCTGCGGGCGCGTTTCTGTTGTAGAGAGAGCCGGCAGCCGAGCCGGACCGGACCGTTGAGCAGCGTCACCCCGCACGCCCCCGCCCCCTTCGTCGTCGACGACCTGACCCGCGCCAACCAGCGTCGGGCGGCCGACCCGCGCGCCTCGGCTTGGGTCTCGGCCAATGCCGGCGCGGGCAAGACCAAGGTCCTCACCGACCGGGTGGTCCGGCTGCTCCTCGACGAGGCGCCGCCCGGCCGGATCCTCTGCCTGACCTTCACCAAGGCCGCCGCGGCCAACATGGCGATCCGCGTCTTCCGGCTGCTCGGCCGCTGGGTCACGCTGGACGACGAGACCCTCGCCGCCGAACTCGCCGAGCTCACCGGCGAGCGCGCCGGGCCCGAGCGCCTGCGCCTGGCGCGCCGCCTCTTCGCCCGGGCGGTCGAGACGCCGGGCGGCCTCAAGATCGAGACGCTGCACGCCCTGTGCGAGCGGCTGCTCCACATGTTCCCCTTCGAGGCGAACGTGCCGGCCCGGTTCGTGGTGCTCGACGAGGCCAAGGCCCGGGAACTGTTCGATATCGAGATGGCCAACGTCCTGGCCGACGCCGTCGCGAACGGCGACACGCCGCTCAGCGCGGCCCTCGCGCGGGTCACGCCGGAAGCCACGGGCGACACCCTGCGGGCGGCGATCCGGGCGGCCATGCGGGCGCGGAGCTTCATCGGCGACGCCGCCGGCCTGGAGCGGGCCTTCGGGCGGCTGCACGGGGCGCTGGGGCTGGCGGCCGAGGAATCCGCCGAGCGGATCGAGGCCGGGATCCTCGAGGGCGGTCCCGGGTGCCGCCCGGAGGAGCGCGCCGCGCTGGTCGCGGCGCTGCGCACCGGCAAGGCCAACGACGAGAAGCTCGCCGACGCGCTCGAAGCCGCCGAGGCCGAGCGGCTCCGCTCCGCGGACCTTCCCGACCGGGCCGAGGCGCTCGCGCTCTACCGCGCGGTCTTCTTCACCCAGAAGGACGAGCCCAAGGCCGACAGCAGCCTGGGGACCAAGGGCGTGCCGGCCGGCGCCAAGGCGGCGCTGCTCGCCGAGCGGGACCGGCTGGATCCTCTGTTCGACCGCCTGCGCGCCGCCCGGGCCCACGCCCGCACGCAGGCGCTGTTCCAGATCGCCGCCGAGATCCACCGCCGCGTCGAGGCGCAGAAGGCGCGCCTCGGCGCCCTCGACTTCGACGACCTGATCCACAAGGCGCTGGACCTGCTCGGCCGCGTCGGCGCCGGCTGGGTCCTGTACAAGCTCGACCGCGGCATCGACCACGTCCTCGTCGACGAGGCGCAGGACACGAACCCGGAGCAGTGGGCGATCCTGCGGGCGATCACGCAGGAATTCGCCGCCGGCGAGGGCGCGCGGTCCGGCAGCCGCACGCGCTTCGCGGTGGGCGACCCCAAGCAGTCGATCTACGGCTTCCAGGGCGCGGAGCCGCGGGAATTCGCCCTGACCCGCGCGTCCTGGATCGCGGAATCGCGCTCGGCCGGACTGACCTTCGAGGACGTGCCGCTCACCCTGTCGTTCCGCTCGACCGATCTCGTCCTGCGCGCCGTCGACGCGGTCTTCGCCCTCGACGCCCACAACGAGGGCCTGTCCTTCGAGGACACGGTCCGCACGACCGTGCACGCCAGCGCCCGGCCGGGCGCGCCCGGCGCCGTCGAGCTGTGGCCGATCGCCGAGCCTGAGCCGGCCGCGGAGCCCGATGCCTGGACCGCCCCCGTGGACGCGCCCGAGACCAGCGCCCCGGCGATCGTCACCGCCCGCCGGGTGGCGCAGGCGGTGCGCGCCTGGACCACCGCGGGGGACGCGACCGGCCGGATCTGGCGCCCCGGGGACGTCCTGATCCTGGTCCGGAAGCGCGGGCCGGCCTTCGAGGAGGCGATCCGCGCCCTGAAGGGGCTCGGCGTCCCGGTCGCCGGGCAGGACCGGCTCGAGGTCTCCGCCCACATCGCGGTGGCCGACCTGGTCGCCGCCGGCCGGGCGGGCCTCCTGCCGGCCGACGACCTGACCCTCGCCACCGCCCTCAAGACGCCACTCGTCGGGCTCACCGACGAGGACCTCGTGCGGATCGCCGCCCGCCGCGACCTCGCCGAGACCCTGGAGGATGCCCTGCACAGCCACGCCGCGGCGGGCGACGCGGCCGCGCGGCGCGGGCTCGAGGCCCTGTCGGGCTGGATCGCCCTGGCGGGGCTCCACGGCCCGTTCGGTTTCTACGCCCGGCTCCTCGGGCCGCAGGGCGGCCGGGCCAAGCTGGTCGCCCGCCTCGGCGGCGAGGCCGGGGACGCGATCGACGTGTTCCTCGCCGCCGCCGCCCAGGCCGAGACCGGCGAGGACGCCCCGTCGCTGGGCGGCTTCCTCGCCCGCTACGTCGGGGCCGAGGCCGGCCACACGGTCAAGCGCGACCTCGAATCGGGCCGCGACGAGGTCCGGGTCATGACGGTCCACGGCGCCAAGGGCCTGGAGGCGCCGGTCGTGGTGATCCTCGACGGGTGCGAGCCCCTCGGCCGCAACGACCCGCCCCTCCTGCCGCTCCCGGCGACGGAGATCGCCCTGCCGCCGGTCTGGTCGGGCGGGCGGACGCAGGACTGTGCCGCCACCGACGCGGCGCGGGCGGCCCTGCTCGCCAAGGCCCGGCAGGAGCACAACCGCCTGCTCTACGTCGCCATGACCCGCGCGGCCGACCGGCTGATCGTGGCGCCCTTCCGCGGCCACGAGCGCGAGACCGAGGCGGCGTGGTGCCGGATGATCCAGGCCGGCCTGGAGGCGGCACTCGGCGCCGGCCGGGCGCTGGAACTCCCCTACGGCCCCGCGACCCTCTGGCAGGACGGCGCCCCGCCGGATCCCGCCCCCGCCGCGGGTGCCGCGTCTGCCAGAGCGGAGGCCGGGTCGGAGCCCGACTGGCTGCGCGGCCCGGTGCCGCCGGAACCGACCCCCGAGGCCCTGAACCCGTCCGGCGCCCCGCAGGCGGCGGACGGCGCGCGCGTGCCGCCGCCGCGCCTCGCCGACGCGCAGGCCCGGCGCCGCGGGATCCTGACACACGCCCTGCTGCAGCACCTGCCCCGGGTCGAGCCGGACCGCCGGGAGACGGCCGGGCGCGCCTTCGTGCAGGCCCGGGCGCCCGGTCTGCCGCGCGCGGCCGCCCCCGCGATCGTCCGGTCGGTCCTCCGGATCATCGACGCCCCCGACCTCGCGCCGCTCTTCGCCCGGGACGCCCGCGCGGAGGTGGCGCTGTCGGGGCGTGTCCGTGCCGGCGGGACAGAGAGGGTGGTCCAGGGGCGCGTCGACCGCCTCGCCGTGACGGCGGACATGGTGCACCTCGCCGACTTCAAGACCGGGCGCCCGCCCGAGCCCGGCGCGCCGCTGCCCGCCGCGGAGGCCGGCCAGATCGCCCTCTACGCGCGCCTCCTCGCGCAGATCTACCCGGGCCGGACGATCCGGCCGATTCTCGTCTGGACCTCGGGGCCGGTGATCCGCGCCCTCGATGCCGACGACGTCGCGACGGCCCTGGACCGGATCGGGATCGAGGCGTGACCCGTAGCCCCGGGGCGCGTGCCCGGAAGCGGTCCGCATGCGCCAGCGCACGTCGCGGTGGGGCGATTCACCGAGAGAGCCGTGCGTCCCGGGCACCCCCGCCCTCCCCCGGCGACCGGACTTCTTGACCGGGCGCCGGGCCGTCGCCAATTCTGACCGGACCGCGCGGGCCTCTGCCCGTTCGACGCCGCCCGACGGGCGGCGAATTCCGAAAGGTGACGTTATGGCGACGGTGAAAGTAACCGACGCGAGCTTCGAGCAGGACGTTCTCAAGTCCGCCGAGCCCGTCGTGGTGGATTTCTGGGCGGAGTGGTGCGGCCCCTGCCGTCAGATCGGCCCGGCCCTCGAGGAGATCGCGACCGACCTGCAGGGCAAGGTGAAGATCGCCAAGGTCAACGTCGACGAGAACCCGCAGATCGCCGCCCAGTACGGCATCCGCTCGATCCCGACGCTGCTGCTCTTCAAGAACGGCGAGCGCGTGGACCAGAAGGTCGGCGCCGCACCGAAGGGCGACCTGTCGCGCTGGATCGGCGCCCAGACCGCCTGATCCGCCGTCAAGGCTCCGAACGACAAAAAGAAAGCCCGGCCGCGAGGCCGGGCTTTCTCGGTTTCGAGCCCAAGTTTTTTTATTTCGGGATCCCGGTGCTTGGCCCGGGATCCCGTATTCCGTCTCAGTACGAGCCGAACTTGTAGTTCAGGCCGGCGCGGACGACGGCGAAGGCGTTCTCGTTCCGGCTGGCGCCGGCGAGCGAGTACACCGGCACGAGGCCGACCGGGGAGATCGCAGCACCAACCAGCGGCGCCTGGGCGCGGCCGTTGTTGTTGTCGAGGTTCACGTACAGACCTTCGACCTTCAGCGTGACGGCCGAGGAGCGGAAGAAGTTCAGGAACGAGTCCGTGGGCAGGGCGTACTCGACACCGCCGCCGACCGTCCAGCCGGTCTTGAAGTCGTTCCGGCGGCCGGCGAAGTTCTGCAGGCCGACGCGAGCGCCGTCATCCGTGCCGGTGGCGTAGGCGAAACCGCCGGTGGCGTACACGAGGGTCCGGTCGAAGGCCCAGCCGAGACGACCGCGGACGGTGCCGAAGAAGTCGATGGTGTTGAGCGTGCCGTTGACCGGGATGAAGCCCGGGTTGATCGCCACGGCGTTGGTGGCGAAGCGGGCGCGACGGCCGAAGTCGAGGTACTGGGCGTCAGCCTCGAAGCCGATCACGGCGCCGGAGCCCGGGGTCAGCTGCCAGTTGTAGCCGATCTGGCCACCGCCCGAGAAACCCTCGCGGCTGTCGTTGCTGTAGACCAGCGACGAGCCGTTCGGCAGCAGGGCCTGGTAGGGGACGAGACCGCCCGGAACCAGAGCGACCGGGTTGCCGGGCGTCTGGACGAAGCCGCGGGTGGAGTTGCTGCTGGCGTCGAACGCGTAGCCGGCGTTGATACCGAAGTAGGCGCCGGTCCAGGTGAACACCGGAACGGGGGTGAACACCGGCGGCGGCGCGGCGCGGCGCGGCAGGTCGGCGGCCGAAGCGGCGGCCGTGAGCGCGGTGAACGCCGCGAGAGAGGTGAGAAGCTTCTTCATTACTGTGATCCCCAGCATAAGCCCGATCGCCGATGAAACTATGCGATCGGGCCCCGCGAGGATGTAGCTTAGCTGCCACAGCGGGAGGAAAGCGTGGCCGTGGACGGGTGTCCGTCCGGGCGATTGCGGCGATTCGACGGATTTTCGAATGCAGAATCCGGATTTCACAGGTCTCCGGTTCCCGGCCACTTGATACAGCGGCCGCGCGCGGCGCTCCCAGACTGGAGACGACTCAGACCGGCGGCGTGTCGTTGGCGGCGAGAACCATGCCGGCCAAGTAGAGCGATCCGCAGATCAGGATTCGCGGCGGGCGCTCGAAGGCGATGTCCCGCACGAGGGCGAGGGCCGCCTCGATGCTCGGCGCCGCGTAGGTCTTGAGGCCGACATCCTCGCCAATCCGGGCCACCTCCTCGGCCGGGCGCGCGGCCATGGTCCCGGTGATCGGGACGGCCACCAGGGCCCGGGCCAGGCCCACGAAGTTGCGCAGGAACCCGTCGGCGTCCTTCGTGCCGAGCAGGCCGACCACGAGGACGAGCGGCACGTCGCTCTTCTCGCCGAGATCCGCCATGGCGGCCGCGAGGATCCGGCCGCCGTCGATGTTGTGACCGCCGTCGAGCCACAGCTCGGTGCCGGCATCGAGCTGGGCGGCCAGCCGGCCGCGGCCGAGGCGCTGCAGCCGGCCCGGCCACTCGACCTCGGTCAGGCCCCGCTCCAGGGCCGCGATCCCGATGTCGCCGAACCCGGCGGCGCGCAGCGCGGTGATCGCGGTTCCGGCGTTGACCAGCTGGTGACGCCCGGCGAGGCGCGGCCGCGGGAGGTCGAACAGGTCGGTCTCGTCCTGGTAGACGAGCCGGCCGCGCTCCTCGTGCACGGAGAAGTCCTGGTTGCCCACCAGCACGGGCCCGGCCCCGAGGGCTTCCGCGCGCCGGCAGAGGACGGCGTCGGCCTCGGCGTAGTCCTGGGCGGCGATCACCGCCGGGCAGCCGCGCTTGAAGATCCCGGCCTTCTCGGTCGCGACCGACTCGACCGTGTCGCCGAGATACTCGGCATGGTCGCGGCCGATCGGCGTCACCACCGCGCAGGCCGGCCGGTCGATGACGTTGGTGGCGTCGAGCCGGCCACCGAGGCCAACCTCCAGGAGCAGCACGTCGGCCGGGCTCTCCGAGAAGAGCAGGAACGCCGCTGCCGTGGTGATCTCGAACATCGTGATCGGCTCGCCGGCATTGGCGCTCTCGCAGCGCGCGAAGGCGTCGGCCAGGCGGTCCTCGTCCACGAAGTGCCCGCCGCCGATCCCGCCGATGCGCATCCGCTCGTGGAAGCGGACGAGGTGCGGGGAGGTGTAGACGTGGGCGGCCAGGCCCCCGGCCTCCAGGATCGACCGCATGAACGCGATGGTGGAGCCCTTGCCGTTGGTGCCGGCCACGTGGATCACGGGCGGCAGGCGGCGCTCGGGATGGTTGAGCCGCGCGAGCAGCCGCTCGATGCGCCCGAGCGACAGGTCGATGGTGCGGGGGTGGAGCGCCAGGAAGCGCGCCATCAAGGCGTCGGACGAGGCCATCGCCGGGCTCAGGCCGCCTCGGAGGCCGCGGCCGGCGCGCCGGCCTGGGCCGCGTTGGTGAGGAGGCTGCAGAGACGCGTGATCGTCTCCTTGAGCTGGTGCCGGTGGACCACCTGATCGACCATGCCGTGCTCGCGCAGGTACTCCGCCCGCTGGAAGCCGTCGGGCAGCTTCTCGCGGATCGTCTGCTCGATCACCCGCGGTCCCGCGAAGCAGATCAGCGCGCCGGGCTCGGCGAGGTGGACGTCGCCCAGCATCGCGTAGGAGGCGGTGACGCCGCCCGTGGTCGGGTTCGTGAGCACCACGATGTAGGGGAGCCGCGCCGCGTTGAGTCGGCGCACCGCCACGGTGGTCCGCGGCATCTGCATCAGCGACAGGATCCCCTCCTGCATGCGCGCGCCGCCGGAGGCCGCGAACAGCACGTAGGGCGTGCGCTTCTCCAGCGCCGTCTCGGCGCCGCGCACGAAGGCCTCGCCCGCCGCCATGCCGAGCGATCCGGCCATGAAGCCAAATTCCTGCGCGGCCAGCGTCATCGGAAGGCCGCCGACCCGGCCGAAGCCGATCTTGAACGCGTCCTGCAGGCCGGTCTTGGCCCGGGCCTCCTTGAGCCGGTCGACGTAGCGCTTCTCGTCGCGGAACTTCAGCGGGTCGGGGGTGACCTCGGGCAGGGCCACGTCGATCCACGTGCCCTCGTCGAACATCATCTTCAGGCGCGCCTGGGCGCCCATCTTCAGGTGATGCTCGGAACCGGGAATGACCCAGTGATTGGCCTCCACCTCCTTGTGGAACACCATCTGCCCCGTGTCCGGGCACTTGACCCAGAGGTTCTCGGGCGTCTCGCGCTTGAACAAGGTCTTGATCCGGGGGCGCACCACCTCCGAGATCCAGTTCATCGGTTCGACCATCGACTTGCGTCCGTCCGCTTCAAGCCCGCGCAGATATCAGGTGGGGCGCGCTCCGCCGCCAGGGGTGCCCGGTCCGCCCGTCAGGCGGCCCGCCCGACGCCCGCCGACCGCACGCCCGCGGCGAGTTCGCGCACCAGCTCCGTCACGGCCTCGACGCTTCCGGCCTGCGCCCGGCCCTCGCCGTCGAGGGAGCGCACCAGGGCGTCCACGAGCGCGGAGCCCACCACGACGCCGTCGGCACCCTCGGCGATCGCCGCCGCGTGGGCGCCGGTCTTGACGCCGAATCCCACGACGACGGGCAGCTCGGTGTGGCGCCGGATGCGGGCGACCGCCTCGGAGACCTTGCCGAAATCCGGGGTCGCCGTCCCGGTGATGCCGGTGATCGACACGTAGTAGACGAAGCCCGCCGTGTTCGCGAGGACGGCCGGCAGGCGCCGCTCGTCGGTGGTGGGCGTGGCGAGGCGGATGAAGGCGAGGCCCTTGCCGAGGGCCGGCAGGCACAGCTCGGAATCCTCCTCGGGCGGGAGATCGACGACGATCAGCCCGTCGACGCCGGCCGCCAGCGCGTCGTCGAGGAAGCGGTCGACGCCGTAGGTGTGGATCGGGTTGTAGTACCCCATCAGCACGATTGGCGTGGTGTCGTTGCCGGCGCGGAAGCGGCGCACGAGGTCGAGGGTGCCCGACACCGTCTGGCCCGCCTTGAGCGCCCGCAGGCCGGCCGCCTGGATCGCCGGGCCGTCCGCCATCGGGTCGGTGAACGGTAGGCCGAATTCCAGGATGTCGGCGCCGGCGCCCGGCAGCGCCTTCAGGACCTCGAGCGAGGTCGCGGGATCGGGATCGCCGGACATCACGTAGGTGACGAGGACGGACCGGTTCTCCGCGCGGGCGCGGGCGAAGGTGGCGTCGATGCGGCTCGGCATGGTCGGTCGATATTCGCTTCTGCAGGGCCGCCGACGGCCCGGGATTGCCCCCGCGCTACACCAAAGGCATCGGCCCGTGAAGCGGGCGGACCTGCCGCGACCGCCGGCGAAGGCGTCCCGGAGGCCCGGCCACGCGCGAGACGCGGCCATGCGCGCGGGCCGGTTGCCGGGACGGCGCCGCCGGCCTAGCCCTCGCCCATGCCCGAGTCAGCCCTCCCGTCGCGCCCCCTGGCGGCGCTCCTGTTCGACATGGACGGGACGATCATCAGCTCGATCGCCTCCGCGGAGCGGATCTGGTCGCGCTGGGCCGAGGCGCACGGCCTCGACGCGGCGTCCTTCCTGCCGACGATCCACGGCGTGCAGTCGGTCGAGACCATCCGGCGGCTGAACCTGCCGGGCGTCGATCCCGTGGCCGAGGCCGCCGCGATCACCGAGGCCGAGATGGCGGATGTCGACGACATCGTGGCGATCCCGGGGGCGCAGGCCTTCCTGGAGGCGCTGCCGCGCCACCGCTGGGCGATCGTCACCTCGGCGCCCCGGCGGCTGGCGGAGCGCCGCCTCGCGGCGGCCGGCATGCCGGTCCCCGACCTTCTGGTGGCCGCCGAGGACGTGGCGCGGGGCAAGCCCGCGCCGGACTGCTTCCTCCTGGCGGCCGGGCGCCTCGGCGTCTCGGCGCCGGACTGCCTCGTGTTCGAGGACGCCCCGGCCGGCATCCGGGCGGCCGAGGCCGCGGATGCCGCCGTCGTGGTCGTCACCGCGACCCATCACGAGCCGGTGAGGACCAATCATCCCACGATCGCCGACTACACCGGGCTGCGCGTCGCGGCGGCCCCGGAGGGGATCCGGGTGACACGGACCGCCTGAGCCTCTCCATCCCGGCCGCGGATCCGCTGGCGGCCGGCCCCGCGCGGTCGTATCGCCCGCTTGCGCCGCGCGGATCGCGGTGAAGGGACACGGCCATGGTGACGATCAGTCGACGCCGCGCGCTCGGGGCGGTCGCCGCCGGCGCCGCCGCGGGCCTCGGCCCCGCCGCGGCCGCCGAGGCGCAGCCGGCCCCGCTGTTCCCGCTGCCGCAGGCCATCATCCCGATCCTGGGCGAGGCGCAGGTCTTCCCGGTCCGCCGGATCTACTGCATCGGCCGGAACTACGCGGCCCACGCCCGCGAGATGGGCTCAGACCCGTCGCGCGAGCCGCCCTTCTTCTTCCAGAAGCCGGCGGATGCCGTGCAGGTCGTCGCGGGCGGCGTCGCCGACCATCCCTACCCGTCGCTGACCCAGAACTACCACCACGAGATCGAGCTCGTCGCCGTGCTGAAGTCGGGCGGTCGCGACATCGCGGCCGCGCAGGCGCTCGACCACGTCTACGGCTACGCCACCGGCCTCGACATGACCCGCCGGGACCTCCAGCGCGGCATGGGCAACCAGAAGAAGCCCTGGGAGATCGGCAAGAGCTTCGACCAGTCCGCGCCGATCACGCCGATCCTGCCGGTCGCCCGGGTCGGGCATCCGGCGCGCGGCCGCATCCGGCTCGCCGTGAACAGCACCGTGCGGCAGGACGCCGACCTGTCGGACATGATCTGGTCGGTCGCCGAGCAGATCGCCGAGCTGTCGCGGGCCTTCGAGCTGAAGGCGGGCGACATCGTCTTCTCGGGAACGCCCGAGAATGTCGGGCCGGTCGTCCGCGGGGACGTGCTCGCCGGCTCCATCGAGGGCCTGCCGGACCTGTCGATCCGCATCGTGTGATCGCGCGTCGCGCGATCCCCCGCGGCGATCCGGTCGCGGCGGGGCGTTGACTTTCCCCGCCGGCGTCGCGGCTTTATCCGGTACGGATCCGCGGGGGCAGGAGCAGCGCGCGTATGACCAAGCCCGACGGCGTGCCGCCGCACCTCTTCGAGACCGCCGAGGGCCGCCGTCTCGTCGAGGCCCGCTCCGATCCGGCGTGGCGCCGCTGGGGGCCGTACCTCAGCGACCGGCAATGGGGCACGGTGCGGGAGGATTACAGCCCGAAGGGCGACGCCTGGGACTACCTGCCCCACGACCACGCCCGGTCCCGCGCCTATCGCTGGGGCGAGGACGGGATCGGCGGCTTCGGCGACCGCCACCTGAACTGGTGCCTGTCCCTGGCGCTGTGGAACGGGCGCGACCCGATCCTGAAGGAGCGGCTGTTCGGCCTGACCAACCAGGAGGGCAACCACGGCGAGGACGTCAAGGAACTCTACTACTACCTCGACGGGATCCCGACCCACGCCTTCATGCGGATGCTCTACAAGTACCCGCAGGCCGCCTTCCCGTACGGGCGCCTGGTCGAGGAGAACGCGCGGCGCGGCCTCGACGACCCGGAATTCGAGCTCCTCGACACGGGCCTGTTCGACGAGGGCCGCTACTTCGACGTCGAGGTCGCCTACGCCAAGGCCGCCCCCGACGACATCCTGATGCGGGTGACCGCGACCAACCGCGGCCCGGACCCGGCCGCCCTGACGCTGCTGCCGCAGCTCTGGGCCCGCAACACGTGGTCGTGGAAGCAGGGCACGCCGAAGCCGGAGCTGATGGCCGGGTCGGAGGGCTCGGTCTGGGCGCGCCACCCCGAGATGCCGACCTTCCGGTTCTTCGCCGAGGGCGCGGGCGACCTGCTGTTCACCGAGAACGAGACCAACACGCACCGGCTGTTCGGCAGCGGCCCCGCCGAGGGCTTCTACAAGGACGGGATCGACCGGTGCGTCGTGGGCGGCGACCGGGCCGCCGTCAACACCCTGTCCGGCACCAAGTGCGCCGCCCGCTACGACCTGCATCTCGGCCCCGGCGAGACGCGGACCGTGCGCCTGCGCCTGCGCGCCGAGACCGCGCCGGGCGCGCCCTTCGCGGATTTCGACGCCTTCTTCGCCGCCCGCGAGGGCGAGGCCGACGACTTCTACGGGGCGCTCCAGGCGCCGATCGCCGATCCCGAGATGCGGCTCGTGCAGCGGCAGGCGCTCGCCGGCATGCTCTGGTCGAAGCAGCTCTACCATTACGACGTGCGCGAGTGGCTCGCCGGCGACCCGGCGCAGCCCGCGCCGGCGCCGGAGCGGCGACACGGCCGCAACAGCGACTGGTCGCACCTGCGCGCCAACGACATCATCTCGATGCCGGATGCCTGGGAGTATCCCTGGTTCGCGTCCTGGGACCTCGCCCTGCAGGCGATCGTGTTCGGGCTCATCGACCCGGACTTCGCCAAGAACCAGCTCCTGCTGCTGGTCGACGAGGCCTACACCCACCCGAACGCCGCGCTGCCGGCCTACGAGTGGGGCTTCGGGGACGCCAACCCGCCGGTCCACGCGCTGGCCGCCTGGCGGGTGTTCGAGCTGGACCGGGCGCTCACCGGCCAGCCGGACCACGCCTTCCTCAAGCGGATCTTCAACAAGCTCACCCTGAACTTCACGTGGTGGGTGAACCGGAAGGATTCCGACGACCGCAACCTGTTCCAGGGCGGCTTCCTCGGCCTCGACAATATCGGGATCTTCGACCGGTCGAAGCCGGTAGGCGACGGCGCCACGCTGACCCAGTCCGACGCGACGGCCTGGATGGCGACCTACGCGCTGAACCTGATGCGGATCGCCATCGAGCTGGCGCTCGACGACCCGACCTTCGAGGACATGGCGGAGAAGTTCTTCGAGCACTTCCTCCTCATCGCCGGCGCCACGGGCGCGGGCGTGTGGGACGAGCCGGACGGCTTCTTCTACGACGTCATCGAGACGCGCGACGGGCAGCGCCTCCCGATCCGCGCCCGGACCATGGTCGGCCTGATCCCGATCTTCGCGGTGGCGGTGATCAACGAGTGCGACCTCGCGCGGCTGCCGTCCCTGCGCAGCCGAATGGTGTTCTTCCTCAAGAACCGCCCGGACCTCGCGACCCTGGTCTCGCGCTGGAACGAGCCCGGCGAGGGCCAGACGGCGCTGCTGTCGCTGCTGCGCGGGCACCGGCTGAAGGCGCTGCTCCACCGCGCCCTCGACCCGAACGAGTTCCTCTCGGATTACGGGCTGCGTGCCGTGTCCCGCGTCTACGCGGACGAGCCGTTCTGCTTCGCCTGGGACGGGCGGGACCTGGGGCTCGCCTACGAGCCCGCCGAGTCGCGCTCGCGGCTGTTCGGCGGCAACTCGAACTGGCGGGGACCGGTGTGGATGCCGGTCAACTACTTGCTCATCGCCGGGCTGAACCGCTTCCACGACTATTACGGCCCGGATTTCCGGGTCGAGGCGCCGACCGGGTCGGGCCGGACCTACGCGCTCCGGGAGATCGCCGCCCACCTGTCACGGCGGCTGATCAGCCTCTCGACCCGCCGCCCGGACGGGCGCAGGCCGGTCTACGGCGACAGCCGGATCGAGCAGGAGGATCCGCATTTCCGCGACCACGTCCTGTTCTACGAGTACTACCACGGGGACAGCGGCCGCGGGGTCGGCGCGTCGCACCAGACCGGATGGTCCGGGCTCGTGGCCCTGCTGATCCAGGAAGTGGCGACCGCCGCCGCCGAGGCGCAGAACCCGGGCTGGCCGTGAGGACCGGTCGCCGGGCTCGCGCGCCGGCGACCGACGCCCATTTACTCCGCGGCCTGCTGCATCCGCAGGCGCTGGCCTTCGCCGATCTGGCGGGAGATCGTCGAGCGGCGGGCGCTGTAGACCGCCGAGACCAGCGGGTAATCGACGGGCAGGCCCCACTTGGCCTTGTAGGCCTCGGGCGTGAGGCCGCGCATCGTCAGGTGACGCCGCAGGGCCTTGTAGGGCTTGCCGTCCTCGAAGCTGATGAGCGTGTCCGGCCGGATCGAGGCCCGGATCTGCGCCTCGGTCGGCCGCCGGACCTGCGGCTCCGCGGGCTGGTCCAGGGCGGTGATCGAGCGGTGTACCTCGGAGAGCAGGTCCGGCAGCGTTCCCGCCGGGACACTGTTGCGCGTGACGTAGGCGCTCAGGATCTTTGCGGCGAGTTCGACGCTCGGCGATGTCATCTGCATGGTCGTCACCTCGATTCTACGTGTTTCGGATGTGGCTCTCGTCGGTTTCCGTCGGGCTCTTCGCCGCCGACGGCCGGTGCATGTCCCTGAGACGTTCTCGGCCTCGGCCGGAGGCGGCGGATGGCCTCATTATGGGCCAGTCCGCCGCCGCTACAACCGAGCCGCGCATTTATCGCGCCGATATTTCTACTTAGGATTGAGATTTAGGGTCAACGACGAATCAACGGGCGCGTCGTTGTTCCGGCTCAAGTGCGGTATTGAGGACTCACCTGCCCAACCGGGCGCGTTGGAGAACGCGAAGACATGGAGGCCCTGGTCGTCGGAGCCGGCGTCGTCGGACTCGCCATCGGGCGGGCACTCGCGCTGCGCGGGCATGCCGTCATCGTGGCGGAAGCCGAGGACGCCTTCGGGACGGGGGTCTCCTCCCGCAGCTCGGAAGTGATCCACGCCGGCATGTACTACCCGGGCGGATCCGAGCGCGCGCACCACTGCGTTGAGGGCGCCCGGCGCCTATACAACTTTTGCGCGAGTCACGGCGTCCCGCATCGCGCGTGCGGCAAGCTGATCGTCGCCTCCGACGACGCGGAGGCCGAGAAGATCGCGGCGATCCGACGCCAGGGCGAGGCCAACGGCGTCCCGGGCCTCGAACTCCTCGACGGACGCGCCGCCCGGCAGCTGGAGCCGAATCTCGCCTGCACGGTGGCGTTGCACTCGCCACGCACCGGCGTCGTCGACAGCCACGCGCTGATGCTCGCCCTGCTCGGGGCGATCGAGGATCACGGCGGCGCGCTCGCCCTGCGCACCCCGGTCGAGGGCTTGGCACGGCGGGACGGGCAGTGGCGGGCCGCGTTCGGCGGCGCCGAGCCCGGCACGATGGCCTTCGACGCGGTGGTCAACGCCGCGAGCTTCGGTGCCCCGGCCCTGGCCGCCGGCACGGAGGGCTACCCGGCCGAGCGCGTCCCGACGCTGCGCCTCGCCCGCGGCAACTACTTCGGCTGCACCGGCAAGCCGGCCTTCTCGCGGCTGATCTACCCGGCGCCGCGGATCGACGGCGGCCTCGGAATCCATCTCACCCTCGACCTCGCCGGCCGCACCCGCTTCGGGCCCGACGTGGAGTGGGTCGACGGGTTCGACTACCGGGTCGATCCCGCGCGCGCCGAGGCCTTCTACGGCGCGATCCGGCGCTACTGGCCCGGCCTGCCCGACGGGGCGCTGTACCCGGACTACGCGGGCCTGCGGCCGAAGCTGACCGGGCCCGGCGAGGCGGCGGCCGACTTCCGGATCGACGGGCCGGCCGAGCACGGCCTGCCGGGGATCGTCCACCTGTTCGGGATCGAGAGCCCCGGCCTGACCTCCAGCCTGTCGCTCGCCGAGGCCGTGGCCGACCGGCTGGACGCCTGAGGCCTCAGAACAGCAGGTGCTCAGAACAGCAGGTGCAGCGCCAGGGGCGCGAGGATCGCCGTCAGGAAGGCGTTGAGCCCCATGGCGATGCCCGCGAAGGTGCCGGCGACCTCGCTGACCTGGAAGGCGCGGGCCGTCCCGATGCCGTGGGCCGCGAGCCCGGCCGCGAAGCCGCGGGCGCGCATGTCGCGGATCCGCAGGAGGTTCATCATCGGCGTCACGAGGATCGCCCCGATGATGCCGGTGAGGATCACCAGGATCGCCGTGAGCGTCGGGTCGCCGCCGAGCGCCTCCGCGATGCCCATCGCGACGCCCGAGGTCACGGATTTCGGGGCCAGCGAGACGAGGATCGGCTGCGGGATGTCGAGGAGGCGCGCGAGGCCGATCACCACGGCGAGGGTGGTGGCCGAGCCGGCGGCGAGGGCCGCCAGCATCGGCGCGAGGGCGCGCAGGACGGTCGCCCGCCGCTCGTAGAGCGGCATCGCCAGCACCACGGTGGCGGGCCCGAGCAGGAAGTGGACGAACTGCGCGCCCTCGAAATAGGCCCCGTAGGGCGTGCCAGTGACGGCCAGGACCGCCCCCACCAGGACGACGGTGATGAGGACGGGGTTGGCGATCGGGTGCCGGCCGGTCACGGCGGCGATCCGGTCCGCCAGGACGTAGGCGGTCAGCGTCACCGTCAGCCACAGGAGCGGCGTCTTGGCGAGGTAGACCCAGAGCGAGAAGTCGCCGGCCACCCGTCAGGGCTCCCCGTCGGTCCCGCGCCGCTCGACCAGCGCGGCGACGGCGCGGAACACCAGGACGGTGACCAGCAGCGACAGGGCGGTCGAGACGACCAGCACGAGGGCCAGTTTGGCGCCTTGCGCCCGCAGCAGGTCGAGGCGGCCGACGACGCCGACGCCCGCGGGGACGAACAGGAGCGACAGGTTCATCAGCAGCCCGCGCGCGGTCGTCTCGAGCGTCCCGTCGGTCAGCGGCTTCGGCAGCACGCGCGGCAGGCCGAGGCGGGCATTGTCGCGCAGCAGCAGGAACGCGAACATCAGGCCCATGCCGATCACCGGCCCCGGGATCGGGACGCCCGCGCCGCGCGCGAGGGCTTCGCCCAGCAGCTGCGCGAGCAGGATCAGGGCCAGGCTGGCGATCATCGCGGGCTGCCGGGACTACGCGGCCGCGACGCCCTGCTGTCCGCTGCGGCGGGCCGCCGCAATGGCAGCCTCGTCGAAGCCGAGCAGGCGGCCGAGGCGCTCGACCAGCGCCTCCTCGAACTCGTCGACGTTGCCGTCCGCCGCCGCGACCGACCACGCCATGGTCAGCAGCTCCTCGCGCTCGGACCGGTCGGCCTCGTGCGGGATCATCTCCACGAGGCTCGCCACGTCGCGCACCTCCGAATCCATGGCGGCGGCGCGCTCGATCAGCGCCCGCGCGGCGTCCGGACCGTCGGCGTAGTGGCCCTGCACGAGGCGCGAGAGGCGCTCGCTCTCGGCCGGCGCCAGGATGCCGTCGACGCGGGCGACGTGGACCAGGAGCGCGGTGGCCGCGAGATGCGTCTCGTCCACGGTCTCCTGCGTGCCGACGCCGAGAGCCTCGGCCGCGTAGGCGCGCAGGCGTGCGATCAGGGACATGGCGGCTCCGGGGGATCGTGCACCGCAACAGTTCGGGCCCCGGCGGCGCGTCGTCAAGCACGCCGCCGCACGTCGCGCCGGACCGTGGCCCGGTTGCATCGCCGGCGCGGCGCTCACCGGCGCGCTGCGGCCTCCGCCCCCGTCACCAGCGGCGCGAGGATCGCCTCGGCCGCCCGGACGGTCGCGGGCCCGGCCTCGGCGGGCGTGCCGGCGCGGAAGGGCGGCGCCGGGGCGTACTCGGCGACGAGCTGCGCGGTGCGGGCGTAGGTATCCCCGCGCAGGCGCGCGGCGAGCGCCAGCCCGAGATCGAGCCCCGCCGAGACCCCGGCCGCGGTGACGCGGTCGCGGTCGAAGACGACGCGCTCGGCCACCGGCCGGGCGCCCAGGAGCGGCAGCACCGCGTCGCGCACGCTCCAGTGCGACGTCGCGCGGTAGCCGCGCAGCAGGCCCGCCGCGCCGAGGATCAGCGACCCGGTGCAGACGCTGGCGATCCAGCCGGCCCGCGCGGCGCGGTCGCGCAGGAAGGCGAGGAGCGCGGCGTCGCCCATCTGTGCGGGGGTGCCGTCGCCTCCGGGGACGAACAGGACGTCGAGGTCCGCCGGGCAGGTCGCGAAGCCGTGGGTCGCCACCAGAACGAGGCCGGTGTCGCTCGTCACCGGCCCGGGCTCCGCGCCGACGAGGTGGAGGCTGCCGGGGGCGAGGCCGGCGAGGAAGGTCTGCGGCCCCACGAGATCGAGCGCGGTGAGGCCCGGATAGACCAGCATGGCGATCCGGACGGGACGATCCGGCGGGATCGGCGCCGGATCGCCGGCGGCGGCCAGGGCCGGACGGAGCGGCGCGGCGAGGGCTGCAGCGAGCGCGGCGGCGACGAGATCGCGGCGGCTGGCGTCCGGCGCGGTCACGGGCGCGCCGGGCGGCTCACAGGGCCCAGGCCGCGTCGCGGTAGGCGCTGTCCCAGAACTGCCACTCGAGCCGGGTGGCCTGCGTGAACGCCCGGTGCATCCGCGCGCGCTCGGCCTCCGACGCGTCCCGCGCCGCGCAGTCCGTGGCGGCGATCATGGCCGCGACCGCCGCGGCGAAATCGTCGCCCGCGTAGGTGTCGATCCAGGCGCGATACGGGTTGTCGGGCGCCGCGCGGGCGAAGATGTCGTCGCCGACCGCCTTGTAGATCCAGAAGCAGGGCAGCAGGGCCGCGCAGAGGACCGCGTAGGGCTCGGCGTAGGCGGTGGCCGTGAGGTAGCTGACGTAGTGGTCGCAGGCCGGCGTCAGGGGCGTGGCCGCGAAGGTGTCCGGCCCGATGCCGTAGTCGCGGAAGAAGCCGCCGTGGAGGGCGCGCTCGACCACGATCGCCTCCTGCGCGGCGCGGGAGAACTGCACGATCGTGTCCGGATCCGGCGCCTTCGCGGCGGCGAGGCTCAGCGCCCGGCCGAAGCCGATCAGGTAGTGCGCGTCCTGCACGATGTAGTGCCGGAACCGGTCTTGCGGCAGCGTGCCGGCGGCGAGCTCGGCGTTGAACGGCATCGAACGGATGGTCTCGTAGGCGGCGGCGTTGCGCGCCCAGGCCTCCCGGGAGAAGGCGTCGTCAGGTCCGGGGGATGCCACGGCTTAGCCCTGCCGCTGCGCGTGGGTGACGGCGACGTGGATCAGCTCGGCGAGGGTGCGCACGCCGAGCTTCTGGCGCATCTGCGAGCAGGCGTTCGTCACGGTCTTGTAGCTCACCGACAGGTCGGCCGCGATGGCTCCGTAGGAGCGGCCCTGCGCGAGGCGCGCCAGGATCTGCTGCTCGCGGGGGGTCAGCTGCGATTCCGGCGCGCGGCGGGCGTCGGCGCGCAGCATCGCCACCTCGGTGGCGAGGCGCCGGTCGAGGTAGACCTCGCCGACGCGGACCTTGGCGAAGGCCTCGAACAGCTCGGCCGAGGCGTGGTCCTTGAGGACGTAGCCCAGGGCCCCCGCCTCGAGGGCGCGGGCGACGATCACCGGGTCGTTGTGCATACTGAAGACCAGGATGCGCGTCTCGGGCGCGACCGCCCGGATCCGCCGGATCAGGCCGAGCCCGGCCATGCCGCTGCCCTGGAAGGTCAGGTCGCAGATCACGACCGGCGGGCGGAGCCGGTGGAAGATCCGGTAGCCGCCGACGACGGTCGTCGCCTCCGCGATGGTCTCGACGCCGGAATCCTCCAGCACGCGTCGACAGCCCTGCAGGACGATGGGGTGATCATCGATGACGAGAACCGGCAGGCGCGTGGCGGCGGCGTCGATCTGGGATGCGATGGCGTTCATGCGCTCGGCGCGGTGTTGTTCTCGTCGCCCCGGTCGGGCGGAACGGGGATCGTGATCCGGACGATCGCCCCGGGGCCGGCATTGTCAAGGGCGAAGGTGCCGTCGAGGGCCTCCACGCGCTCGCGCATCCCCGACAGACCGAGCCCGGTACCGTGTTCAGGCGGGATTCCGGTGCCGTTGTCGCGGATGGTGAGGTCGATCCGGCCGCCGGTCTCGGCCGCCTCGGCCTCCACCCGGGTCGCGGCGCCGTGCCGCACGGCGTTGGTGGCGCTCTCCTGCACGCAGCGGAATACCGTGAGGTCCACGAGGTCGCCGTAGCCCCGGGCCAGCCCGTCGAAGCGGCCCGCGAAGGTGATGCCGGGATGGCGCTGCCCGAAGCCGCGCAGGAGCAGGTCGAGGCAGGTCGCCAGGGGCGCCTGCCCGAGGCCGTGCGGCCGCAGGCGGTTCAGGAGTTCCCGGTTGACGGTCTGGACCTGCCCGACGATCGCACTGATCTCGGCTGCCCGGGCGGCGAGCTTCTCGCGGCTCGGCTCGGCCGTGCCGGAGGCGATGCGGCCGATCGAGGCGGCGTTGGCCTCCAAGGCGAACAGGCACGGACCGAACTCGTCGTGCAGTTCCAGGGCCGTCCGGCGGCGCTCGTCGTCCTGCGCGGTCAGGAGCTGGCGGTTGAGGCGGCCGTTGGCGGCCCGGACCTCGCCCAGGGCCTCGGCGACCTTGTTGAACCGCTCGGCGATCACGGCCAGCTCCCGGGCGCCGGGCGGCTCCAGGCGGGCGGTGTAGTCGTGGTGCTCCAGCTGGGTCAGGCCGGCGCCGAGCCGCCGCAGCGGCGCGAGGATCCGGCCCAGCGCGATGTAGAGTGCGATCAGCATCGCGGCGTTGATCGCCAGGGTGGTCAGCGAGAGCGCCCGGGCGTAGCCCCAGATCTCGTCGATCTCGTCCATCGGCTGCGTGGTGATCTGCGCCGTGCCGAGCCGCCGCCCGTTGACGACGATCGGAAGGGCGTGGCGCTCGATCGGCGGCATGATCAGGTCGGCGAACCAGCGCGGCGCCTCCCGGTCGGCGCGCGGCGGCGGCAGCGGCCGGCCGACCTCGTCGCCGTCCGCGTCGAGCACGGCGACCCGGACGTGCCGGAGGACCTTGAAGCGCAGGTCGAGGGTCTGGAGCAGCGTGTCGGGCGCGGCGGTGTCGGACAGGCGGATCGTGTCGGCCACCAGCGACTCGACGGTCGCGAGCGACGCGCGGGTCTCGACGCGCACGGCCGACCGGGCGTTCAGGACGATGACCGCGCAGGAGATCACGGCCGCGAAGGCGTCGATCAGCAGGACCACCGCGACGAGCCGCGCGCGGGTGGACCACGCCGACCAGGGCCAGCGGCGGAGCCGGGGAGCGTCCGGCGCTTCGGCCGTCTCGGTACGCGGGGACAGGTTCGGGCGGGTATCCACGCGCTGACGCATAGCGACCGCGCCGGCGAAGTCCATGGCGCCCGCCGCGGGCGGCCGGCAGAGTGGCGCCCCGGACGTGCTCAGGCCGCCCCGCCCCCAGTGCAGCGGACGGGGCGAACACCGATTCTTAAGCGGCGCGGCGTAATCTTGTGGATAGCCGCGCCAGGACTGGCTGGGCAGGCAATTCGGACCGACATCATTGCGCCGTATTGCAGCTCCTCTATCGCCACCAGAGTCGAACCACCTTCGAATCCTCGGAGTGTGGCGGCCGGTGAAGGGGAGCCCGGTCGCGCGCGGCGTGTATCGTGTCAGAGACCCCGGCCTATGATCGATCTCAACCTCGACCCGTCCGAGACCCGGCCTGACCGGACGCCGTCGGCCAAGCCCGGGCCGTCGCTGAATCTCAAGGTCGCGCTGTTCAGCGTGGCCGGCGCGAGCGCGCTGGTCGGCTTCGGCGTCGCCGCCTCGACGGTGATGGCCGGCCTGGCGGCGCCGACCCCCGTGAAGATCGTCGCGTCCCGGCAGGCCGCGGACTGGCCGGAGCTGAAGGACGGGCTGCCCGCCATCAAGGGCTCCGTCCAGGCGGCGGCAGCCCCGGCGCAGCCCGCCAAGCCGGAGACACCGGCGCTCAGGATGGTGTCGCTGCCGGAAGCCTTCGCGGCGATCACGCCGACGCCGCCCGCGCCCGACGCCCCGCGGCCGGCGACCCCGCAGCCCGCGAAGGTCGCCGCGGCCCCCGTCGCGCCGACGCAGCGCATCCCGGTTCCGACGCCAGTCACGCCGGTCGCGGCCGCGCGGGAAGTCGCGCCGCTGGCGCCGGTCCGCACGGCCGCGCTTCAGACGCCCCGCGCCTCCGAGACGGTCCGGGCCCGCGAGCTCGTCGAGCCGGCCGCGCCGAAGCCGGTGGCGGAGAGCACAGAGCGCGCGGAGAAGGCCGAGCGTCCCGAGAAGAAGGAGCGGGCCGAGAAGACGGAGCGCTCCGGGAAATCGGAGAGGACGGAGCGCGCCGAGAAGATCGAGCGCCCCGAGAAGCCGGCGCCCAAGGCGGCGACCCGCCAAACGCCCGCGCCGACGCGGACCGCCGACAAGGCGAAGGGCGCCGCCACCGTTGCCCAGGCGGAGCCCGCCGAGGCTGAGGATACAGAGGTGCTCGGCATCAAGCTCCCGTCCCTGGCGCCGGCCGGGCGGAAGCTGAAGGAGAGCGTCGACGCCCTCGGCGACGCCGTCAAGAACGTCTTCTGAGCCGCCGCGCCGGCCCCGCTCACGGGGCCGGACGTCTGCCGGGGCCGGCGCTCAGGCCCGGCCCGTCTGGCGCCCGGCCTTGTCGCCCTTCGGCCCGGTGCGCTCGGCCTTGCGCTGGTGCTTGCCGGCCCGCGGGCTCGCGAATCCCTTCGGCCCGGCGGGTGGCCCCCTGCGCTCGGCCGGCGCCCCATCGCCCGCGAGCGCCTCGACCTGGATCTCCGGCGAGCCATTGCGGGCGAAGGATTCGGCGAAGCGCGCCGCCGCATTGCCACGCACCTCGAACTTGGTCTCGCGGTCGAAGATCCGGATGGCGCCGATCTCCTGGCGCCCGATCCCGCCCCGACGGGTCAGCATCGGCAGCAGCCGGCGCGGGTCGGCGTTGTCGCGGCGGCCGAGGTTCAGCCGGAACCAGACCGCCGGGCCCATGGCGGCGATCCGCTCCGGGTCCATCGGGTCGTAGGGCGGACGCTCGCCGCGGGGCGCGCGGCCCTCGCCCGGATCGCTGACCTCCTCGGGGGCCGGCAGGCGGGTGCGGTACACGCGGGCCAGGAGCGCGGCGAGCTCCTCGGGGCTCTTGCCGGCGAGCAGCGTCTCGGCCAGCGCGACGTCCTCCTCGGCCGGCGGCTCGGCGAAGAGCGGGTCGGAGAGCATGCGCTCGCCGTCGAGCCGGCGGATCTCGTCGGCCGAGGGCGGCCCCGACCATTCGGGGCTCACCTTGGCGATGGCGAACATCTGCTCGGCCCGGCGCCGCCGGGAATTGGGGATCAGCAGCACCGAGGTGCCCTTGCGGCCGGCGCGGCCGGTGCGACCGCTGCGGTGCTGGAGCACCTCGGCGTCGTGCGGGAGATCCGCGTGGATGACGAGGCTGAGGGACGGCAGGTCGATGCCGCGGGCGGCCACGTCGGTGGCGACGCAGACGCGGGCGCGGCCGTCGCGCAGGGCCTGGAGCGCGGCATTGCGCTCGCCCTGCCCCAGCTCGCCCGAGAGTGCCACCACCGAGAAGCCCCGCTCGGTTAGGCTGGCCTGGAGGTGCCGGACGGCGTTGCGGGTGTTGCAGAAGACGATCGCAGTGGCGGCGTCGGCCTCGCGCAGGAGGTTGAGCACCACGTGCTCGGTCTCCCGCGGCATGATCCGCACCGCCCGGTAGGCGATGTCGGCGTGGCCCTTGGTCTCGCCCTTGATCGCGAGCCGGAGGGCCCCGCGCTGGTAGCGCTCGGCCAGCGTCTCGATCGCCTTCGGCAGGGTCGCGGAGAACAGGTAGGTGGCCCGCTCGGCGGGCGTCGCCGAGAGGATGAACTCGATGTCCTCGCGGAAGCCGAGATCGAGCATCTCGTCCGCCTCGTCGAGGACCACGGCGCGCAGCGCCGTCGGGTCGAGGTTGCGGCGCTCGAGGTGGTCGCGCAGGCGGCCCGGCGTCCCGACCACGATGTGGGTGCCGTCCGCGAGCATCCGGCTCTCCCGGCGCGGATCCATGCCGCCGACGCAGGCCGCGACACGGCCTCCGGCCGGCCCGTAGAGCCAGGACAGCTCCCGCTGGACCTGCAGGGCGAGTTCCCGGGTCGGGGCGATCACGAGGGCGAGGGGCGCCGCCGGGGGCGGCAGATGCTCGGCCTCCCCGATCAGCATGCTGGCCATGGCGAGGCCGTAGGCCACGGTCTTGCCGGACCCGGTCTGGGCCGAGACGAGGAGGTCGCGGGAGCCGGCGGCGGCTTCCAGCACGGCGGCCTGGACCGGCGTCGGGTCGGCGTAGCCGCGGTCGCTCAGGGCCCGCGCGAGGGGGGCGGGCAGGGTCGGGAAAGGCAAGCTTCGGGAACTCTCAACGGCCGTGCCGCGCCCGGCAGCGCGCCATCGCGCGGCGGGGGAATCAGGCGCCGGACTTTATTCGGGTGCCTGGAAGGTAACGCCAACCGGGCCGACTGACCACTCCCGTCGCAGCATGGGGCGGTTGCGCGCGCTCGATCCGGGATCCGGCCCGCCTCATCGGCGCGCGAATGGACCCGCGGCCGATCGGCCGTCGACGCCGACACTGGTCCGACGACCTGCTAAGGCTCCCTTGAATCGCGCACGTCGAGGCCCGACGCGAACCGAGCGGAGTACACGTTCATCATGATGGCAGCCCTGCGGGTGGCGGTAGCCTGGGCGACGGTTCTCGCCTTCACGTGGTTCGGCAAGGACTGGCTCGGAGACCTGTCGCAGCCCCTGTTCGCGGGGGGCCTGTTCGCGTGGCTGCTCGCCGTGATCGTCTGGGCCGCCTTCGGCGTGGTGCACGAGGCCGAAGAACTGGCACACCGCCTCGGCGAGCCCCTCGGGACGCTGGTCCTGACGCTGGCGATCGTCATCATCGAGGTGGCGCTGATCTCCGCCGTGATGCTGTCGGCCAAGGACGCGCCGACCCTCGGTCGCGACACGATGTTCGCGGTGCTGATGATCGTGCTGAACGGCGTCGTCGGGCTGGGCCTCCTGGTCGGCGGCCTGCGCCACCACCAGCAGCGGTACAACCTCCAGGGTGCCTCGGCCTTCATGGCGGTGATCATCCCGCTCACCACGATCGCGCTGATCATCCCGAACTTCACCAGTTCCACCAGCGACGGGACCCTGACGACGCTTCAGGCGGTCACGTTCTCGGTGTTCACCCTCGCCCTCTACGGCGTGTTCCTGCTCATCCAGACCGGGCGCCACAGCGAGTTCTTCATCGACGCGGAGATCCCCGAGGCGACGGAGCCGCCGCACGGCGCGGATCCGGTCTCGGGCGGCAGCGTCGCCAAGCATGTCGGCCTGCTGCTCGCCAACGTCCTGCCGATCGTGATCCTGGCCAAGAGCCTCGCGGTGATCCTCGACCACGGCATCGCGGCGCTCGGCGCGCCGACGGCGCTGGGCGGCGTGCTGATCGCCGCCATCGTGTTCACGCCGGAGGGGATCTCGGCGCTCAAGGCGGTGGCCCGCAACGAGCTCCAGCGGGCGATCAACCTGTGCCTGGGGGCGGCCACCTCCACGGTCGGCCTCACCGTGCCGGCGATCCTGACCATCGGGCTGCTCACCGGCCAGACCGTGGTGCTCGGCCTCAAGCCGACCGAGATGACCCTGCTGGCCGTGACGCTGATCCTCAGCGCCCAGACCTTCTCGGGCTCGCGCACCACCGTGCTGGAGGGCGCGGTGCACCTCGTGCTGTTCTTCGTCTACCTCGTGCTGATCTTCAGCCCCTGATTCGGCTTCCGGCGGAACGCTTCGGTCGGTGCAACCCGCTCCGTCGTCGCGAGCGCAGCGAAGCGACCCGGGGCGGCGCGACGTTGGAGAACGTGGCGCACTCCGGATTGCGTCGCTCCGCTCGCAACGACGACAGAGCCGAGATCCTCGACCGGAAAGCGTCAGGCCTCGTTCAGGCGCCGAAGCGCTCGGTGCGGATCAGGCCCGGCGCGACGCCCTGCGCCAGGATCAGGTCCGAGGCCGCGGCCACGAACCGGTTCGAGCCGCAGAGGAACACCTTCCCGGGCGCCCCGATCCGCGCCAGCGCGTCGGCGACGAGGTGCGCGTCGATCCGCTTGCCGCCGGGCTCGCGCGTCGTGGCGAGATGCAGGGAGAAGTTGGGATCCGTTTCGGCGAGCCGCTCCAGCTCGGCGACCGCGATCGCCTCCGCGCGGGTGCGGGCCGAGTAGATCAGCGCCGCCGGGATCGCCCGCCAGTGCTGCGCCCTCCGCCGCAGCATCGCCAGGAGCGGCACCACGCCGGACCCACCGCCGCCCAGGAGCAGCGGCCCGCCGTCAGACCCGTCCCAGGAGAACGAGCCGCCGATCGGCCCGCGCAGCTCGACCCGGTCGCCGACCTCGGCGCAGTGCGAGAACCAGCCCGAGACCTCGCCGTCCGGCAGGGCCTCGATCATCAGCTCCAGGGTGCCGCTGCCGTCCTGCGCCGAGGCGATGGAATAGCTCCGCTGCGCCTGGTAGCCGTCCTCGGCGGTGAGCCGGACATCGACGTGCTGCCCGGCCCGGTAGGACTCGGCGAGGCCGCAGCGCAGCCGGACGCTCTTCACGTGCGGCGTGACCGGCGCGATCGCGGTGATCTCCGCCTCGTGCCAGCGGAAGACGATGGGCTCGAACGCCGGGTCAGTCACTGTGTCCGTCACCGCGTCAGTCACCACCTCAGGAACCGCCTCAGTCACCGATGTAGCGCTGCTCACGCCAGGGATCCCCGTACATGTGGTAGCCGCGCAGCTCCCAGAAGCCGGCCGTGTCGGTCTGAGTGAACCGGAGGCCCTTCACCCACTTGGCGCTCTTCCAGAAATAGAGGTGCGGCACGAAGAGCCGCGCCGGGCCGCCGTGATCCGGATGGATCGGCTGACCGTCGTAGCGCGTCGCCACCAGGGCGCGACCGCCCACGAGGTCGGCCACCGGCACATTCGTGGTGTAGTCGTCGTGGGATTCCGCCAGGAGGTAGCCGGTCGGTGCCGTGATCCCGGCATCGGTCAGGATGTCGTCGAAGCTGACGCCCTCCCAGGTCGTGTCGAACTTCGACCACTTGGTGACGCAGTGGATGTCGCCGCGCCAGGTGGTGCGGGGCAGCGCCTCGAACTCCGCCCAGCTCCACGCCTTGATCGGCCGGGATCCCTCGCGCAGCGTGAACCGCCACGTCGCCATGTCGACGGTCGGGTTGGGGCCGATCTGGAGGATCGGGAAATCGTCGGTGAGATACTGACCCGGCGGCAGGCGCGCGCCGGTCTCGGGCGGCTGCCTGCGTCCGACGAAGCCCCGTGTCACCATGACGGTCGCCGCTCCTCTCGCTCGCCCTCCGGCTCGCCCCCGGGTTTGGTGCGGCGGAGCACCTCACGTCAAGCCGGCACGTGCGGCCGAACAAACGCCCCAAAGCTCGGGTGTGCTAGCAGCTCTGTGCCGATCGATCGGCACGAATCGCCTGCTTTCAGGGGGATGTCATGAAGTACCTTCTCGCGACGAGCCTTGTCGTCGGGAGCCTCGCCACGCTCGCGCCGGCCGCCCAGGCCCGCGACGGCATCGGCGCCGGCGGCGCCGCGGCCCTCGGCGTGCTCGGCGGCTTGGCCGTCGGCGGCGCCATCGCGTCGGCCAACAACGGCTACTACCCGGGCCGCCCGGTCTACCGCGCCCCGCCGCCGGTCTACGTCGAGGAGGATTACGGCCCGGTCTGCCACTTCGAGCGCCGCCGGACCTACGATGCCTACGGCGACGTCTACATCCGCCGCGTCCGCGTCTGCGAGTAGGCGGCTTCCGGAGTGGCCTTTGCGGCGGGCGCCGGTTTCAGGCGCTCGGCGCAGGCGATCCCGGCCAGCACCAGGGCCAGGGCGACCCCTTCCGTCGCGCCGAACGGCTCGCCGACCAGCAGGACGGCGAGGATCGCGCCGAAGATCGGCACGAGGTTGACAAACAGGCCGGCGCGGTTCGGGCCGATGATCTCGACGCCGCGCATGAAGAAGAGCTGCGCCAGCAGCGACGGCCCGAGGCCCACGAAGGCGACCATCAGCCAGCCCTCGCGGTTGGGCCAGACGGCGTGGCCCGTCGCCCACTCGACGGCGAGCGGCGGCAGCGAGGTGACGAAGGCCGCGACCGCCATCGCGGCGAAGAACACCAGGGCCGGCACCTTCGGGCGCGTCGGCAGGAAGATCGTGTAGCCCGCGTAGAGCAGGCAGGCGCCGAAGACGAGCACGTCGCCGCGGTTGAACGCGAGGGTCGTGAGCACCGACAGGTCGCCGTGCGTGGCGGCGAGGCCGGCGCCGACCAGGGTCAGCGCCACGCCCAGGACCTGCCCCGGCGTGACCGGCACCCGGTAGGCCACCCGGTTCAGGACGATCACCAGCACGGGGATCGCCCCCTGGAACAGGGCGAGGTTGATCGCGCCGGTATGCACACCGGCCGCGTAGAACAGGCAGTTGAAGGCCGTGTAGCCGAGGCCGCCCATCAGCAGGATGCGCAGCCAGTGCGGCCGCAGGAGCGGCCACGCGGCGGCGAGCCGGCGCGCGGCGAAGGGCATAAGCACCAGGCAGGCGACCGCCCATCGGAGCGTCGTGATGACCTGGGGCGACACGTGACCGGGCGCCCAGCGGCTGGTGACGGCGTTGCCGGCCCAGAGCAGCGCCGTGACGGTCAAGAGCAGGTAGGCGGGCGCGGCCGGGGAAGCCCGGCGCGCGCGCCCGGTCGTCAACGGCGGCGGAACTGACCGCCGCGCACCGGCGGGCGGGGTCCGGACGAGCGCTCGTCCTTGTGGCGGAACACGAGGCGGCCCTTCTCGAGGTCGTAGGGCGACATCTCGACCGTCACCCGGTCGCCCGCCAGCGTCTTGATGCGGTTCTTCTTCATCTTGCCGGCCGTGTAGGCCACGATCTCGTGGCCCTGGTCGAGCTGCACGCGGTAGCGCGCATCCGGCAGGATCTCGATCACGAGACCATCGAACTGCATCAATTCTTCTTTCGCCATGCACCTTCTCCAGTCGGACCGTCCGGCAGCAGGCGTTCCGGCAATGCGTGTTCGGCTGTCATCGAGCTCGGGAAACGCCGCAGGGCGCGGATCCGATCCGGGGGACCGCCCGCGCCAGCTCAGCAGCACCGCCCGCATGTAGTCCCCGCGGGAACCGGCGGCAAGTCACGGACACCGAACACGTTCCGTCATCGACACGATTTGCCGGCTCTCAGGGCTCGGCGTCGTTGCCGGCGTAGTCGAGGCGACCGTCCGGCGTCCGGCGCCAGATCCGCAGGGCGATCGGTGCTCCGGCGCGGTCGCCTCGCGGGTCGAAGGCCACCGATCCGAGCAGCGTCCGGGACGGCCCCGTCCGCACGGCCTCGGCCACCTTGTGGCCGTCCGCGATGCGGCCGGTCCTCGGGTCGGCGGCGCGGGCGCGCTCGGTCGCCTGCGCCAGGAGCTCCACGGCCGCGTAGGCATTGGCCGCGACGCTCTCCGCCTCGGGGGAGCGCGGCGCCGGGCGGGCGCCGCGGATCTCGGGCAGGCGCGGCGGATCGGGAACCAGGGTCATGACCGTCCCCTCCCCGTCGGCCGCGGCGGCGAAGGCGGGGTCGAGGATGCCGTCGCTCGCCACCAGGGTCGCGCCGAGGCCGGCCTCGCGCATGGCGCGGAGCAGGGTCACGGCCTCGGGCGCGAGGCCGCCGAAATACACCGCGTCGAGGCGCGCCGCCTTCAGCCGCGCGACGAGGTCCGCGAGGTCGCGGTTGCCCCGGGGGAAGCCGTCGAACATCACCTCCGGCGTGCCGGCCTCCTTCAGCCGCGCCGCCACCGCGTCGGCGAGGCCGCGGCCGAAGGTCGAGCGGTCGCTGAGGATCCCGACCCGGCGTCCCGCGAAGGCCTTCGCCAGGTAGGCCCCGGCCGCCCGACCCTGCTGGGCGTCGCTCGGTCCGAGGCGGAACAGGTTCCAGAGGCCCCGGCCGGTCAGCGGCCCGTAGGATGCCGCGGGCGCGACCATGACCGCGCCCGCCTCCTCGTAGACGGGCGCCGCGGCCGCGACCGCCCCGGATTCGAGCGGTCCGACGACGAGGCGCACGCCGTCGGCGGCGAACTTCTTCGCGACGGCGACGGCCTGCCGCGCGTCGCCGCCGTCGTCGGCCGGGACGAGGACCCAGCGCGGGCGGCCGCCCGCGACGCGGTTGAGATCGGCCACCGCCTGCTCGGCGCCCTGCCGGAGCCCCTGGCCGAAGGCGGAATCCGGACCGGTCAGCGGCGCCGACAGGCCGATCCGCACCGGTGCCTGCGCGACGGCCGGGGCGGCGGCGAGGAGAAGGGCGAGGAACGGGACGAGGCGACGGATCATGGCGGCACTCTAGGACCGTCGGCGCCCCGACCGGAAGGGCACCGGACAGGGAACGCCCGGCCTATCGTCGGGCGCAGCGTCGCGCAGATCGTTGAGCGGATCGGGATGCTGATGCGCGCGGAAGCGCTGGCGGGCGGGCGCGATGTGCGGAATAAGGGCGTCGGCCCGGCCCGTCGCCGGGCGTGCCGGCGCCCCTCCGCGCGTCGCCGGCCGAGACCCTCTGGGACGATTGACGATCATGACCTCGCTGTTCGCCGGCATCCAGGACGCGCCGCTCGACCCGATCATGCGCCTGTTCGAGGCCTTCAACGCCGACCCGAGCCCCAAGAAGCTCAACCTCGTGGTCGGCGTGTACACGGACGCGGACGGCAAGGTGCCGCGCCTGCGCGCCGTGCAGACCGCCGAGAAGCGCTGGATCGAGAAGGGCCTGCCGAAGACCTACCGGCCGATCGAGGGCACCAAGCCGTTCCGCGACGCGGTCCAGGAACTCCTGTTCGGCAAGGGCGCGCCGATCCTGTCCCAGAACCGGGCCGCGACGCTCCAGAGCATCGGCGGCACCGGCGCGCTGAAGACCGGCGCCGACCTGCTGGCCAAGCTCTACCCGAACGCCACCGTGGCGGTGAGCAACCCGAGCTGGGAGAATCACAAGGCGCTGTTCGGCCAGGCCGGCTTCACCGTGGTCGACTATCCCTACTTCTCGGCCGAGACCGGCGGCGCCGACTACCCGGCCATGAAGGCCTATCTCCAGGATCTGCCGAAGGGCTCGATCGTGGTGCTGCACGCCTGCTGCCACAACCCGACCGGCGCCGATCTCGGCCTCGACGAGTGGCGGGACCTCGTGCCCTTGATGGCCGAGCGCGGCCTGATCCCGTTCCTCGACATCGCCTACCAGGGCTTCGGCAACGGGCTCGACGCCGACGCCGAGCCGGTGCGCCTGTTCGCCGAGTCCAGCCAGGAATTCCTGGTCGCCTCCTCGTTCTCGAAGTCGTTCTCGCTCTACGGCGAGCGCGTCGGCGCGCTCACCATCGTGGCCGAGAACCCGGCCGCGAAGGCCAAGGTCGAGGCCTTCGCCAAGCGGCTGGTGCGGGCGAGCTACTCGAACCCGCACACCCACGGCGCGGCGATCGTCGAGATCGTGCTCACCGACCCGGAGCTGCGCGCCGACTGGGAGCGGGAACTCGGCGAGATGCGCGACCGGATCCGCGCCATGCGCGAGCGGATGGCCGACAGCCTGCAGCAGCGCCACCCGGAGCGCGGCTTCGACGCCATCAAGGCGCAGAAGGGCATGTTCTCCTACACGGGCCTGAGCCCTGCCGAGGCCACCCGCCTGCGCGAGGACCACGAGGTCTACGCCCTGGAGACGGGCCGGATCTGCGTCGCCGCCGTCAACACCCACAACATCGACCACGTCATCGACGCGATCGACGCGGTGGTGAAGGGCTGAACCGGGTGTCGGCCCCCAAGCGCGTCTGCCGATTCAACGTCTGGATCAATCCGGTCTTCGACGCGCGCCTGGGGGCCGAGCCCGACATCGACCTGCAGGTCGGCGACCTGCAGGGACCGGAGGACGCGCTCGCGGCGCTGCTGGCGCGGGCCCACGTCCTCCACGTCTCGCCGGCGCGGGACGAGCTGCCGCGCCGCTGGCACGTGACCGACGCGCTGCTCGCCGAATGCCCGAACCTGCTCGCGGTCTCGTCGGCCGGCGCGGGCTTCGACACGGTGGACGCCACCGCCTGCACCCGGGCCGGCGTCGCGGTGGTGAACCAAGTGGGCGGCAATGCCCGCTCGGTGGCGGAACTGGCGATCGGCCTGATGCTCGCCGTCTCGCGCAAGATCTGCGTCTCCGACCGCCTGCTCCGGACCGCGCGCGGCTTCACCCGCGAATCGCTGATGGGCCACGAGATCGGCGGCGCGACCCTGGGCCTCATCGGGATCGGTCATACCGGCCGGGAGGTCGCCAAGCTGGCCCGCGGCTTCGACATGCGGGTCCTCGCCCACGATCCCCTCCTCCCGGACGCGGAGATCCGGGCCCGCGGCGCGGAGCCGGTGGACCGGGCGTGGCTGCTCGCCGAGTCCGACATCGTGTCTCTGCACTGCCCCCTCGACGACACCACCCGGGGCAGCTTCGACGCCGAGTCCTTCGCGGCGATGAAGCCGGGGGCGCTGTTCATCACCACCGCCCGGGGCGGGGTCCACGACGAGGCGGCGCTCGCCGCCGCGCTCACCGCCGGCCATCTCGCCGGGGCTGGCCTCGATGTCTGGTCGCCGGAACCGCCGTCCCTCGACGCGGCCCTGCTGCAGCTCGACACCGTGGTGGCGACCTACCACACCGCCGGCGTCACCCACGAGGCGCGGCGCAACGTGGCCGCCTGGGGGGCCGAGCAGATCGTCCGCCTGCTCCGGGGCGAGACGCCGCCGCGGCTCGTCAATCCCGAGGTCTGGCCCACGGTCCTCGAGCGCCGGGCGCGGCTGCTCGGCGGCGCCTGACCGGGAACAGGTCCCGCTCCGACCTGTCTGGGCGGCGCGCGAATCGGTGAAGATCGCTCGGACGACGCGAGAGGCGTCGTCTGTGCAGATGCCCCGCGACCCGGCGTGTTGAGAGCCCGTGCGCCGGAGCGACCTCCCCTTCCCTCACCGCTCGAACCGGCGACGACGGCGTCTTCGCGCGCTTCGTGCGGGCGCACCGTCGATCCCGATCAGATTGTAGTTATTCAAAATCTAGCCTGGAGGCTCCGCCGGCGATCAAGCTTGACCGTGAATGTTTCCGCACCGTATCTGGCGCCACTCGAAACAGAATGGTCGACATCGTGGTACGGCGTAACTGTGCAAGGTCTTGCACGCGGGCTTCGCGCGGCGTTTCCGGGCGCGCAGCCAGAATCTCCCTCTTCCTCGCTCCGGTATTGCTCCCGTCTCCAGGCTGGGCTCAACTTGCCGTTGACAGTTCCCAGGAAGTCCAGCTGGAGGAGCTGTCGGTGGCGGGGACCGGCGACGGGACGTCCCGCATCGACGGTTACCGGGCCACGCGGGCGGTGAGCGCCACGCGGACCGACACGCCCGTCCGCGAGGTGCCGCAGACCATCGTGGCGGTGCCGCAGGAGGTGCTGGAGGACGCGGCGGCGACGCGGATCGACAGCGCCCTCGACCTCGCGGGCGTCGGCCGCGGCAACAATTTCGGCGGTCTCGGCCTGACCGAGTTCACGATCCGCGGCGTGGCGACCGGCGAGTATTACCGCAACGGGTTCCCGATCAACCGCGGCTACCCCAACAGCCCCGACATCGTCTCCATCGAGCGCATCGAGGTCCTCAAGGGCCCCTCGGCCTTCCTGTACGGCCGCGGCGATCCCGGCGGCACCTTCAACATCGTGACCAAGCAGCCGCTGGCGGCGCGCTCCCTCACGGTCGGCACGCAGTACGGCAGCTTCGGCGCCAAGCGGAGCACCTTCGACGCCACCGGCGCCCTCGACGAGAGCGGGCAGGTGCTGGCCCGCGTCACCGGCGCTGTCGAGGACAACGGCAGCTTCCGGGACTTCGTCACCAGCGACCGCTACGCCCTCGCCCCGGCCATCGCCTGGAAGCCGACGACGGACACGACCGTCACCCTGGAGGGCGACTTCGTCAGCACGGCGCAGACCTTCGACCGCGGCATCGTCCCGCTGGGGGGCAACGTGCGCGCCCTGCCGCGCAGCCGCTTCATCGGCGAGCCGGGCCTGCCGCCGGCCCATGTCGACAACGCCCTCGGCCAGCTGCGCGTCGAGCACCGGTTCGACCAGGACTGGGTGCTGAACGTCGGCGCCCAGGTGCTCGGCGGGAACCTGTCGGGCTACGGCGTCGGCGCCATCGGCCTGCTGCCGGATGGCCGGACCCAGCGGCGGACCCTGGAATGGCGGGACCTGACGTGGTCCGACCTCGACCTGCAGGCGAATCTCGCGGGCAAGTTCGAGACCGGCCCGTTCCGCCACACGCTCCTGCTCGGGCTGGAATACGACAGCTACCGCTACCGGGAGGTGTTCAACCGCTCGAACGTCGCGACGAACCCGTTCCTCCTCGACCTGCTGGCGCCGCGCTACGGCCAGCCGCTGCCGCCGATCACCGCGCGGGTCACGAACTTCCTGCAGAAGACCGAGAGCTACGCCGGCTACGTGCAGGACCAGATCGACCTCACGCCCCGCCTCCACGCCCTCCTGGGCGTCCGGGTCGAGGACCTCGGGCTGGTCTCGACGAACAACCTCACGAAGAGCACCACCAGCCTCCAGGGTCTGGTGGCGACGCCGCGCTTCGGCCTGCTCTACGACCTGACCGACACGGTCGCGCTCTACGGCAACTACGCGCGCTCGTTCCGGCCCAATATCGGCACGGATCGCAGCGGCCGGCCCTTCGCGTTCGAGGAGGGTGAGGGCTACGAGGCCGGCGCGAAGGTCAGCCTGCTCGATGGGCGCCTCGACGCCACCGCCGCCCTGTTCGAGATCCGGCGCTCCAACGTCCTGAGCACCGATCCGGTCGACCCGAACTTCAGCGTGGCCACCGGCACGGTCCGCAGCCGCGGCTTCGACCTGACCGCCGCCGGCTACCTGGCCCCGGGCTGGCGCGTGATCGGGACCTACACGCGCGTCGACGCGGCCGTCGCCCGCGACAACACTCTGCCGGTCGGCACGCGCATCGCCAACGTGCCCGCCAACAGCCTCGCGTTCCAGACCGTCTACGAGTTCCAGAGCGGCGACCTGAAGGGGCTCGGCCTGGGCGGCGGCCTCGACTTCGTCGGCCGGCGCGCCGCGGGGACGGCGCTCGCGACCTTCAACCTGCCGCAATACACGCTGGTCAACCTGATCTCGTACTACCAGATCGCGCCGGGCGTGCGGATCTACCTCAACGTCGACAACGTGTTCGACGCGACGTTCTACGACCGCGCGTTCCAGAACCGCTACGCGACGCCGGGACAGCCCCGCACGATCATCGGCGGCGTCGCCGCCCGGTTCTGAGGCCCCGGCGCTACGCCGCTGCCGCCCGCATCCAGCCGAGCCCCGCCTCGGTGCCGGCCGCGGGATGGTACTCGCAGCCGACGAAGCCGGGATAGCCGACCTCCTCCAAGGCGGCGAAGATCGGGTCGAAGGCGATCGTGCCGGTCCCCGGCTCGTGCCGCCCGGGATCGTCGGCGATCTGGACATGGGCGATGAGCGGCGCGTGCGCGCGGATCAGCGCCGCCGGGTCATGGCCGAGGCACACGCAGTGATAGGCGTCGAACAGCAGCTTGACGTTGTCGCGGCCGATCGCCCGGATCGCCTCGACCGCCAGCAGCGGGTCGTCGATCGCGTAGTCGGCGATCGAGCCGGGACCGATCGGCTCGACGATCACCGTCATGCCGCGCGCGCCGGCGGCGTCGGCCGCGAAGGCGAGGTTGTCGAGATAGGTGTCCCAGAGCCGCGCCCGCTCGGCTCCCGCGGGCCGGACGCCCGCCATCGGGTGGACCATCCGGCAGCCGAGCTGCGCGACGTAGTCCAGGGTCGGCTCGATCGTGGAGCGGAAGTAATCGATCCGGTCGGGCAGCGCCGCGAAGCCCTTCTCGCCCTTGGCGGCGTCTCCTGCCGGGAAGCCGGTCTGGACCAGCGGCACGCCCGCCCGCTCCAGCCAGCCCGCGACCTCCCGGGCCGGCGTCGCGAACAGGTTGGGATGCTCGACCGCGCGGAACCCGGCACGGGCCGCGGCCGCGAAGCGCTCGGCCAGCGGCAGCTCCGTGAACAGGAAGCCGCAATGGCCGCTGAGACGATCCTTGTAGGCACCGAGCTTCATGGGTCAGGCGCTCCCGCCGGTCTCGATCATCGCCCGCATCCGATTCACCGCCGCGTGGGGCGCGGTCAGCACCGGGACGTCGACGGCCTTCCGCACGGCCTCGGCCGCGCGCGAGGTGGAGAAATGCGCGAGCATGATCGCGTCGCAGTCGCGCAGGTCCGGCGCCCGCTCGGCGATCAGCCGGTTGTGGGTCTCGGCGTCGCCGGCGCGCAGCCGCGCCATCGCGTCGTCCACCAGGACCGTCCGCAGACTCGCCGGGCGCCCGGACTCGGCGACGAACTCCTCGAACTCGTCCGTCATCGTGCCGACCGAGGGGCCGAAGGTCGCCAGCATGCCGATGCGCGCGCCCTGCGCGATCGCCGCGCGGAACATCGCCTCGTTGGGCTTGAGCACCGGCACCGGCACGGTCTCGATCAGCCGGTCGATGGCCGGACCGAAGGCCGAGCAGGTGATCAGGATGCCGTCGGCGCCCATGTCGTGGCCGTAGCGGCCGAACCGCACGAAGCGCTCGATCATCGCCTCCGAGATCGCGCCCGGCTCCTTCGCCCGATCGAGGGACAGGCCGTCGTCGAGCAGGTTGACGGTCTCGGCCTCCGGCCAGCGCTCGGCGAAGGCGGCCTGGATCGGCGCCATGGCGACCGGCGTCGCGTGCAGGAGGACGATGCGGGGAGCCATGCTGTGTTCCGGAGAGGCTACGGCGCCGGACGGGGCCGGTCCGCATGTTGTAAGCGATTTCAAATGGGTGGCAAGATAGCGCAGGTCAGACGTCGGCACACCGCGGCGGAGCCGTGCTGGCGCGCAGGATCAGCTCGGCGTCGATCTCGGTGAGGCGGACCATCGGCCGCCCCTGGATCCGGGCGATCAGGTGGTCACCGGCGGCGTGGCCGATCTCGGCGGAGTGGATGCGGATCGTCGTCAGCGCCGGGTCGAGGAAGGGCGCGAAGTCGGAATCGTTGTGGCCGATCACCGACAGGTCGCCGGGAATGGAGAGCCCCCTTGCCCGCGCCTCGATCATCGCCCCGAAGGCGATCTGGTCGGTGCCGCAGATGATCGCGGTCGGCGGCGGGCCGCCGGCCAGCATCTGGCGGAACCCGTCGCGGCCGCCGCCGATCCCGTAGGAGATCTCAATGTCGTGCTCCGGGGCGAGCCGCAGGCCGCGGGCCGCGAGCGCCGCCGCGATGCCCGTCACCCGGGCGCCGCCGCGGTCGTTGTCCTTGCGCAGGCCCGAGATCACCCCGATCCGGCGATGGCCGAGATCCATCAGGTAGTTGGCCGCCCGGGCCGCCGAGGCAGCGTTGTCGAAGCCCACGCAGGGGCGCTCGCGGGACAGACTGAAGGTCTGCACCATCGGGATGCCGGCGCGGGCGATCCGGGCGTGGAGGTCCGGGTGGTGGATGTCGCCGACCAGCATCAGTCCGTCGACGCCGCGCTCCAGCAGGAAGGTCGCCTCGCGGAGCTCGTCCTCCAGGTCGTAGCCGGCATTGGCCGCCACCAGGGTGTAGCCCGCCTGCCGCAGCCGGTCCTGGAAGCTCGACAGGACGCGCACGAAGGCCTCATTCTCGATGTTCGGCACGACGGCGCCGACGGCCATGAAGCGGCGCGTCGAGAGCGCCCGGGCCGCCCCGTTGGCGACGAAACCGAGATCCTGCGCGGCCCGCATCACCGCCGCGCGCTTGTCGGCCCGGACGCCGGCGGAGCCGTTCAGCACCCGGGACACCGTCGCGGTCGAGACGCCGGCGCGGCGGGCGACGTCCCGGGCCACCGGGCTGCGCGTCGACGGCTCGAGGATCTCCTCCGGCAGGTCCAGCACTGAGATCGATCCCTCTCCCGAACGGCCCCGCGCGGCAGCGCGTCGGCCCCGGATACGCGACGCGGCGATGCCCGACCAGCAGAAGCGGGCCGAACCGGCAGTATATTGACACCCTACCCGGGCGCTGGCTATCTGAAAGCGCTTTCAAGAAGCCGCTCGATCGGGCGGCCCACAGGAGGATCCGATGGCGACGCTCGACCGGCCGGCCTCCGGACTGGGAGCCCCAGAGCGCGCCGCGCCGACCGTCGGCGGCGCGGACGCCGCGGCGCCGGGCATCGCGGCCCCGCAGGCCATCGTCACCAGCCTGAAGCGCAGCGACGCGGTCACGCCCTACCGGTTCCGCGACCTGCTGGCCCTCGACGATTTCGAGCGGCACGCCCGCAAGCTCCTGCCGCCGATGATCTTCCAGTACGTCTCCGGCGGGGTCGAGACCGGCTCGGCCCTGGCGCAGAGCCGTGGCGCCTACGCCGACTACGCCCTCGTCCCTCGCCTGATGCGGGACACCTCGGCGCGGGACACCGCCACCACGCTGTTCGGCCAGAGCTACGCGGCGCCGTTCGGGATCGGGCCGCTGGGCGGGGCCGCCTTCATCGCCTACCGGGGCGACCTCGTGCTCGCCGAGGCGGCCCGGCGGATGAACCTGCCGATGTGCCTGAGCGCCTCCTCGCTGATCAGGCTGGAGGACGTCCACGCCCGGAATCCGCAGGCCTGGTTCCAGGGCTACCTGCCGGGCGACCAGACCCGGATCGACCGCCTCCTCGACCGGGTCGAGGCCACCGGCTACCGGACCTTCGTGGTCACCGCCGACACGCCGACCCTCGGCAACCGCGAGCACAACATCCGCAGCGGCTTCTCCATGCCGATCAAGGTCACGCCGAAGGTGGCGTGGCAGAGCGCCACCCACCCGCGCTGGCTGCTCGGAACCGTCGCCCGGACCTTCCTCAAGCACGGGGCCCCGCACTTCGAGAACACCGAGGCCGAGCGCGGGCCGCCGATGATGTCCCAGGGCGCGGTGCGCAACACCATCGCCCGCGACCAGCTCTCGTGGAAGAACCTGGAGGCGATCCGCAAGCGCTGGTCCGGCAACCTGCTGGTGAAGGGCTTGCTGGCGCCGGAGGACGTCGACATCGCGCGGGATTGCGGCGCCGACGGCGTGATCCTCTCGACTCACGGCGGCCGCCAGCTCGACTACGCCGTCGCCCCCCTCGACGTGCTGCCGGAGATCGCCGCCCGGAAGGGCGGGCTGAAGATCATCGTCGACAGCGGCATCCGCCGGGGCACCGACGTGATGAAGGCGCTGGCGCTGGGCGCCGACTTCGTCCTGCTCGGACGGCCCTTCATGTTCGCCGCGGCGCTCGGCGGCGCCGCGGGGGTCGAGCACGCGATGCGGATCCTCAAGGAGGAACTCAACCGCGACATGGCGCTGATCGGGGTGAACCGCCTGTCCGAACTCAATCCCGACTTCCTGCGCCGCACCCCGCGGCGGGCCTGAGCCGATGGCGGGAGGATCGACCATGATCGGCTTCCCGGACACGCGCGGCGCGCCGGCGAGCGGCAGCGGGACAGCCGCCCGGGGCGCCGGGGCCGCCGCGCCCGGGCGACCGGCATCCCCGCACCGTCGATCCCGCCGGCTGCCCCCGCAGCCCCGTCCCCGATCCGGATGCTCCGCATGACCGACCCCGCCCCCCGCGGCCTCGCCTTCGTGGGCTGCTTCACCACCGAGCGGCGCCGGGCGCGCGGCCGGGGCATCGACATCTATCGGACCGGTCGCGACCTCGGCGACTGGACGCACCTCGGCCGGGTCGAGAACCTGACGAACCCGTCCTTCCTGGTGACCGACCCGGCGCGCGCGATCCTCTACACGGTCCAGGGCGACGGCGAGGCGGCGAGCGCCTTCGCGCTGGAGCCCGACGGCACCCTGCGTGGCCTCGGCAGCGCCGCCACCGGCGGCACCAACAGCGTGCACCAGGCCCTCGACCCCGGGGGTCGGTTCCTGATCGTGGCCAACTACGCCAGCGGATCGGTCGCCCTCATGCCGGTGCGCGCCGATGGCGGCTTGGAGCCCGCGTGCCAAGTGCTGCCGCTCCCGGGCGAGCCGGGCCCGCACCGAACCGAGCAGGCCTGCGCCCACCCGCACCACGTGGTCCTGTCGCCCGACGGTCGCCACGTCATCGTCCCCGACAAGGGCCTCGACCGCGTCTTCGTCCTGAAGCTCGCGGGTGAGCGGCTCGCCATCGTCTCGGAAACCGCGATGCGTCCCGGCGCCGGCCCGCGCCACATCGCGTTCCACCCGCACGAGCCCCTCGCCTTCCTGGTCAACGAGCTCGACTCGAGCGTCGCCACCTGCCGGTGGGACGCGGACGCCGGAGCGCTGACGCCCCTGCACCTCGTCTCGACCCTGCCGCCGGACTTCTTCGGCGCGAGCACCGCCGCGGCCATCGCGGTCACGCCCGACGGACGATTCGTCTACACGTCGAACCGCGGACAGGACGGGATCGCGCGGTTCCGGGCGGACCCGGCCGGGCGCCTCGAGCCCGCGGGCTGGACGTCCTCCGGCGGCCGCGACCCGCGCTTCATGGTCCTGGCACCGGACGGGGACCGCCTGCTCGTCGCCAACGAGCAGGGCGACTGCCTCGTCGCCTTCGCCATCGATCCCGAGACCGGAGACCTGACCCGGACGGGTTCGCGCCCGAGCCTCAGTCCCTGCACGATCGCGTTCCTGTAGGAGGCGCCGACGCGTTCAGGCCCGCGCCGCGCGCGGGCCCGACCATGCCCCTCGAAGGGGCAAGAGAGGCGGAACCGGCGGCGGTCGAGCCGTGACCTCTGGCCGCCGGGCCGCACCAAGCAAACAAGAAAAGAAAATCATAAATATTCTGGAGGATGCCCATGTTCGCCAAGCGTTACAGGTTCCTGATCGCGTTCCTGCTGTTCATCGCCGGTATCATCAACTACATGGACCGAGCGGCGCTCGGCGTCGCCGCGCCCTTCGTCAAGCAGGACCTGAACCTGTCGCCCTCTGAGCTGGGGGTGATCTTCAGCACGTTCTTCTTCGGTTACGCGCTGTTCGCCTTCGTGGGCGGGCAGCTCGCCGACCGTTACGGGCCGCGCAGCGTCTACAGCTGGGCGGCGGCCTCCTGGTCGGTCCTGTGCATGCTCACAGGGGCGGTGACCGGCTTCGCCCAGATGTTCATCGTCCGCGCCCTGTTCGGCTTCGCCGAGGGGCCGATGAACTCCACCACGAACCGCACCATCACCACGTGGTTCCCCCGCGAGGAGACCGCCCGGACCATCGGCTTCACCTTCTCGGGCCAGACGGTGGGCAGCGCCATCGCGGCGCCGGTCGTCGGCCTGCTGGCGATCCAGTACGGCTGGCGCGTGGCGTTCGTGGCCATCGGCGCCGTCGGCCTGCTGTGGGTCGTGGCGTGGCGGATGCTCATGACCGACCGGCCGCAGGACAATCCGCGGGTCCATCCGGAGGAGATCGCCCTCGTGGAGCGCAGCCGGGCGGTCACGCACCTCGCGCCCTCAGACCATGCCCGCTCGCTGAAGGAGTACCTGTTCCTGCCGAGCACCCTGTCGCTCGGGCTCGGCATGTTCGCGGTGAACTACACCCTCTACATCTTCCTCTCGTGGCTCCCGAGCTACCTCACCGACGCGCTGCACATGCCGGTGAAGGAGATGGCGCTGGTCGCGTCGATCCCGTGGGCCTGCGGCTTCGTCGGCTATGTCGGCGGGGGCGTGGTGGCGGACTTCGTCTACACGCGCATGGGCGACAAGCTCGCCGCGCGGAAGATCACCACGATCGTGCCGCTCGCCATCGCGGGGGTGGCCCTGATCATGGTCAACGCCGCGACCAGCACCGCCATGGCGGTCGCGCTGATCGCGCTCGCCGTGCTGATGCTGACCAGCTCGGTGCAATCCTGCTGGGCGACGATCCACGAGCTGGTGCCCGAGGCCCGGGTCGGCGGCGTCAGCGGCTTCATCCACCTCCTGAGCAACATCTCGGGCATCATCGGGCCGACTGCCACGGGACTGGCCGTGCAGTATCTCGGGGGCTACGCCAGCGCCTTCGTGATCGCCGCCCTGATCGCGGCGGCCGGCGTCGTCGCGATGGCGATCTTCGTGCGGCGGCCGCGCAACCCGGCGGAAGCCGGCCCCCTCGCCGCGGCCAAGCCCGTCTGACCGAGGCTGTCCGATCAAGTTCGCCGGAATCTGGAGCAGCGTCCCATGAGCGCCGAGACCGTCCCGCCCAAACCCGTCCTCCTGACCGGAGCCTCCGGCGCCCTCGGGCGCGTCCTGACCCGCGCGCTCGGCGCGCAGGGCTGGACGCTCCGGCTCACGGACCGCGTCCCCTTCCCCGACCCGCTGCCCGAGGGGGCGCGGTTCCAGGTCGCCGACCTGGAGGACGGGCCGGCGATCCTCCGGCTGGCGGAGGGCTGCGGCACGATCCTCCATTTCGGGGGGATCTCGGTGGAGCACCCGTTCGAGACCGTGATCGGCCCGAACATCCGCGGCCTCTACCACGCCTACGAGGCGGCCCGGCGCGAGGGCGCCCGGATGATCTTCGCCTCGTCGAACCACGCGATCGGCTTCCACCCGCGGTCCGAGGTGCTGGACGACGATTGCGGCCTCGCGCCCGACGGCTATTACGGCCTGTCCAAGGCCTACGGTGAGCTGATGGGCGGCCTCTACCGCGACAAGCACGGGGTCGAGAGCGTCTTCCTGCGGATCGGCTCGTGCTTCCCGGAGCCGACCGACGCGCGGATGCTGGCCACGTGGCTGTCCTACGCCGACCTGACCCGGCTGATCACCCGCGCCACCCTGGCCCCGGACCTCGGCCCGACGGGCTCGGTGGTGATCTGGGGCGCCTCGAACAACAGCCGCATGACCTGGTGGCGGAAGGACGGTCGCACCTTCATCGGCTGGACGCCGCAGGACAGCGCCGATGCCCACGCGGCAGCGCTGGAGGGGAAGACCAGCGGCAACCAGGTGGTGGAGCGCTACCAGGGCGGCGGGTTCACGGCGATCGACTATTCCCGCGCCGCACCGCCGCGGTGACGGACCGCTTCTTCGGCGCGGCCGCCCGACCGCTCCTCCCGAGACGAGAGACTGGACACACGATGCCGAACGAGCGACCCGAGACACGCCTCAAATGCGCCCTGGTGGTGCGCGGCGCCTTCGACGCCCACGTCGTCCCGGCCTTCGAGGCCGCTGGGGGCCGGCCGGCGATCCACTGGGCGCCGACCACCGTCATCATGAAGACCCTCGCCGAGGGCGAGACCGCCGACGCGGTGCTCGTCCTGTCGGACGCCATGGATCGGCTCGTCGCCGAGGACCGCGTCGAGCCCGAGAGCCGGGTCGACGTGGTGCGCTCGCGCTACGGCATCGCCGTCAAGGCCGGCGCGCCGCATCCGGACATCGCGACCGTCGAGGCGCTGAAGCGCACCCTGGTGGAGGCGCGGTCGGTGGCCTACTCGCGGACCGGCGCCAGCGGGATCTACTTCGCCGGCCTGCTGCCGCGGCTCGGCCTCGCCGACGCGGTGAACGCCCGGGCGACGATCATCCCGCAGGGCTTCACGGCCGAGAAGCTGGTCTCCGGGGAGGCCGACATCGCCGTCCAGCAGATCAGCGAGCTGATGGTCGTGCCCGGCATCGAGGTGGTCGGCCCCCTCCCCGACCCGGTGCAGGAGATGACGACCTTCGCGGCGGCGATCCTGCGCGGCGCGGCGGACCGGGACGGCGCGGCCCGGTTCCTCGCCGGGCTGACGACGCCGCAGGCGGCCCAGGCCTACCGGACCAGCGGGCTGGAGCCGGCCTACTGACGGCCCAGTCGTCTGGCCGTACCGTCGCGCTTGCACGGAGCCCGCCGATCTTTGACAATCTCTGCCAAAGATCGTCATCCAGCGGGCGGAGGTGCCCCGTGGCCAGCATGAACGTCTCGCTGCCCGAAGCCATGAAGGCCTGGGTCGAGGCGCAGGCCGATACCGGCCGCTACGCCAATGCCAGCGACTACGTGCGCGACCTGATCCGGCGCGACCAGGAGCGCTTGGCTAAGCTCGGCGATCTGCAGCGGCTGATCGACGAGGGGCTGGCGAGCGGCGTCAGCGACCGGTCGGAGCAGGATATCCGCCAGCTCGGGCGGACGCGATTGGCGGCCCGTCCGGAACCATGACCTTCCGGACGACGCCTCGGGCCGATGAGGACATCGCCGAGGCCTATGTGACGGGGGCGCTACGCTTCGGTGTGACCCAGGCCGAGCGTTACCAGGACGGCCTGTTCGACGCCTTCCGCATGCTGGCCGCAACGCCGCAGATGGCGCGCGAGCGGCGCGAATTTACGCCGCCCGTGCGGCTACATCCCTATCGAGCCCACGTGATCGTCTACGTCGTGGACGGGTCCGCCGTCCTCATCCTGCGCGTGCTGCACGGGCGACAGGACTGGGAACGGGCACTGACGTAGGAGTCGAGCCCGCCTCGATACTGGTGGCCGAACGGGTCTGCGGCGGTCTTGTTGCCACCGCCTCCGCGAAACCGGGGTTCGCGACCGCAAAAAAGTCCTTATGCTCGTGCTGTCCGGACGCCCAATCCCGTCCGACCGGATCGCTCCATTCATGCTGAAGACAGCCTTCGTTGCCGCCCGCGACCGCCAGCGGCTGTCGGAGATCGCGACGATCCTCATCGGCTTCGGCGTCACCCGCGTCGTGGACCGGCTCGGCCTGCGCTACCTGCCGCTCCTGCCGCGCCGCCAGCCCCGGGTCGACGTCACGCGCCTGTCCGAGCCGGAGCGGCTGCGCCGGGCGATCGAGGCGCTCGGGCCGACCTTCATCAAGTTCGGGCAGGTGCTGGCGAGCCGGCCGGACCTCCTGTCGCCGGCCTGGACCGAGGAGTTGCAGAAGCTCCACAGCCAGGTCGTGCCGGTGACGTGGGAGCAGATCGGCCCGCAGCTCGAGCTCGATCTCGGCGCCTCGCCCATGGAGGTGTTCGCCGAGTTCGACACCAACCCGATCGCCTCGGCGTCGATCGCCCAGGTCTACCGGGCGCGGCTGCACTCGGGCGAGGACGTCATCGTCAAGGTGCTGCGGCCGAACCTGCGCAAGATCATCGAGGCGGATCTGCGCCTCATGGCCCACGGTGCCCGCATCGTCGAGAACGAGTGGCCCGACATGGCCCGCTACCAGCCGCGGGAGCAGATGCGCCACCTCGCGGAGGGCCTCAACGGCGAGCTCGACCTGCTCAACGAGGCGCGCAACTGCGAGCTGCTGGCCCAGATCTTCGAGGACCGCGACGACATCGTCTTCCCGAAGATCCACTGGGAGTACTGCTCCGAGCGGGTGCTGGTGCAGGACTTCATCCACGGCATCCCGCCCAACGACGAGGCGGCCCTCCGCGCGGCGGGCATCGACAAGAAGCTGCTCGCCCAGAAGGGAACCGACGCGTTCCTGCAGATGGCGCTGATCGAGGGCGTGTTCCACGCCGACCCGCATCCCGGCAACATGCTGGCCCTGCCCGGCAACAAGATCGGCTTCATCGATTTCGGCATCATCGGGCGGCTGTCGCAGCGGCGGCGCTCGCAGCTGCTCGTGCTGATCGGCGCCATGCTCAAGCAGGACGCCGACGGCCTCATGGCCGTGCTCCTCGACTGGACCGGCACCAGCAACCCGGACCTCACCCGCCTCCAGGTCTCGGCCCAGTCCTTCGTGGAGAGCCACTCGTCGATCCCGCTGAATCTCGGGCTGGTGCTGACCGACTTCATGAACATGGCCCGCGAGAACGACCTCGCGATGCCGACCGACCTCGCCATCCTGTTCAAGGGACTGGTCACCGCCGACGGCGTGATGCGCCACCTCGACCCGAATTTCGACCTGTTCGCCGCCGCCGGTCCCACGGTCCGGGCGAGCATGCAGACGCAGTTCTCGCTCTCCGCCCTCAAGCAGAAGGCCGAGGCCCTGGGCGTCGGCCTCTACGGCGCCGCCTCGGAGCTGCCGACCCTGATCCACCTGATGCTGGTGCGGCTGAAGCAGGGCCGCGTCACCGTCGAGATCGAGGTGAAGGGCCTCGACAAGGTCACCCGCGGCATCGAGCGTGCGGCCGCGCGGGTCGCCGTGGCCCTGGTGGTGGCGGCCTTCGCCACGCAGCTCGCGCCCCGCCTCATCGATCTCGGCACGCCCGTCTTCGTCTCGATCGGATTGATAATTTTTATCCTCGGGATCGGCTGGCTCGTGCTGCTGATGCGAAACAAGTAACCGTCTTCGCGCCCGCACAGGGCTCCAACATAAGTTTTCATCCGCAGGCGAATACCGAGCTGATTTGATTATCCTGCGCGCCATGCTAGCGTGAGACATCCAACGATTCGCTCGGCTGCGGGCGGGGAACCGGCACCAGAAGCGGTCTGAACCGCCGGTGCGGCCCTGCCATCGACATCCGTTGCCGCGCCGCGCGGTCGGGGAGCTCCGGCGGCGCGCCGCGCACGGGCGCCCCGTCGGGATGACGAGGGGGGCGGGCGATGGAAGTGGACATCGTACGGCCGCGGATCGACGGGGCGGAGCGCCGCGTCGAGACGCTCGAGGCGGAGAACATCCGCCTGCGCAGCCTGCTCAGCCAGGCGACCGCCCAGGCCGACTGGGAGCGGCAGCGGAGCCGGCGGCTCGGCCGAATCATCGAGACGGCGAGCCGCGTCGAAGCCGGTCGCATGGCGGCCGAGCGGGTCGAGGCGCCCCGCGGACCGTCGCCCCGCGAACCGGCCGGACTCGGGCTCGAGGCGAGGCCGCGCCCCTCCGGCCGCGCGCGCGCGATCGGCCTGCCGCAGGCCCCGAACGATTACCTGGAACTGCTGGACCGCGACGGGCGCCTGATCACCGCCAGCGAGGACGGTCCGGCCCTGTCCGCCGCCGGGGACGAGGCGGACGCCATCGGCCGGCCCTGGATCGACGCCTGGACGCGCCCCGAGGACCGGGAGGCGGTGGCCGAGGCGCTCGATCGGGCCCGGATCGGCCGCCCGAGCCGGTTCCAGGCCCAGTCGGAATCCGGCGGCGCGCTCCGCTGGTGGGACGTGGCCGTCACGCCGATCGGCGCGGCGCCGGACCGGCCCGAGCGGATCCTGGCGGTGTCGCGCGACATCACCGACCAGAAGCTGTCCGAGGCGCGCCAGACGCTGCTGATGCAGGAACTCGCCCATCGGATGAAGAACACCATGGCCATGGTTCAGGCCGTCGCGACGCAGACCATGCGCAACGCGCCGTCGCTGGAGGCAGCCGGCGAGGCGCTGGCCGCGCGGCTCCTGGCGCTCGCGAAGGCGCACGACGTGCTGCTCCAGGGCTCGTTCACCCGGGCCTCCCTGAGTGGTCTGGTCGAGGGCGCCGTGTCGCTCCACGGGGACGGCGTCGCGGGCCGGTTCCGCATCGCCGGTCCCGAGCTGACGCTCGGACCGCGCCACGGCATGACCCTGGCGCTGATGCTGCACGAGCTCGGAACCAACGCGGCCAAGTACGGCGCGCTGTCGGTGGCCGCCGGCTGGGTCTGCATCACGTGGAACGTGGCCGAGGCAGAGGGCGGCCAGACCCTCCGGTTCCGCTGGGAGGAGAGCGGCGGACCGCCGGTCACGCCGCCGACCCGCACGGGGTTCGGCACGCGGCTCATCGCCCGCAGCCTCGCCCACAGCTTCGGCGGGACCGCCCACATGAGCTACCCGCGCGAGGGCGCGGTGCTGACCTTCGAGGCGCCCCTCGACGCGGTGATGGTCGCCTGATCGCGATGCGGCCGCGCGGCCCTAGGCGCTCAGCCGAGTCTCCGCCTGCAGGTCCCGCAGGGCCGCGACGGTCCGGTCGCGCAGGGTCCTCAGGTCGACCAGCGAACGGGTCAGATCGTCGCCCGCCAGGGCCGATTCCTCGAGGCCGCGGCAGGCCCGGGACAGTTCGGCGCAGCCGAGCATGCCGGACATCGAGACCAGCGTGTGCGCCTCGCGGCCGTAATCATCGTTCGCGCGATCCGGTCCCTCGAAGGCGGTGGTCAGGCTGACGACGAACCGATCGAGGATGCGGACGAGCTTTTCCGTGCCGATCACGGCCGTGAGTTCCTCGAGCGCGTCCCGGTTCACCAGGGAGTGCGACACCGTCGGTCTCCAAGTACGGATCCGCGACAGCGATCCGAGAGAGGCGCGCAACCGAGGCGCCGCACAACGGCCCAGTTTGCAGCGAAGTGTTTACACCGCGTTGCGTCAGCTTTTCAACGAAGCGTGACCGTTCCCCAGGCTCCGCAGGGTTGACCCGGGTGCATGGATCGGCCGTCGCGACTGGCCGAAGCTTCGCGATGGTCGTTGCGAATCAGTTCGGGCTCTCCTAGCCTCGTGCTCCTGTCGCGCTCGCACCAGGGAGGGAGCTGCATGATCGCTGTGTTTGCCACCCTCCGAGCAGGACTCGTCGGCGCCCCCGCGCGGGTCGGCTAGCCGCTTCCCACTCTCGCCCGGCCCTGCCGCCCGGCGTCTCTGAACCCGATCCTGCCTGATCTCGCCGGCGCGCATCGTTCGCGATGGGACGCGGCGTCACCCGGAGCCGACGCTCGCCCGCGTCGGGCACTCGCATGTCTCTGTCGTCTCCCCGGAAGGCGGACGCGGTCCGTCGCGTCCTGGCCTTCGTCGTCCGCAGCTGGCGCAGGCGCTGGCCCCTCGTCGCTGGTCTCACCGGCGCGATCACGCTCGCCACCCTGGCGGAGGTGCTGCTGCCGCTCTTCGCGGGCCGCTTGGTCGACGCGCTCTCCGGGAGCGACCGACGCGCGGCGCTGGACGCGGCCTGGCCGGCCTTCCTGGCGATGACCGGGCTCGGCCTCGCCACGGCGCTGCTGCGGCACGTCGCCTGGAGCCTCGTGGTGCCGCTCTCCCTGCGCACCATGAGCGACATCGTCGGCAACGGCTTCGCCCGGGTCCAGCGCTTCTCGACCGAGTGGCACGCCAACACCTTCTCGGGCTCCACCGTCCGGAAGATCTCCCGCGGCATGTGGGCGATCGACGGGCTCAACGACACGCTGCTGCTGTCGCTCCTGCCCGCGCTCGTCGTCCTCGTGGGCACGGCCCTGGTCCTCGGCCTGCACTGGCCGGCCCTCGGCGCGACGGTCGCGATCGGCGCGGGCGCCTATGTCGGCGCGACCGCGCTGCTCGCGACCCGCGTCATCGCGCCCGCGGCCGCGCTCTCGAACGCCCTCGACACCCGCCTCGGCGGCGCGCTGAGCGACGCGATCGGCAACAACGCCGTCGTCAAGGCCTTCGGCGCCGAGGCGCGGGAGGAGGCGCGGCTCGGCCGCCTGCTGGCGAAGTGGCAGCGGCGGACCCGGCGCACGTGGATGATCGTCACCTGGGGCGGCACCGGCCAGCTCGGGCTGCTGCTCGTCCTGCGCACCGCCATCGTCGCCATCGCCCTGTGGCTGTGGTGGCGGGAGCGGGCGAGCCCGGGTGACGTCGCCTACGTCCTGACCGCGACCTTCGTGGTGCACGGCTACCTCCGCGACATCGGCGGCCACATCAACCACCTGCAGCGGGCCATCAACGAGATGGAGGAGCTGGTCGCCCTGGAGGCCGAACCCGTCGGCGTCGCCGACCGGCCCGGCGCGGTCCCGCTCGCGGTCGCGGGCGGGGCGATCCGGTTCGAGACCGTGCGCTTCCACTACGGCGACCACACGCGGCCCCTCTACGACGGGCTGACCGTGACGATTCCGGCCGGCCAGCGCGTCGGGCTGGTCGGGCGCTCGGGCTCCGGCAAGACGACCTTCGTCAAGCTGATCCAGCGGCTCTACGACGTGTCGGGCGGGCGCGTGACGATCGACGGGCAGGACGTGGCGTCGGCGAGCCAGGCGAGCCTGCGCGCGCAGGTCGCCATCGTGCCCCAGGAGCCGGTGCTGTTCCACCGCTCCCTGGCCGAGAACATCGCCTACGCCCGGCCCGGCGCCTCGGCGCAGGAGATCGAGCGGGCGGCGCGACTCGCCAACGCGCACGACTTCATCGCGCGGCTGCCGAAGGGCTACGCGACGCTGGTGGGCGAGCGCGGGGTCAAGCTGTCGGGCGGCGAGCGCCAGCGGGTGGCGCTCGCCCGCGCCTTCCTGGCGGACGCGCCGATCCTGATCCTCGACGAGGCGACCTCGAGCCTGGATTCCGAGTCGGAAGCGCTGGTGCAGGAGGCCATGGCGCGGCTGATGCGCGGGCGAACCGCCATCGTCATCGCCCACCGCCTGTCCACGGTGCGGGCCCTCGACCGGATCCTCGTCTTCGACCGCGGTCGCATCGTCGAGGACGGGCCCCACGCCGCCCTGCTGCGCCGCCCGAACGGGGCGTACCGCGCCCTGTTCGAGCGGCAAGCCGACCTCGCGGAGAGCGCGTGAGGATCCTGTTCGTCTGCGGCCGGGCGCGCGCCCGCAGCCCGACCGCGGAACAGATCTTCGCGCGGCTGCCCGGCATCGAGACCGCCAGCGCGGGGGTGTCGCCCGACGCCGACGAGCCGGTGGACGCCGATCATCTCGCCTGGGCGGAGATCGTCGTCGTCATGGAGCGCGCGCACCGGCGCAAGCTGATGCGCCGCTTCGGGGCCGCCCTGCGCGGGACCCGCCTCGTCTGCCTCGACATCCCCGACGTGCACGACTTCATGGCGCCGGCGCTGGTGGCGCTGCTCGACGCGCGCGCCGGCCGCTTCCTGCCGCGCTGAGACCCGCCACGCCCGGCGGCGCATTGCCGTTCTTTAATCTTCCGGTCATGCGACCAAATGGCGGCTGATCTATTATCTGAACACGGAATGAATGAGGCCAATGCAGATGAAGGCCTTATCTCCGGCACTAGAGGGAGATATTACTATGTCCTATCGCAAATCTATGGCTGCGGCTCTCGTGCTCACCACAATCCTCGGTGGAACTGCCTACGCGGCGGAGCAGGCCGTCCAGACCAACGGCACGCAGATCAGCGCGAGCCAGGCGGCGGTCGACAAGGATGTCGGCAAGCTCTCGAAGGACGGCGCACAGGGCTTCAGGGATCTCCAGCTCACCCGCCTCGCGATCTTCGAGGCCAATCCCGGCCAGGCCAAGGACATGATCGCCAAGGCGCAGGCCGCTTTCGCCAAGGCCAAGACCGACGACGCGATCTTCACCAAGGCCGAGGCCGACCTCAAGTCCCCGGCCGACATGGCCGCCCACAAGGCGACTGCGCCGAGCGCCAAGGCCGACACCAAGGCCGATACCAAGACGGCCTCCAAGGAGCAGGTGGCCTGGGTCCCGGTCGACGCGCAGCTGACTCTCGGCGACGACTTCGTGGCCACGCCCGCCAAGGCCTCCGCGGTGACCGAGGCGAACAAGAACCTCGCTCAGGGCGACCAGAAGGGGGCCCTGGAGAAGCTCAAGCTCGCCCATGTCGACGTCAACTTCACCATGGCGGTCCTGCCCCTGAACAAGACCATCGCCGACGTCGATCAGGCCGCGACGCTGATCAACCAGGGCAAGTATTACGAGGCCAACGCCGCCCTGAAGACGGCCCAGGACAACATGCGCTTCGACGTGATCGACGCGATCGCGGTGCCCCAGAAGGCGGCCGCCGCCACGGCCGACAAGGGCGCGCCGCAGGCCACCGGCACGACGGCGGGTGCCAAGACCAGCAAGTGACCGAACGCCGACGACGGCCGCGCCTGACGGATCTCGGGCGCGGCCCGGTCGGCGCACAGGAGGGAGGGTCGCGTGCGGCGATTCTGGATCTCGACCATCCTGGGACTCGAACTGCTCCTCGGCGGGACCCTGGCGGCCTCCGCCCGGACGGCGGGGGTTCCGGACTTCCACATCCGGGCGATCTGCGCGCCGGAGCACCGGGCGGGATCGACCGCCGTCGACCGGGCGAGCTACCGCGGCTGCCTGTCCGACGAGGCCGCCGCCCGGCGCACCCTGATCAAGCGCTGGGCGACGTTCGACGTGGCCGAGCGCCGGACCTGCGCGACGGAGAGCCAGATCGGCGGCACCCCGTCCTACGTGGCGATGCTGACCTGCGTGCAGCTCGGAAGCGACGCCCTGCCGATCAACCCGTCGGGCCAGCCCTGAGACGAGACCCTCCGCGCGACGGATCGCACGCCCGTGATCCGCGCATGAGGAACCGGCGGCATCGCCAAGACGTCCTGCAATGTCGATTGAGTGGAGGAGGCATCATGTTCAAGACTACGGCGCGCGCTGCTCTTTGCCTGGCCTGTCTCTGGTCGGTCACGCCGGCCCTGGCGGCCCCGAAGGAGATGCCCCAGGGCAAGCGTGACGAGATGTCGATGAAGGACACCAAGCACGAAGTGGTGATGCAGCGGAAGGAGAATAAGGAAGCCAACAAGAACGTCGACAGCCTCATCACGAACCGCAAGTGAGCGCGCGCGCCGACGACTGATCGATCGTACGTCCGAGCGGGGTGCCGGACGCGGCGCCCCGCTCCCGGCGGTCCCGGGCCCGACCCGGGACCGTTCGCGCGCGTCGCCCCGTCACCGTGGGACCCGCGCAGTCTCCGCGTGGTCGGGGACCGGACAATGGCTTAGGAACGGGGTCCGGGCGCGCGACGCCGCCGCAGGAGCCACCGCCATGCCGGGTCGAACACCGCCGTGACGGCCTACAGCCTGCGCGCCCGGCTGCTCGCGCTCTGGGTCCTGCTGGTCGCCTCCGCGGCCGCCACCGCCTACCTGATGCTCGGCGTCTACGACCAGTCGACGGGCGTCCAGGTGGCGCAAGCCGATCTCGCGGTCGGGCGGGCCTGCCGCGACATCATCGACCGGTACGCCGCCCTCGTGCGTGCGCGCGGGAGGGGCGTCGGGGAGGCCGACCTCGTCGGCACCGTCTCGGCCGCTCTGGCGCGCTTCCCGGGCCTCGAGGGCGGAATCTGGAGCGCCGCGCGCGGGTCGGTGGCTTACGCCTATCCGACCTACGAGGGATCCGGGCCGAAGACCGACTTTCCGGCAGCCGAGCGCGACGCCATCGCGGCGCTGAACGCGCAGGCCCTGCGGGTCGACCACGCGGCCTCGGAGCGGCGGCCGAGCCGGACCCAGGTTCTCATGCTCCAGGCCTGCCCGCTGCACGGGCCGGAGGCCGGCCTGACCGCGTGGTCGATGACGCGCGCGCACGTGAATGACGGCCCCACCTACACGCGCTTCCTCGCGGGCCTGGGCTTCCTCGCCGCCACGGTACTCGGATCGGCCGCGTTCCTGAGCTGGTTCCTGTACGGGTTCTCGGGGCGGATCGCCCGGCTCGAGGCCGCGCTTGCCGCGCCGCGTCCGGACGGCCAGGACCTGCCCCATCTCGACCGCACCGGCGAGCGCGAGCTCGACCGGCTGGTCGACGCCCTCAACGCCGCCGGCGGGCGGCTGCGGGAGGCCCAGGCCCGGATCGTGGCGACCGAGCGCCTCGCCGCCGTCGGCCGTCTGGCGGCGAGCATCGCCCACGAGATCCGCAACCCCATCGCGGCGATGCGGCTGAAGGCCGAGAACGCCCTGGTCAGCGGCGATCCGCACCGCGCCGCCGTCGCCCTCGAGACCGTTCTCGGCCAGATCGCCCGGGTCGACACGCTGCTGCGCGACCTCCTCAACCTGACGCAGGCGCGGCCGCTCAACCGGATGCCCACACCCGTGGCACCGCTCCTGGCCGAGTGCGCGGGCCTGCACGAGGATCTGGCGCGCGCGCGCTCTGTCCGGATCGCGGTCGAGGCCGACGGGCTGCCCGCCGCGGACCACCCGCATCTCGACCGGGCACAGGTCGCCCGCGCCGTCGACAACCTGCTGCTGAACGCCCTGCAGCACGCGCCGCCGGGCGGGCGGGTCCGCCTCGGCGCCGAGCGGGTGACGGTCGACGGCGCGCTGCGGCTGCGCCTCTGCGTCGCCGACACCGGCGCCGGGGTCGACCCGGCGATCCGCGCCAGCCTGTTCGATCCCTTCGTCACCGGCCGGCCCGACGGGACCGGTCTGGGGCTCGCGATCGTGCGCGAGATCGCCCTGGCGCATCGCGGCGAGGCGAGGCTGGTCGAGGGCGCGCCGGAGACCACCTTTGTCCTGGATCTGCCATGGCAACCATCCTGATCGTCGACGACGACAGAGCCCTGCGCGACGGGCTCGCCGAGACGGTGACCGATCTCGGGCACACCGCGCTCCCGGTCGCCTCCGGGTCGGAGGCGCTGGCGCGGCTGGGCGAGGGTCCGGTGGCGGCGGTGCTCCTCGACCTGCGCATGCCCGGAGACCTCGACGGCATGGCCACGCTGGAACGGATCCGGGCCCTGCCGGAGCCGCCGCCCGTGACGGTCCTGACGGCCTTCGCGAGCCCGGCCAACACGATCGAGGCGATGCGCCTCGGGGCGCACGACCACCTGACCAAGCCGATCGGCCGGGCCGACCTCGCCGCCGTCCTCGACGCGATGCTGCGCGACGCCCGCTCCGATCCCGTCGGCGCCGCCCCGCCGCCGGACCACCCGGTCCTGATCGGGTCGAGCGCGGGCATGCGGAAGGTCCAGAAGACCATCGGTCTCGTCGCCGACAACGCGTCCACGATCCTGGTCCACGGCGAGACCGGCACCGGCAAGGAAGAGGTCGCCCGGGCCCTGCACGCCTTCTCGCGGCGGCGCGCGCGGCCGTTCGTCCCGGTCAACTGCGCGGCGATCCCGGCCGAGGCTCTGGAGAGCGAGCTGTTCGGCCATGTCCGGGGCGCCTTCGCGGCCGCGACCGCCGACCGCGCGGGCGCCTTCCACGAGGCCCAGGGCGGCACCCTGTTCCTGGACGAGATCGGCGACATGCCGGCGGCGATGCAGGCGAAGATCCTGCGGGTGATCCAGGACGGCGTCGTGACCCCGCTGGGGGGCCGCCCTGCCCGGGTCGATGTCCGCCTCGTGGCGGCGACGCATCGCGACCTGCCGGCGCTCGTCGCCGCGGGCGGGTTCCGCGCCGACCTGTACTACCGGCTGAACGTCGTTCCGATCACCCTGCCGCCCCTGCGCGAGCGCCTGGCCGACATCGTGCCGCTCGCCGAGCACTTCCTGGTCCCTTCGGGCAAGCGCCTGAGCGGCGGGGCCGCCTCGCGCCTGCTCGCCTACGAGTGGCCCGGCAATGTCCGCGAGCTGCGCAACGTCGTGGAGCGCGCCGCCATGCTGGTGCGCGGCGGCGTGATCGCGGCCGAGGCCATCGATCTGCCGGCCGCGCGACTCGACCGCCGCGGCGAGGACGGCGCGGCCGACTGGCTCGCCGGCGACCTGCCCGGGGCCGTGGCTCGCCTGGAGCGGACCATGATCGCGGCCGCGCTCCGCGAGGCCGACGGCAACCGTGCCCGGGCCGCCCGCCGGCTCGGCATCCAGCGGCAGCTCCTCTACGCCAAGATCGAGCGCTACGGCCTCGGCGCGCCGGGCACCGATCTGTCGGAAGAGACGACAGACGCTGTCGGGAATCCCGACGCTTCGGCCGGCACCGACACGGCCTGAGGCCCGTGCGGGCCGGAGAACCGTTCACATCCCGCGTGAGGCCCGCGCCGCGCGGGAACCGATGGCGCGCGCGGGCGTCGAGCCCCGCGTGCGACGGCACGGCCCGGATCGGGGCCGCGCCGTCCGTCGGTCGGGGGATCGGGCAGGATGAACAGCATCGAGACGGGCGCCCGCGGCGCCGGCGGCCGGACACCCTCGGCCAAGGCCCTGCGCGGCCTCGACGCGCTCAACTTCTTCCTCGCCGACGTGCGCGACGGCCTCGGCCCCTACCTCGCCATCTACCTGATCGCCGTGCGCGGCCCCGACCAGGGCTGGAACGAGGCCACGACCGGTCTCGTGATGACCATCGCGGGCATCCTCGGCCTCGTGGCGCAGACGCCCGCCGGCGCGCTGATCGACGCCACCAACCACAAGCGCGCGGTGGTGATCGGCGGCGCCATCGCGGTGACGGCCAGTTGCCTCGTCCTGCCGTTCATCACGAACTTCTACCTCGTCACCGCCACCCAATCGATCGCTCACGTCGCCGGGACGATCTTCCCGCCGGCGCTGGCCGCGATCACGCTCGGCCTCGTCGGGCCGAAGATGTTCGCCAAGCGGATCGGCCGGAACGAGGGCTTCAACCACGCCGGCAACGCGGTCTCGGCCGCCCTGGCGGGCGGGCTCGCCTACTTCTTCGGGCCGGTGGTCGTGTTCTGGCTGATGGGCATCCTGGCGGCGCTGTCGATCGGCGCCATGCTGATGGTGCCGGCCGACGCCATCGACAACGACCTCGCCCGCGGCATGACCGAGGCGGAGGAGCAGGCTCAGGAGAAGCCCTCCGGCCTCGCCACCCTGCTGCAGACCCGGGCGCTGCTGATCTTCGCGGTGCTCTGCGCGATCTTCCACCTCGCCAACGCGGCGATGCTGACCTCGGTGGGCCAGCTCCTGACGCACATCTCGGGCAAGGACCACGCGACCTCGCTGATCGCGGTCTGCATCGTGGCGGCGCAGTGCGTGATGGTGCCGGTGGCGATCTTCGTGGGCGCGAAGGCCGACGTGATCGGCCGCAAGCCGATCTTCCTCACCGCCTTCGGCATCCTGGCGCTGCGCGGCGTCCTGTACACGCTGTCGGACAACCCGTTCTGGCTGGTGGGCGTCCAGCTCCTCGACGGCATCGGGGCCGGCGTCTACGGCGCGCTGTTCCCGATCGTGGTCGCCGACCTGACCCGCGGCGGCGGCCGGTTCAACGCGGCCCAGGGCGCCGTTGCGACGGCCCAGGGCATCGGCGCCTCCCTGAGCGCGACGCTGGCGGGCGTGATCATCGTGTCGGCGGGTTACTCCACCGCCTTCCTGGCGCTGGCGGCCATCGCGGCGCTCGGCTTCGTCCTCTACTTCGCGCTGATGCCCGAGACCCGCGAGGCGGTGCGCGCGGGCAGCGAGCCCGAGAGCGGCGCCGGCATGCCGCCGGCCGTGCCGGCGAGCGCCTGAGCGCCGCGATCGGATCCGGAGGCCGGGCTCAGGACGCCGCGGCCAGCTCCGGCGCGGCCTGGCTCGCCACGGATTCGCCCGGCCCGAGTTGGCCCGGCAGGGTCGCCTCCGGCGGGGCCTTCCGCGAGACGTAGTAGATGTCGACGGCGCGCCAGAACGCGCCCTGCTCCTCCGTCGAGCGGCGCGCGAGGGAGGTCTCGAGGATCGACATCGCGGCCCGCGCGGGCTCGCTCCGCTCGAGTTCCTCGAGCAGGCCGGCGAGATGCAGCATGGGATCTATCTCCGAGCGGACAGCAACCCCCATCAACGCCCGAGCTTGCGTAACGATCCGTCGCGCCCTGCACGTCGGCGCCCTGCATGATCCTTGCCTCGGGCCGGGGCGCGGCTACCATCCCCGCGTCGAGTCCGACTCGCTCTCCCGTCAACCATCGAGGATCTCCGATGTTCTCCTGCCGAAGCGGCGCGGCTCTTCCCCTGCGCGGAGCGGTCTTCGCCCTGGCCCTGGCCAGCGGATTCGGGGCGGCGCCCCTCGTCGCGCGCGAGATGCCCGAGGCCGGCACGGCCGCCGCGGCGAAGAAGCCGAACGTCGTGATCCTCGCCACCGGCGGGACGATCGCGGGCGCCGGCGCCGACGCCGCCAACAGCGCCACCTACACGGCCGCCAAGGTGCCGGTCGACAAGCTGATCGCCGCCGTGCCGCAGGTGAACACCATCGCCAATGTCCGCGGCGAGCAGGTCTTCCAGATCGCCTCCGAGAGCTTCACCGACGCCCAGCTGGTCCAGCTCGGCAAGCGCGTGTCCCAGCTCCTGAAGCAGGACGACGTCGACGGCGTCGTGGTCACGCACGGGACCGACACGCTGGAGGAGACCGCGTTCTTCCTCGACCTCGTGGTGAAGAGCGACAAGCCGATCGTGGTGGTCGGCTCGATGCGGCCGGGCACGGCGATCTCGGCCGACGGCGCCCTCAACCTGCTCGACGCCGTCACGGTCGCCGCCAGCAAGGAGGCGATCGGCCAGGGCGTCACCGTGACGATGAACGACTACATCCAGTGCGGCCGCGACGTGAACAAGCGGACCAACATCGTGCCCAGCGCCTTCTACAGCCAGTGGGGACCGCTCGGCATGGTGGTCGAGGGCAAGACCTACTTCTTCCGCTCGCTGACGAAGCGGCACAACATGAGCTCCGAGTTCGACATCGACCAGATCGACAGCCTGCCGCTGGTCGGCATCGTCTACGGCTCGGGCAACATGATCCCGGGCGTCTACGACGCCGAGCTCCAGGCCGGCGCCAAGGCGATCGTCAACGCCGGCACCGGCAACGGCTCGGTCCCCGGCTACCTCGTCGACAAGCTCAAGGACATCCGCTCCAAGGGCGCCATCGTGATCCGCTCGTCGCGGGTGCCGGACGGCTTCGTCCTGCGCAACGCCGAGCAGCCCGACGACAAGTACGACTGGGTGGTCGCCCACGACCTCAATCCCGCCAAGGCCAAGATCCTCGCCGCCGTGGCGCTCACCAAGACCAGCGACACCAAGGAGCTGCAGCGCATCTTCTGGGAGTACTGAGTCCGGGAGCGCGCCGGGTCTCCGAGGTTCGCCCCCGTCCTGCAGCATGCCTCGAACGAGCGCTTCGAGGCGTGGCGACGTCGGGCGTCCGGGCAAAGGCGGGCGGTCACCGTCTTTGCGGGCGCGGCGAAGCACTCCAGGGTCGCGCTGCCCTGGGTCACTTCGCTCCGCTCGTGATGACGATGCGGGCGGCATCGGTCGAACGCGACAGCGACCGCGGCCTCGGACTTGGGGTTTCCTGAGCCGGCGGGCAGACCTCATGTCAGCGCCGGCGCCCGCCCCGGGTTACATCCCGCGGCGCACCCCTTAGATACCGGCCACCGACGCGGGCGCGCGGCCGATCCCGACTCGCGGCACCGGCCGCGCGCCCGTCGGCACCGAGCCTGGAGGAACGAGCATGACCGAGCTTCATCCCGAGGTCGCGGCGGTCACCGAGCGCGTCGTGGCGCGCTCCCGCGAGACCCGGCGCGCCTATCTCGACCTGATCGCCCGCGAGCGCGAGGCGGGGGTCCGGCGCGGGAAGCTCGCCTGCGGCAACCTCGCCCACGGCTTCGCGGCCTCCGGCGAGGACAAGGCGGCGATCCGCGACGAGCGGACGGTGATGAACATCGGCATCGTCACCGCCTACAACGACATGCTCTCGGCCCATCAGCCGTACGGGCGCTACCCGGAGCAGATCAAGCTGTTCGCCCGGGAGCGCGGCGCCACCGCGCAGGTCGCGGGCGGCACGCCGGCTATGTGCGACGGCGTCACGCAGGGGCAGAGCGGCATGGAGCTGTCGCTGTTCTCCCGGGACACGATCGCGCTCTCGACCGCGGTCGCGCTGAGCCACGGCATGTTCGACGGCGCGGCGCTGCTCGGCATCTGCGACAAGATCGTGCCGGGCCTGCTGATCGGGGCGCTCCGCTTCGGCCACCTGCCGACGATCCTGATCCCGGCCGGGCCTATGCCGTCGGGTCTCGCCAACAAGGAGAAGCAGCGGATCCGCCAGCTCTACGCAGAGGGCAAGGTCGGCCGGGCGGAGCTGCTCGAATCCGAGTCCGCCTCCTACCACGCGGCCGGGACCTGCACGTTCTACGGCACGGCCAACTCCAACCAGATGATGATGGACATGATGGGCCTGCACATGCCGGGCGCGTCCTTCATCAATCCCGGCACCAAGCTGCGCCAGGCCGTGACCCGAGCGGCGATCCACCGGCTCACCGAGATCGGCGGCGCCGGCAACGACTACCGGCCGCTGGGCCTCTGCGTCGACGAGAAGGCGATCGTCAACGCCGCGGTCGGCCTGCTCGCAACGGGCGGATCCACCAACCACGCGATCCACCTGCCGGCCATCGCGCGCGCGGCCGGCATCGTCATCGACTGGGAGGATATCGACCGCCTGTCCAGCGCCGTGCCGCTGATCGCCCGCGTCTACCCGAACGGCGCCGGCGACGTGAACCACTTCCACGCCGCGGGCGGCATGAGCTTCGTGATGGCGGCCCTGCTCGACGCGGGCCTCCTGCACGACGACATCCTGACCGTGTCGGGCCAGACGCTGCGCGACCACGCCCGCGACCCGAAGCTCGACGGCGAGGAGCTGGTCTTCGAGGACGCCGTGCCGGAGAGCCTCGACGACACGATGCTGCGCCGGCCCGGCAACCCGTTCCAGCCCGACGGCGGCATGCGGCTCGTGAAGGGCAATCTCGGCCGGGCGACGTTCAAGACCAGCGCCGTCGAGGAGCATCGCCGCACCATCGAGGCCCCGGCCCGGGTCTTCTCCGACCAGGACGAGGTGCTGAAGGCGTTCAAGGCCGGTGAGCTGGAGCGCGACGTCGTGGTCGTGGTCCGGTTCCAGGGCCCGAGGGCCAACGGCATGCCGGAGCTCCACAAGCTCACGCCGCCGCTGGGCGTGCTGCAGGACCGCGGCCACAAGGTCGCCCTGGTGACGGACGGGCGGATGTCGGGCGCGTCCGGCAAGGTGCCGGCCGCCATCCACCTGAGTCCCGAGGCGCTCGGCGGCGGCCCGATCGGGCGGATCCGCGACGGCGACGTCGTCCGCCTCAGCGCGGCCGACGGGCTGCTGGAGGTGCTGGTCGACGAGGCGGAACTCGCGGGCCGCTCCGAGGCCGAGGCGCCGGAGCCGGCGCAGGGCACCGGGCGGGAGCTGTTCGCGTTCATGCGCCAGGGGGCCGACACGGCGGAGCGGGGCGCCTCGGCGATGCTCGCCGCCGCCGGCCTCTGAAACCGAGAGGGAGTTGCCGACCATGAACGATCTGACCAGCATCGACGCGCTGATGCGCTCCGTGCCCGTCATTCCGGTCCTGGTGATCGACGACGCGGCGCAGGCGCGGCCCATCGCCGAGGCCCTGGTGAAGGGCGGCCTGACCGCCCTGGAGGTCACCCTGCGGACCCCGGCCGCCCTCGACGTCATCCGGGAGATGACCCGGGTCGAGGGCGCGGTGGTGGGCGCCGGGACGGTGCTCAACCCGCGCGATCTCGAGAAGGCCCTGGCGGCGGGGGCCGAGTTCATCGTCTCGCCGGGCCTCACCGAGCCGCTGACCGACGCCGCCAAGGCCAACGGCGTGCCCTACCTGCCCGGCGTCGCGACGGCGGCCGACATCATGCGCGGCCTCGACCACGGGCTCGACCGGTTCAAGTTCTTCCCGGCGGAGGCCGCGGGCGGGATCAAGGCGCTGAAGGCGCACGCGGCGGTGTTCGGCGCGGTGCGGTTCTGCCCGACGGGCGGGATCACCGAGCTGAGCGCCCCGGACTGGCTGTCGATCCCGTCCGTGCTCTGCGTCGGCGGCAGCTGGGTGGTGAAGCCCGGCACGCCGGATCCGGCGGCGATCGAGCGGGCGGCCCGGGCCGCCGCGGAGTTGCGCAAGGCGTAAGCCCCGCAACCGACGTCCTTGCGAGCGGAGCGAAGCAATCCAGGGTCGCGCCACATCTCCAGGATGTCGCGCTGCCCTGGGTCACTTCGCTGCGCTCGTGATGACGGAGAGGGCGCTGTCCCGCCCCGCAGAGCGGTGGGAGCTGTTGCAGCCCCTCACTCCGCCGGCAGCGGCTGCCTCTGCACCCGCGGGACGAAGACACCGCTCTCCGGCTCGAGCGCGATGCGCCGGTCGTGGAAGGCGTCCAGCGTCGAGCGATGGCCGATCGACACGATCGTCGTGGCGGGGAGCTGCTCGCGCAGCATCCGGTAGAGGGCGGCCTCGGAGGGCTCGTCGAGGGAGGCCGTCGCCTCGTCGAGGAACAGCCATTCGGGCTTGGCCAGCAGCGCGCGGGCGATGGCCAGCCGCTGCTGCTCGCCGCCCGACAGGCGCCGCTCCCAGGTGTCGCTCTCGTCGAGATGGTCGACGAGGTGGGGGAGCTGGGCGGCCGTCAGGGCGTCCCGGATCGCCGCGTCCGAGAACTGGTCGGTGGTGTTCGGGTAGACCACGGCGCCGCGCAGGGTCCCCTGCGGGATGTAGGGCCGCTGCGGCAGCAGCAGGGCCGACTGCCCGGCAGGCACGTCGACCCGGCCCTTGCCGAACGGCCAGATCCCCGCGATTGCCCGGAACAGGGTCGACTTGCCGGAGCCGGAGGGACCCGTGACCAGGGTCGCGCCGCCGCGCGGCAGGGTCAGCGCGTCGGCGGTGACGATCGGCTTCCCGTTCGGCAGGGCGAGGACGAGGCCGCGCGCGGTGACGTCGCCGGTGGTCTCGTTCCCCTGGACGAGGCCGTAGCCCGCCGCCTCCAGCGCCTCGGCCTTCGTCATGGCCCTTCGGAACGAGCCGAGACGGATGGTATTGGCCTTGTAGGCGGCCAGCGTCGTGTACGAGTCCACGAAGAACGACAGCGAGCTCTGCACCTGGCTGAAGGCCTGGGAGGTCTGCTGGAGCGCGCCCAGCGTGATCTTCTTGGCGAAGAAGGACGGGGCCGCCAGCACCATCGGGAAGATCACGCTCGCCTGCCGGTAGCTGAACGTGAAGGCGATCAGCTTGATGCGGCGGAAGATGATCCCGACGTAGTTGTCGATCACGCTGTGGAACAGGCTCGAGAGCCGCGAGGCCTCCGCCCGCTCGCCGCGCAGCAGGGCGATCTGCTCGGAGTAGATACGGTTCCGGGCCAGCGCGAAGCGGAAATTCGCCTCGACCTGCTCCTGCCGGAAGTCCAGGCCGATGAGCGGCCGGCCGATCAGGTGGGTGAGCCACGTGCCGACCACCGCGTAGGCGATCACCAGCCAGACCAGGAAGCCCGGGATCACCGTGTCGGTGAACGGCACGACGAAGTCGCGCGACAGGGTCCAGAGGATCACGATGAACGAGACGAGCTGCGCGGCCTGGCTGAGGAGCCGGATCGACAGCGTCGTGGTCTGCACGATGAAGCTGTTGACGTCGGCCTGGATGCGCTGGTCCGGGTTGTCCGCTTCCTCGTCGGTGAACGGGATCCGGTAATGCGTGCCGTTGCCGAGCCAGCGCTCGTACAGGCTGTGGGTCAGCCACGTGCGCCAGCGGATGAGCAGCGAGGAATCGACGAACAGGTCGAACATGCCGATGGCGATGTTCAGCGTGGCCAGCGGCACGAACACCCAGAGCAGCTGGTACCAGAACGCGTTCGCGTCGTACTCCTGGAGCGAGTTGTAGATGTCGCGGTAGAAGAAGTTGAACCGCAGCGTCAGCGCCACGTCGGCGAAGTTCACGAAGATCGACAGCGCCACGAGGTTGCGGCCGATCCGGCCCTCGGTGGTGCCGAACCAGCGGAACAGGCCGATCTCCTTGGTCGGCTTGTCGCGATTGGCGAAGTACGGGTCGGCGATGTTGGTGATCGCGCGGATCGGCTCGAGATGCGAGATGCCGAGCACGATGGCGGCGAAGACCACCGCGCCGGTCGCGGCGAAGGCCGGCGGGAGCAGCGCGGCGATCACCGGCGGCAGCAGCCCCATGGCGGCGATCGTCTTCGATCCGGCGAGCAGCAGGTAGCCGACGCCGTAGACCGAGACGAAGACCTTCAGGTAGGCCGAGATGCCGTTCGCGGCGATCAGGATGCCCGCCATGGCGAAGCCGGCGAGGGAGACGTAGAGCGGCGGGCTCGGGATTCCGGGAAACGCCAGCAGGATCAGCGCGGCCAGGGCCGTGAGCACGGCCTGGATGCCCAGTCCGGTCCTGAGTGCTGCCACCGTCGATCCCCCATCCGTGCGCGCCCGCCCGGGGCGCCGCCGGCGGCCTTGGCCCCGGCAGATGGCCAGATAGTGGCACTCGGCCCGCGCTGTCGCGTGAAACTTTGGTCACGTTCCGGCGGTGCGGCGATTTACGCGGGCACCGCGGCTACCAGTTCCACTCCTCGAAGCCGGGCTCGCGGCAATGGTAGCCGATCGGGCATTGCGGGTTGTCGCGCGTCGGGGCGAAGCGCAGCTCGGCGATCTCCGCGCCGCTGCACTGGCCGGGATTGCTGACGAACCGCTCCGGCGCCGCTCCGGCGGCGATGATCACGTCGCCCTCGTTCTTCACCAGGGCCATCGCCTCGGAGCAGGTCATGCGGGCCGTCATCGAGCCGCGCGGCGGCCGCGACTGCGCACGGGCCTCGACCCCGGCCGCGACGGCGGCGAGGTGGGCGAACAGCAGAGCGAGGGCCAACGGCCTCATCGGGCACGGGTTCCGGTACGCACCCGGGAAGAAAGCCCGCGGGTCTGGCGCCATCCTGCACAAGCGGGCCGCCCGAGACTGTCACCGGAATGCGCCACCGGGCCGCTTTCGCCGTCGGACCGCCGCAATCGGCGGATTAGGAGATTCCGGGATCGCCGGAAGCAGCTGTAGATTTGTGGTCGTGGACGCCTGCGCGGGCGACCCCGGCACGACGGCTGGACCGGCCCCCCGGCACGCGTCTCCGGCGCCCCGCGTGCCGGCCGACCGGCGCCGGAGCCAAGGGACCCAGCGATGTCCGCTCTCTCGATCCTCGACATCTCCGCCGTGCGCGCCGCGCCCGTCTCCCGCGAGCCCTACGCCTACACGCTCGGCAGCAACGTCCTGAATCCCGACGCGATCGACGACATCCGGCGCGACTTCCCGGACATCGCCAAGCCCGGCTACCTCACGGTCGACGAGGTCACCCTGAAGGGCCGGTTCAAGGCGCTGATCGACGAGCTGGAGAGCGACGCCTTCTCGAAGATCCTCGGCGAGAAGTTCGGCATCGACCTCGTCTCCTGCCCGCGCCTGACGACCATCATGCGCCGCAGCCAGCTGAAATACGGCTCGATCCACACCGACGGCCCGTCGAAGGTGCTCACCCTGCTCGTCTACATGAACGACGCCTGGGACGCCCCGGCGGCCGGCCGCCTGCGGGTGCTCTACGACGGCCGCAACTACGAGCCCTTCGCGGTGGAGGTCCCGCCGACCATGGGCACGATGTTCGCGTTCCTGCGGGCGGACAATTCCTGGCACGGCCACGAGCCCTTCGAGGGCGAGCGGCGCGTGGTCCAGGTGGCGTGGCTCAGGGACGCGTCGGAGCTGGAGCGCAAGCGCAAGCGCAACCGCACGGCGCAGTTCCTGAAGGGCATCTTCGGCCGCTGAGCGGACGAGAGGGGGGCGGACCATGGGGGCGGTCGTTCTGGCGGATCCGGGCGACGGGGCGCGTTCCGGCTCCTGGCGTCGCTTCGCCTTGCCGACCCTCCTCATCCTCGGCTGGGTGGGCCTGTTCGCCTACAGCGCCGCCTACCTCACCGAGGACCTGCCGTTCCGCCCGTCCCCGCCGGAAGCGAGCCCGTCCGCGGCGGGGTCCGCCGCGCCGCGCCCCGCGCGCCGCGTCGTGATGCTCGACGAGCCCGACCCGCTCACCGCCCCGGCCGAGCCGCCCGGCCAGACCGCCATGGCGGCCTCGCCGGCGCCGGCGGCCCCGCAGAGTGCCGCCGCGCCGCCCGCGACCACGGCGAATGCCCGCCCGGCCCCGGGCACCGCTCCGGCCGCCGCCGTGCCCGCCGCCGAGTATGTCGGTGTCTGGGGCCCGACGCCCGAGGCCTGCGGAGCGCGCTCGCGCCGCCGCGGCTACATCCCGGCCACGATCACGCAGGACCGCGCCCGCGCGGGCCGCACGCTGTGCCTGTTCCACGACGTGCGGCGGAGCGGCGGCGCCTGGGTCACGGCCGCCGAGTGCAGCGATCGCGGCCGCCACTGGTCGTCGCAGGTCCGCCTGCAGGTGGACGGCGAGCACCTGACCTGGTCGAGCAGCCGCGGGACCTCGACCTATATCCGCTGCGGCCGCCGCGCCGGCTGAGCGGCGCCGTCACGCCGCCGGATCCGCTCCCTGCCCCCCGGCCGCGCGCAGGACGATCCGCGCCGCGGCCCGGCTCGGCGTGTCCGCCGCGGCGAGCCGCATCCGCCCGTCGATGCGGCCGAGGGCGGCGAGCTGGACGTCGCGGTCGTGACCGCCGGCCAGGAGCGGCCGCAGGGCGCCCGCGAGGCGCTCCGGGGTGCAGTCGGCCTGGACGAATTCCGGCATCGCGTTCTCGGCGAGGATCAGGTTCGGCAGCACGATGCTCGGGACCTGGATCAGCCGGCGGGCGATGAACTCCTCCGCCCGCGAGACCTTGTAGGCCACGACCATCGGGACGCCCGCGAGCGCCAGCTCCAGCGTGACCGTGCCGGAGGCGGCGAGCGCCGCCCGGGCCTCCCGGAAGGCCGCGTATTTCGGCGCCTCGCCGGTGACGATGCGGACCGGCACCGGCCACCCGGCCGACAGCCGCTCGATCAGGGCCCTGTGCCGGGTCACGGCGGGCAGGACCGCCTCGACCGCCAGGCCCTCGGCGACGCGGGCCAGCGCCGCGCCGAAGACCGGCATCAGCCGCTCGATCTCGGACCGCCGGGAGCCCGGCAGGACCGCGAGGCTGTAGGGCACGGCCTCGCGCCGCCCCCGCTCGGCCGCACCGGGCCGCAGTTCCGGGAGGCGCTCGATCAGCGGGTGCCCGACATAGGTGCAGGGCGGGCCGCCGAGCCGCAGATGCGCGTCGGGCTCGAACGGGAGCAGGGCCAGCACGTGGTCGATGAACGGCCGCATGCCCTTCGCCCGCCACGGCCGCCACGCCCAGACGCTCGGGGACACGTAGTCGATGATCGGGATGCCGGGGGCCGCCCTGCGCACGCGTCGCGCCACCGCGTGGGTGAAGCCCGGGCTGTCGATGATCACCAGCACGTCGGGCCGCGCGCGGATCGTCGCCTCGACGGTCTCGCGGATGCGGCGGAGCAGGGTCCGGGCCCGGGCGAGGACCGGCAGGTAGCCCATCACCGCCACGTCATCGAGGGGGAACAGGGACGCGAACCCCGCCTCCGCCATGGCCTCGCCGCCGACGCCGCCGAAGACGGTGTCGGGCGCGGCCTCGCGCAGGGCGCGCATCAGCTTGGCGCCGAGCTGGTCGCCGGAATCCTCGCCGGCCACGAGCCAGATCGTGCGGGGCCGGCCGGTCACGGCGCGAGCCCGTACCCGACCACGAACAGGCCGAGGCGGTCGGCCTCCGCGGCCGTCGCCGCCCGGTCGATGACCAGGGTCCCGCCGGCCTCCAGGGCGAGCCCGGCGCAGCCCGCCCGGGCCGCGTTGCGCACGGTGCGGGCGCCGACGGCCGGGAGATCGATGCGGCGGTCCTGGCCGACCTTCGGGGCCTTCACCAGCACGGTCGCGGGCATCGCCCGGCCGAACCCGAAGGGGCGCCGCCCCAGGGCCCGGGCCCGGGCCAGCATGCGGTCCGTGCCCTCCGGCCCCTCCACGGCGAGGATCCGGTCGCCGGCCAGGACGACCGCCTGCCCCAGGTCGTAGGGCGAGAGGGCGTCGAGGACGCCGCGCCCGGTGCGGATCGAGGCGGCCGCCTCCGCGTCCGGGGCCCGGCGCCCGAGGGGGCCGTCCGGGCAGAGCAGGTCCGGCGCGGCCTCGTGGACGCCGACGACCCGGTGGCCCGCCTCCTCGACCAGCGTGACCGCCGCCCGCAGCAGGCGGTCGTCCCCGCCGCCGGCGATCGCCCGCAGGGCCTCGCGGTTGCGCAGGGCGGCGCCCGCGTTGAGGATCGCGGCCGGGCTCGGGCGGGAGACGCCGCCCGCCGGCACCACGGTCGCCGGCCCCCAGAGCCGCAGCAGCTTCAGGGTGGCCGCGAGATCGAGGAGGTCGACCGTGGCGTCGGCGCCCGCGCGCAGGGCCGGTCCGGTGAAGCCGCGCAGCGCGATCACCCGGAAGGGCCGGCGCGCCCGGCGGAGCGACTCGGCGACGAGCTCCGGCAGGCGCCCCGCCCCCGCGATCAGGACCAGGGCCCCCTCTGGGGCGGGGGCGGCGGGATCGGCCTCGGTCACGGCCCGGCCGCTCAGGCGGCGCTGATCGGGGTCGGAACCTCGCGCGGCGTGCAGATCGAGCGCTTGCCGCCGAGGCGGATGAAGTCGAGGATCTCGGCGACCGCCGCGTGGGACTCGAAGGTCGCGGCCACGTCCTCCACCCGCTCCATCAGCGTGCCCTCGGGGGCGAAGAGCAGGCGGTAGGCGCGCCGCAGCGCGTGGATGTCCTCGCGGGCGAAGCCGCGGCGCTGCAGCCCGATGATGTTGAGCCCCGACAGGTAGGCCCGGTTGCCGAGCACCATGCCGTAGGGGATGCAGTCGTTCTCCAGGCCCGACAGGCCGCCCACGAAGGCGTGCGCGCCGACCCGCGCGAACTGGATCACGGCGGCGCCGCCGCCCAGGATCGCGTAGTCGCCGACGCTGCAATGGCCCGCCAGCATGACGTTGTTGGAGAAGATCACGTGGGCGCCGACCCGGCAATCGTGGCCGACATGCGAGTTGGCCAGGAAGGTGCAGTGGTCGCCGACCACGGTCTCCAGGCCGCCGCCGCTGGTGCCCGGGTTCATGGTGACGCCCTCGCGGATCAGGCAGTCGGCGCCGATCGTCAGGGTCGAGGCCTCGCCCCGGTATTTCAGGTCCTGCGGCTGGTGGCCGATGGACGCGAAGGGGAAGATCCGGGTGCGGGGGCCGATCGCGGTGCGGCCCGCCAGGACCACGTGGCTGATGAGTTCGCAGTCCGCGCCGAGCACGACCTCGGGCCCGACATGGCAGAAGGGGCCGATCCGCGCCCCGTCGCCGATGCGGGCGCCGGACTCGATCACCGCGCTCGGGTGGATGACGGGGGCGGTCACTCCGTCACCAGCATGGCGCTGATCTCGGCCTCCGCGACCAGCGTGCCGTCGACCCGGGCCTCGCCGCGGAACCACCACATGGTCCGGCGCTGGTTCAGCTTCGTCATGTGGAAGCGCACCTGGTCGCCGGGGGTGACGGGCTTGCGGAACTTGCACTTGTCGATGGTCATGAAGAACACCTGCTTGGTGTTCCGCCCGTCCGCCCGGATGTGGCGGCAGCAGATCGCCCCCGCCGTCTGCGCCATACCCTCGATCAGGAGCACGCCCGGGAAGACCGGCATGTCGGGGAAGTGGCCCATGAACTGCGGCTCGTTGGCCGTGACGTTCTTGATGCCGACGCAGGATTCGTCCCGGTCGATCTCGACGATGCGGTCGACCATCAGGAACGGGTAGCGGTGCGGCAGCAGCTCCAGCAGCGTCTGGATATCGGCTATGCCCAGCTCGCTGCCGGTCTCGCGCGCCGCCTCACTCATCGAAATCCGCACCTCGACTTGCCGCCATCGGCGGCCCGCAATCCGGCCGCCACCGGGGCGCCGACCGCCCTATTCGGAAGAAATCGCCGGAAGCGCAAGGCCTTCCCGGTCAGGCGTCGTCTCCGGCGGGCTCCTTGCCCGAGCGTTCCGCGAGCCGCGCGAGCGTCGTCAGCTCGCGGAACCAAGCCCGCACCGGCTTGGCGGGCGTCCCGCCCCAGCGGCTGCCCGGCGGCACGTCGCGGTTGACGTTGGACGAGCCGGCGATCTGCGCGCCGCGACCGATGCGCAGGTGGCCGACGACGCCGACCTGCCCGCCGAGGACGACGTAATCCTCCAGCGTGGTCGAGCCCGAGATGCCGACCCCCGACACGATGACGCAGTGGCGCCCGATCACGACGTTGTGGGCGATCTGCACGAGGTTGTCGATCTTGGTGCCCTCCCCGATCACCGTGTCGCGCGAGGCGCCCCGGTCGACCGTGGTGTTGGCACCGATCTCGACGTCGTCCTGCACGATGACCCGCCCGACTTGCGGCACCTTGAGGTGGGTGGCGCCCATGGCGAAGCCGAACCCGTCCTGTCCGAGCCGGGTCCCCGGATGCAGGATCACCCGGTTGCCGAGGAGGGCGTGGCTGAGGGTCGTGCCCGCGCCGATCGCGCAGTCGCGCCCGATCCGGACGCCCGGCCCGATGACGGCGTTCGGCCCGATCACCGTGCCGGCGCCGATCTCGGCTCCCGGCCCGATCACCGCGCCGGGATCGACCGTGACCCCGTCCTCGAGCCGGGCCTCGGGATGGACGTGGGCGCCGGAGGCGACGCCGCGGACCGCGAACTGGGAACCGGGACGCAGCGCGTCCGGGTGCAGGCGGCCGAGCAGGGCCGCGTAGGCGCGGTAGGGATCGCGGCTGACGAGGGCGACGGTTCCGGCGGGGCAGCGCGCCGCGAAGCGGGGCGAGATGAGGCACACGCCCGCACGCGTCGCCGCGAGGGCGTCGCCGTAGCGGGCATTGTCCATGTAGGCGAGGTGGTCCGGACCGGCACTCTCCAGGGAGGCCGCGCCGCTGAACCGGCGATCCGGATCCGCTCCCTCGGGGAGGCCGAGGCCGGCGGCGGCCGCGATCTCGGCCAGGGTGAGGCCGGTGGCGGCGGTGAAGAAGACGGGATCTGTCATGTCCGACAACGCGCCGGCCGGGAGAATCCGGCCGGCGCGCGTGTTTTTTATCAGAAGCGCGAGCCGCCGGAGAAGCGGAAGGCCTGGACCTGATCCGCGCCGATATGGCCGAACTTGCCGAGGATCGGGACGAACACCTTCTGACCCTCGTCCTTGGACAGAGCGTAGGCGTAGTCGAACCGGATCGGGCCGAGCGGCGAGTTCCACAGGATGGACGCGCCGATCGAGGAGCGGATCGCCGCCGTGTCGCGGACGTTCACGCATTCCGGCTCCACGCCGATCGTGAAGGCGTTGAAGTTGCACTTCCCGGTCGTCGGCGAGATGCCGTTGATGAAGGCGTCGCCGTTCACGTTGAAGTTCCGCTGGCCGTGATAGCCGAACAGCGTGCCGGCATCGGCGAAGAGCGCGCCCTTCAGGCCCAGATCCCGCGGAACGAGGGGCAGCGGGAACTGCACTTCGAGGGTGCCGCCGACGTAGGTCGAGCCGCCGATGGCGTTCGAGCGGGCGTCGGCGATGCCGACGTCGCGCGGACCGATGCCGTTCGGCGCGAAGCCGCGGACCAGCGACGGGCCGAGGAAGAACTGGTCGGTCACCCGCAGCGGGTCGTTGTTGAGCGACGAGATGTGGCCGCCCTGGAAGCGGATGAAGCCGACCACGTCCTCGAAGATCTCCTTGTAGTACCGCGCGTCGGCGGTCACGCGGAAGAACTTGGAGTCGCCGCCCAGGCCCGCGACGTCGGGCTTCAGCTCGGCGTAGAGACCGTTGCGGGGCGCGCCGATCACGTCGAGGGTCGAGTAGGCGAGCGTCAGGCCGGCCAGCGAGGTCAGCGTGTTGCCTTGCGAGCCCTTGATGGCGATCGAGGCCTCGCCGTCATACGCGCAGTTCGGGTAGATCGACTGGCCGCCGATGTTGCGGCCGGTGTTCGGGTCGATCGTGCCCGCCGCGTAGGTGGCGGTGTAGCCGGGGATCGGGATCGAGCAGTCGTTGTACGGCCGCTTGAGGGTGTTCGGCACCTTCAGCTCGGTGTTGTACAGCGAGTAGCGCAGCGTGATGCCGAACTCCTCGGTGATCGGCAGGCCGAGGCGCAGCTGACCGCCGTACACCGTGGTCTCGTAGCGCGAGTACCGGGTCAGGTCGGAGTACTTGTAGAAGGCATCGAAGCCCGCCGCGAGGCGGTAGCCGAGGAAGTACGGCTCGGTGAACGAGAAGTCGACGCCGCGCGAGTACTGGCCGCCCGTACCGGCGAGGCGGACGTACTGGCCGCGACCGAGGAAGTTCGACTCGGAGACCGAGACCTCGCCGATGATGCCGTCCTGGGTGGAGTAGCCGCCCGCCACCGAGAACGAACCCGTGGGCTGATCCTCGACGTCGATGTTGATGACCACGCGGTCCGGGGCCGAGCCCGGCTCGTTCGAGAAGCGGACCTTCTTGAAGAAGCCCAGGCCGTTCAGGCGCCGCTCGGCGCGGTCGGTCAGCACGCGGTTGTAGGCATCGCCCTCCGCGATATCGAGCTCGCGGCGGATGACGTAGTCGCGGGTGCGGGTGTTGCCGCGGATGTTGATGCGCTCGACGTAGACGTGCGGGCCATCCTCGACCACGAAGCCGAGGGAGACCTGGTGGCTCGCCGGGTCGCGCTGGCCGGTCGGGCGGACCTGCGCGAACGGGTAGCCGGCGCGGTTGACCTGGCGGGTGACGTTGTTGAGCGTCTTCTCGACGTCGTCGGCGTTGTAGACGTCGCCCACGGAGGTGGCGATGTCGCTGTCGAGCTTCGCGGTGTCGAGGCCCGGCAGGCGCGAATCCACCTGGACGGCGCCGACCCGGTACTGCTCGCCCTCGCTCACCGTGATGGTGATGACGTAGCCGGACTTGTCGCCCTCGACGTAGCGCGCGTCGGCGCTGACCACCTGGAAGTCGGCGTAGCCGTTCTTCAGGTAGTAGCGGCGGACCTGGTCGAGGTCGTTGGTGATGCGGTCGGGATCGTAGACGTCGGAGGTCTTGATGAACGACAGGAAGTTCATCTCCGAGGAGCTCATCAGCCCCTTCAGCGTCCGCTCCGAGTAGGCGTTGTTGCCGACGAAGTTGATCGAGAGGATGCCGGTCTTGTCGCCCTCGTCGATCTGGTAGATCACGTCGACGCGGCCGTTGGGCAGGTCGACGGTCCGGTAGGTCACCTTGGCGGTGCCGCGGCCGAAGCGCTTGTAGACGTCGCGGATGCGCGCGAGGTCGGCGTTGATGATCGCCTCGCTGTAGGGCCCGCGGGACTTGGCCCCGACCACCCCTTCCAGGGTGGCCTTCTCGATCTTCTTGTTGCCCTCGAAGACCACGCGGTTGATCAGGTTGTTCTCGCGGACGGTCACCACCGTGCGGCCACCCGACTGGGCGACCTTCACGTCGGAGAACATCCCGCTAGCGAGCAGGTTGCGGCGGGCCTCCTCGGCGGAGCCGGACGCCGTCCCGGTCACGTAGGACCGGATCGTGTCGGCATCGACGCGCTGGTTGCCCTGGACGACGATCTGCTGCGCTTGGGCAGCCCCGCTCAGGACGACACCCAGACCGGCAGTGACTAGGACGATGGTTTTCCGCACCGACTTACGTCGGGGCTTCCCCGTCAACGACATCATGCAATCGCCCGTTTCTGTTCTGGTCGCGGGGGTTAGCCCGTCACGGGCGACCGTTGATCGGCCGTCCCGTCACCTGGTCCAAGCGTGGCTTCGGTCCAAGCGTAGCTCTTAGCGGGATTCCCCTGCCAAGCAAACGCGCGGGAGGCCATCGTCAGGGGATTTTGGGGGGTCGTGGCCTTCGCGCCACTTAACGGTGCGGTCAGCTTACGGGCAAACCGCGGATCATGGTGAACGCGCCGTAAACGCCTGAGCGACCGCCCCTTTTCCGCGAAGCTCACGGTCCCGTGAAGGCTCCGTTAACCCCGTTTCGACGCGCCGGCGGGGCGCCATCCGGGCGGTGTCCGGGCGAGATCGCGGCGGGATTGGGGCAGCGTTTCCGGTGGAGATCCGGCGGCGATCCGGCGGCGATCCGGCGGGGATCCAGGGATCCCCGCCGGCCCCGGATCAGGTGTTCCGCCAGGAGGCGCCGAGGTTGAGGATGTCGTTCCAGGCGGCGAACAGCATCAGCATCAGCACGAGGGCGAGGCCGATGCGGAAGCCGATCTCCTGGGCCCGCTCGCTCAGCGGGCGGCCGCGCACCACCTCGAAGGCGTAGAACAGCAGGTGGCCGCCATCGAGCAGCGGCACCGGGAACAGGTTGAGCAGGCCGATCGAGACGGAGAGCAGGGCGATCAGCCCGACCAGGCCGCCGACGCCGCCGGTCTTGGCGACCTCGCCGGAGACGCGGGCGATGCCGATCGGACCCGAGAGCTGGTCGGCGGATTCCCGCCCGGTCACGAGCTTGCCGAGATACGAGAAGGTGCGCTCGACGACGAAGTAGGTCTCCTTCACGCCGAGATTGAGCGAGTCGAGCGCCCCGTACTGCACGAGCCGCGCCTCCGAGCCCGCGGGCGAGCGGATGCCGAGCCGGCCGATCCGGTGGCGGCCGAACGGCGTCTTCTCCTCGAAGGTGGCCGGCGTCGCCTGGATGGTGATGGGCTGGTCGTTGCGCTCGACCGTGAAGGTCAGCGGCGTCCCGGCGCTGCCGGTCACCGTGCGGTACATGGCGTTGAAGTCGCCGATCTTCTCGCCGTCGATCGCGGTGATCACGTCGCCGGGTTGGAAACCGGCCTGGGCGGCGACGCTGTTCGGCTCCACCGACGAGACCCGAGCGGGCAGCTCGTAGCGGCCGCCGAGCCAGATGGCGCCCGCGAAGAGCAAGATCGCCAGGATGAAGTTGGCCACCGGGCCCGCGGCGACGATCGCGGCGCGCTTGGACACGGGCTGGGTCGGGAAGCTGATCGCCCGCTCGTGCGGGCTCATCCGGGCGACCGCCTCGGGATCGGGCATGCTGGCGCCGTTCACGTCGCCGTGGAACTTCACGTAGCCGCCGAGCGGGATCGCGCAGACCTTCCAGCGGGTGCCGCGCCGGTCGTTGAACCCGAACAGCTCTGGACCGAAGCCGAGCGAGAAGGCGTGCACGCCGACCCCGCACCAGCGCCCGACCAGGAAGTGGCCCATCTCGTGCACGAACACCACGACCGTGAGCACGAACAGGAACGGGATCACGGCGCCGAAGAAACCGCCGGCGGTTCCGCCCATCGCGTTGAGGAAGTCCATAAGCCGTATCCTGGCCGTCTCGGCGCCGGCTTCTCGGGCCGGCCATCCGCCCTGTCTAGCAGATCGGCGGTGCCGACCGCCAACGCAATCCTGCGGCCCGGCCGCGGAAGGTCGCACGCGCCGTCCGATTCCGCACCGGCCGATCGCGCGGGGGCGGTCCCGCCCGTCGGGGACCGCCCGTCAGTGGCCGCCGCCCCCGCCCGCGCCGGCCTTCGGCCGCCGGATCATGGGGACCGCGCAGGCCATCGCGAGGAACAGGACGGTGAGGGACAGGAACACGTCCTCGAAGGCCATGACGAGGCCCTGGATCCGCACCGTGTTGGTCATCGCCTTCAGCGCCATGTCGGAGGCGGCGCTGCCGTAGGCGTCGAAGCCGCGCTGCATCGCGTCGAGCCGCTCCAGCGCGGCCGTGTTCGCCCAGGTGAAGCGCTCGTGGAGCCGGGCGAGGTGCAGGTCCCAGCGGTCGTTGAGGATCGTGTTGATCAGCGCGAGCCCGACCGCGCCGCCGAGGTTGCGGGTCAGGTTGAACAGCCCTGAGGCGTTCTTCATCCGCGCCGGCGGCAGCGTGCCCAGCGCGATGTTGTTGATCGGGATCATGCACAGCATCAGCGAGCAGCCGCGCAGGATCTGCGGCACGAGCAGCTCGTAGAAGTCCCAGTCCTTGGTGAGGCCCGTGACGATCCACGTGCCGCATGCGAAGCCGACGAAGCCGATCCCCATCATGATCCGGGGATCGACCTTGCCCGAGAGCCGGCCGGCGATCGGCGCGGTGGCGAACATGCACAGGCCGGAGACGAACATCGTCTCGCCGATCATCAGCGCCGAGTAGCCGCGCACCCGGGCGAGGTAGACCGGATAGATGTAGGTCAGCCCGTAGAGGCCGATGCCCAGCACGAAGCTCGCCACGCAGCCGCTGGCGAAGTTCCGGTCCGAGAAGGCCCTGAGATCGACGATCGGCTGCTTCGCCGTGAAGACCCGCCAGAAGAACAGCAGCGCCGACGTCCCGCAGACGACCGCGCAGGCGAAGACCGCCTCGTCCTGCAGCCAGTCGTGGTTGGGCCCCTCCTCCAGCACGTATTCGAGGCAGCCGAGGAAGCCGGCCATGAAGGCGAGGCCGGCCCAGTCGAACGACCGGATCAGGCCGTAATTGGGCTCGTCGAAATCGACCAGGATCCAGGTCGAGACCGTCACGAAGATGCCCGGCACGACGTTGATCAGGAACAGCCAGTGCCAGGACATCAGGTCGGTCAGGTAGCCGCCCACCGTCGGCCCGATCGTCGGCGCCAGCGTCGCCACGAGGCCGATCATCGGCGAGACGATGGTCCGCTTCGAGGGCGGGAAGATCGTGAAGGCCGCGGCGAAGACGGTCGGGATCATGCCGCCGCCGATGAAGCCCTGGAGCGCCCGCCAGACGATCATCTCGCCGATCGACGAGGAGGTGGCGCACATCAGGCTCATCAGGGTGAAGCCGCCCGCCGAGATGGCGAACATCCAGCGCGTCGAGAGCACCCGCGACAGGGTGCCGGAGAGCGGGATCGAGATGACCTCGGCGATCAGGTAGCTGGTCTGGACCCAGGGGATCTCGTCGCCGGAGGCCGAGAGGCCGGCCTGGATCTCGTTCAGGGAGGCCGAGACGATCTGGATGTCCAGGATCGCCATGAACATGCCGAAGACCATGCAGACGAACGCCACCATGCGGCGGCGGTCGAGGGGCGGCTCGGCGGCGCGGATCGGCGCGCCGGGCGCGAGGGCGGCACTGGCGGCCATCGCCGGTCTCAGCGGCTGGCGGTGCTGACCGGCCGCGGCGCGGAGGCGCGGTCGAGGACGGAGCGGTCCGCGCCGGTGCGGGTATCGACCCGGACCACCGCCGACAGGCCCGGCCGCAGCAGGCCCTCGCGGGCGACCTCCTCGGGCACGCGCACCCGCACGGGCAGGCGCTGGACGATCTTGGTGAAGTTGCCGGTGGCGTTGTCGGGCGGCAGCAGGCTGAACACCGAGCCGGAGGCCGGCGAGAACGATTCCACCACGGCGTGGATCTCGCGGTCCGGATAGGCGTCGACCGTCACGGTCACCGGCTGGCCGGGACGCATGCGCTCGACCTGGGTCTCCTTGAAGTTCGCGTCGATCCGGACGCTCTGGAGCGGGACCAGCGCGGCGATCCGCGTGCCGGGCCCGACATAGGCGCCGGCCTCGACGGCCTTATTGCCGACCACCCCGTCGAAGGGCGCGCGGATCGCCGTGAAGTCGAGGTCGCGCCGGGCCCGGTCGACGGCGGTGCGGAGCTCCGCCGCGAGGCTCTCCGCCTCGCGCTTCTGCGCCTGGAGCACGTCCACGTTGGCGCGGGCCGCGAGGAGGCCGGCCTCCATGGCCTTCACGGAGGCCTCGGTGCGGTCGCGGTCGGCGCGGGTCTGGTCGATGCGCGACTTGGCGACGTAATCCGCCTGCATCTGCGTCGACCGGGCGAAGTCGGCCTGGGCGCGGACGGCGTCGGCGCGGGTCGCGTCGAGCTGCGCGGCGGCCTGGGCGACCTGGGCTTGCGCCGCCTCGGCCTGCCGGCCGATCCGCGCGATCGTGCTCTCCTGGGTGGCGAGCTTGTCCTGCGCCGCCTGCAGCGCGAGGCGGTAGTCGCCGTCGTCGAGCTTGGCGATGACGTCGCCCTTCTTCACCGCGAGGCCGTTCACGACCGGGACCGACTGGAGATAGCCCGGGATCTTGGCCGCCAGGACCGAGATGTCGGCCTGGACGTAGGCGTCGTCGGTCGAGACGAAGAACCGCCCGACGGTCCACCACTGCCATCCCTGATACGCGCCGCCGCCCAGGGCGGCCGCCAGCAGTCCGAGCAGGACGAGCCGCTTCACGGAGCGCTTGCGGGCGGGCGGCGCCTCGACCGGCACGGGCGTCGGCAGGGACGCCGCGGCGGGGGCCGGCGCGGCCGGCGCCGTGCGCTCGGCGCGCGCCTCGTCCCCGGCCTCGATTCGGGACTCAATAGCGGCATCGAGACCGGAATTAGGCCGATCGGCGTCCTCGCGAAGGGACATATCAGCGCCTCGACATCAATGACCGAACCGTTCGGTCAATAACGAGGGACGGCTTGACGCGCCCCCGACGAAGCCGCAGGTTATTTTGACCGAACGGTTCGGTCAAGCGTGACGGTGTCACGGTGCGGAGCGGGATCATGGCTCAGGGTGCGGCGTTGGAGCGGGGTCAGGCCCAGCACGAGGGCGACAAGCGGCAGCAGATCCTCGAGGGCGCGCGGACGGTGTTCCTGGCGGCGGGGTTCGACGGCGCCAGCATGGGCGAGATCGCGCGGGCGGCCGGGGTCTCGAAGGGCACGCTCTACGTCTACTTCGAGAACAAGGAGGACCTGTTCGAGGCGCTGACCATTCAGGAGAAGGCCAGCCTCGCCGAGGCACTGTTCACCCTGGACGCGGACGATCCCGACGTGCCGGGCGTCCTGACCCGGCTCGGAAGCAGCTTCCTGACCGAGATGTGCCGGCCGGCGCACGTCTCGCTGGTCCGCATGGTCATCGGCGCGAGCGAGAAGTTTCCGCGCTTCGGGCAGGTCTACTACCAGGCCGGTCCGGCCTGCGGCGTCGAGCGCCTCTCGCGCTACCTCGACGCGCAGGTCCAGGCGGGACGCCTGACGATCGCCGACACCGAGCTCGCGGCCCGGCACTTCCTGCATCTCTGCCAGGCGGGTCTGCTGACCCGCCTGCTGTTCGCGGCGGGCGGCATCGCCGGCGAGGCCGAGATGCGCCATCAGGTCGACGAGGCGGTGCGGGTGTTCCTGGCCGGGTACGGCCCCGCGCGCTGAGGCGCGGCTCAGGCGGGAAACGTCTCTGCGAGCGCAGCGAAGCAGTCCAGCGACGCCACGCTCGCAGAATGTTGCGCCGCCCTGGGTTGCTTCGCTGCGCTCGCAATGACGGCTCAGCCGGCGGCGCGCAGCTCCGGCAGGGCCTCGGCGCTCCAGATCCGCACGTGGGCGTCGATGGCGAGCGCCTCGTCGACGTCGGCGGGCGCGGCCCGGTACTGGCCGGCGAAGTGGGTGCAGGCGCGCTCGACCAGATCGCTGATCCCGTAGAAGCCGATCCGGCCGGCGATGAACGCCGCCACCGCGATCTCGTTGGCGGCGTTCATCACGGTGGGCGCCGCGCCGCCGGCGGCCAGGGCCGCGCGGGCGATCCGCAGGCACGGGAAACGCGCCTCGTCCGCGGCCTCGAAGGTCAGCGAGCCGAGCTTCACGAGGTCGAGGGGCCGGCCCCGCTCGATCGTCAGCCGGTCGCCGAGGCCGAGGCAGTGCGAGATCGGCACGCGCATGTCGGGCAGCGCCAGCTCGGCGGTCACCGCCCCGTCGAGCCAGTAGACCAGGCCGTGGATCACCGATTGCGGGTGCACGACCACGTCGAGGCGCTCGGGCTCGATGCCGAACAGGTGGTGCGCCTCGATCAGCTCGAGCCCCTTGTTCATCAGGCTCGCCGAATCGATGTTGATCTTCATGCCCATCGACCAGGTCGGATGGGCGGCGGCCTCGGCCGCGGAGGCGGCGGCGATCCGCTCGCGGGTCCAGGTCCGGAACGGGCCGCCCGAGGCCGTGATCATCATGGTGCGGACGTCGGCGAGCGGCCGGCCGGCCAGCGCCTGGCTCAGCGCGTCGTGCTCGGAATCCATCGGCAGGATCGTGGCGCCGTAGCGGGCGGCGTCGTGCATGAAGGCGTCGCCGGCGCAGACCAGGCTCTCCTTGTTGGCGAGCGCGACCTTGCGGCCGAGCCGGAGGGCGGCGTGGGTCGATTTCAGCCCGGCCGCCCCGCTCACGGCGGCGACGACGATGTCGGCGTCGCGGGCGGCGGCCTCCATGACGGCCGCCTCCCCCGCCCCGCTCGGGATGCCGGAGCCCGACAGGGCCTCGGCCAGCGCCGGGCCGGCGGCCTCGTCGGCGAGCGCCGCGAAGGAGGCGTTGAGCTCGCGGGCGACCTTGGCCAGGGCGACGGGATCCTTGCCGCCGACCAGGGCGCCGACGCGGAACCGGTCGGCGTGCTGCGCCAGGAGGTCGGCGGTGGAGCGGCCGATCGAGCCGGTGGCGCCGAAGACGGTGACGACCTGGGTCACGGGTTCAACTCCCTCATCGTCACGTGATCAGACCGCCGCCGCGCAGGGCGAGATAGACGGCCGCCAGCACGGCGACCGCGAAGAATCCGTCGAGCCGGTCCATGACGCCGCCATGGCCGGGGATGATCTTGCCCGAATCCTTGACGCCGTAATGGCGCTTCAGGCCGGATTCGATCAGGTCGCCGGCCTGACTCAGCACCGAGGCGAGCGCGCTCACGCCCGCCACGACCGGGAGAGAGGCGGCGCTGGGCAGGGTCATCCCGGCGAGGTCGGCGACCACCGGGACCAGCGTCCCGGCGGCGACCGCGCCGACGAGGCCGCCGAGGGCGCCCGACCACGTCTTGTTGGGCGAGACCCGGGGCATCAACTTGGGGCCGCCGATCTTCCGGCCGGCGAAGTAGGCCGCGATGTCGGTGGACCAGACCACCGCGAACATCCAGGCCGGCCCGACGAGGCCGATGGCGGGGTCGTCGCGCAGGGCCACCGGCACCGCCGCGATCGCCGCCGCGCCGAGCACGCCGAGGAAGGCGCGGAGCCGGCCCCGTCCGGTCCGCGCCACCGTGGCGCAGGCCGCGGCGCCGAGCAGCAGGACCGCGAGGCAGGCCGGCGTCGGGGCGCCGCCGCGCTGGCAGAGCAGCAGGGCGCCGAGCGTCGCCGCGCCCAGCGCGATCAGCACCTCGCGGGGCTCGGTGCGGCTCATCACCATCCACTCGGCGAAGCCGACGATGCCGGCGGCGAGCCAGATCCCCGCGAAGGGCCAGCCGCCATAGACCAGAGCGGCCAGCACGCCGGCGCCGAGCACGAGGCCCGAGGCAACGCGCAGCCACAGCTCGCGCCGTCCCGAGGGACGCGCGGCCGGTGCGGCGGCGGAAGTCACGCGCGTCCTGCCCTTCGCCTCAGACCTGCATGATCTCCTTCTCCTTGGACGCCAGCACGCCGTCGATCTCGGCGATGTACTGGTCGGTCGCCTTCTGCACGTCGGTGGCCTGACGCTTCTCGTCATCCTCCGAGATGGCGCTGTCCTTCAGGAGCTTCTTGAGATGGTCGAGGCCGTCCCGGCGCACGTGGCGCACGGCGACGCGGGCCTCCTCGGTGTACTTGTGGGCGACCTTGACCATCTCCTTGCGGCGCTGCTCGTTCATCTCGGGGATACGGAGCCGGATGGTCTGCCCCTCGGTCTGCGGGTTGAGGCCGAGGTCGGATTCGCGGATCGCCTTCTCGACGGCCGTGACCATGCTGCGGTCCCAGACCGAGATCGACAGGAGCCGCGGCTCCGGCACGCTGACGGTGGCGACCTGGGCCATCGGCATCATCGAGCCGTAGGCGTCGACCTGGATCGGGTCGAGGAGCGACGGCGTGGCGCGCCCGGTGCGCAGCGAGCCGAGATCCTTCGAGAGCGAGGACACAGCGCCCTGCATGCGGCGCTTGATGTCGTTGAGATCGAATTCCGGTGTGGCCATGAGGGTCGTCCCGAGACGTCTGACGTGGTCTTGAGCCCGGCGCGGGCAGTCGCGGCCTCAATGGACGAATTTTTTCAGGGCCGCAAACGGTCGCGGCCCGGTCGTGCCGCGCGTCAGGGCGCCACGAGGGTCGAGGGCGCGTCGCCCGACAGGATCGCGGCGATCGAGCTCGGCGGGTGGAGCGAGCCGACCACGATCGACAGGCGGCTCTCCCGGGCCAGCGCGAAGGCGGCGGTGTCCATCACCTTCAGGTCGCGGGCGATCGCCTCGTCGTGGGTGATGCGGTCGTAGCGCGTGGCGCTCGGATCCTTCTTCGGATCCGCCGAGTAGACGCCGTCCACCTGCGTCGCCTTGAGGACCGCGTCGCAGCGCAGCTCGGCGGCCCGCAGCACCGCGGCGGTGTCGGTGGTGAAGAACGGGTTGCCGGTGCCGCCGGCGAGGACGACGACCTGGCCCTTGTCCAGGTGGTGCAGGGCCGGCTGGCGGGCATAGGTCTCGCAGATGGTCGGCATCGACACCGCCGACATGGTCCGCGCCTGGACGCCCGCGGCGTTGAGCGCCGTCTCGATGGCCAGCGAGTTCATCACCGTGGCCATCATGCCGAGCGAATCCCCGGTCGCCCGGTCGATCCAGCCGGCCGCGGAGATCCGCGCCCCGCGGATCATGTTGCCGCCGCCCACCACGATGGCGATCTCCGCGCCCGACTCGATCGTGCGGGCGATGTCCTCGGCGAGCGCCGCCAGCGTCGGCGGATGCAACCAGTAGCCGTCGGGAGCGGCGAGCGCCTCCCCCGACAGCTTCACGAGGATACGGCGAAACGGCGTCGTCTCCGGCATCTGGGCCCCCGGCTCCATCCCGCATCGCGTGAGCGGGGAGGCTTCTACGTCAACCGCCCGAGCGCCGTCGAGGGGCCCGGCCCGGATCCGGCGGGGATCGTGGGCCGAAATGCTACCGGCGCGCGAGCGACGTGCGAGAGACGTGCGCCCGGGGAGGACGTCCGCGCCGCCGCCGCGGTCCGGGTCCGGAGCGCCGGCGCCCGTTCTCAGCTGCCGGCGAGGACGCCGACGGCGCCGAAGACGGTCATGGCGAGGCCGGAGGCGAACACGCCGATCATGAGGTAGGAGAAGGGCTTCAGAGGCATGACCGGACCCTAGCGCGGCGCCGCACGGCGGGGTGTGCGGCGCAACACGACCCGGCGCGGGTCGATCGGGCGGCTCCGGAAACGCGAAGCCCCGCCCGGCGCGTGCCGGACGGGGCTGATCTCACGATGGAGGCCCGGCAAACCGGGCGCTCGCGGTCTGTCTCAGGCGCGGCCGGCCTGCTGGGCGACCTCGGTGGCGAAGTCCGGACCCTCTTCCTTCTCGATGCCGTCGCCCAGCGCGTAGCGGACGAAGCCCGTCAGGGTCACGGGGCCGCCGACCTTGGAGCCGGCCTCCTTGAGGACCTGGCTCACGGTCTTGGAACCGTCGTGCACGAAGGGCTGCTCCAAGAGGGTGACCTCCTTGTAGTAGCTCTTCAGGCCGCTCTCGACGATCTTGGCCATCACGTGGTCCGGCTTGCCGGCGTTCTTCTCGCGCAGGATGTTCGACTCGCGCTCCACCGTGGCGGCGTCGACGCCCGAGGCGTCCAGCGCCACCGGGTTGGTCGCCGCGATGTGCATGGCGATCTGGCGACCCAGTGCCGAGAGCGCGTCGACGTCGCCCTCGGACTCGAGCGCCACGAGCACGCCGATCTTGCCGAGGCCCTCGGAGATCTGGTTGTGCACGTAGGAGGCGATGACGCCCTTCTTGACCTCGAGCTTGGTGACCCGGCGCAGGTTCATGTTCTCGCCGATGGTGGCGATCAGGGCCTGCAGCTTCTCCGAGACGGTCTCGGTGGCGCCCGGGAAATGGGCGGCCTGGAGGCCCTCGAGCGTGCCGTCGGTGTTGAGCGCGATCTTGGCGGCCTCGCGGGCGAAGGCCTGGAAGGCGTCGTTGCGGGCGACGAAGTCGGTCTCGGAGTTCACCTCGACCACGGCGGCGTGGCGGCCGGCGGACTCGACGGCGACGAGGCCCTCGGCGGCGACGCGGCCGGCCTTCTTGGCGGCCTTGGCGAGACCCTTCTTGCGCAGCCAGTCGACGGCGGCCTCGATGTCGCCCTGCGTCTCGTTGAGCGCGCCCTTGCAGTCCATCATGCCGGCGCCGGTCTTCTCCCGGAGCTCCTTCACCATCGCGGCGGTGATGTTGGCCATGGCGGTCCCTTTCGTGTGGTCTGGATGCGAGAGGCCCGGCGCGCGGGTGAGCGGCCGGGCCCGGTATGCCTGGATCCGCGACGGCCCGATGACGGTGCCGCCGCGAAGCCCCGATGGATCAGGCCGCGGCGGCGGCCTCGACGAAGCCGCGGGCCTGCGAGACCCACGAGTCGCGGTCGATGCGGCCGTTGAGCTTCAGGTCGGCATCGACCTTGGCGACGTCCTCGGGGGTCATCGCGGCGAGCTGCCAGTAGTGGTAGATGCCGGCGTCGTTGAGCTTCTGCACGATCTGCGGGCCGGCGCCGTTGAGCTTGGTCAGGTCGTCCGGCGCGCCGCGCGGGGCGGCGAGCAGCTCGAAGTGCTCGGTCGACTCGGCGAGCATCGCCACGTCGGCCGGGTCGAGGGCGTCGGACTCGACCGTGACGGCCGCGTCGTCGTTCGCCGGCAGCTCCTCGGCCATCGGCTCCTCGGAGGCGCCGATATCCATGCCCGACGAGCCCTGGGCCCGCGAGATGCCGTCGATGGCGGCCTTGGCGATCAGGTCACAGTACAGCGCGATCGCGCGGCCGGCGTCGTCGTTGGCCGGGACGATGTAGCTGATGCCGTCCGGGTTGCAGTTGGTGTCGACGATGGCGGCCACCGGGATGCCGAGGCGGTTCGCCTCCTTGATCGCCAGCTGCTCCTTGTTGGTGTCGATCACGAACAGCAGGTCCGGCACGCCGCCCATGTCCTTGATGCCGCCGAGCGCCTTCTCGAGCTTCTCCTTCTCACGGGAGAGCATCAGGCGCTCCTTCTTGGTCAGGCCCGGGCCGCCGGTCTCCAGCGTCTCGGTGACCTTGCGCAGGCGCGAGATCGAGCCCGAGATGGTCTTCCAGTTGGTGAGCATGCCGCCCAGCCAGCGGGAGTTGACGTAGTACTGGGCCGAGCGCTTGGCCGCCTCGGCGATCGTGTCGGCCGCCTGGCGCTTGGTGCCGACGAACAGCACGCGGCCGCCCTTGGCGACGGTGTCGCTCACCGCCTGCAGCGCCTGGTGCAGCGCCGGCACGGTCTGGGCGAGGTCGATGATGTGGATGTTGTTGCGGGTGCCGAAGATGTACGGCTGCATCTTCGGGTTCCAGCGGTGGGACTGGTGACCGAAATGGGCGCCCGCCTCGAGGAGCTGACGCATAGAGAAATCGACGGCCATGGCTCTTGTGCTCTCCGGTTATATCCGCCGCGGAGGGATGCGGTCGGCCGAGAGTTCGGACGACCACCGGAAACGCCTCATTCAGGCATGAGGCCGGCTCCGCGTGTGGGATGGGCGGGCGCTTAGCAGAGGGCGGGTCCGAAGGCAAGAAGCGGCGGGGCGGCGCGGGCCAGCCCTCAATCACAGCCTTTGTTCAGACCGCTTGCAACACGCGGGCTCGCCTCGCGAGAGTTCGAACCATGGCGGCGGTCGCCTTCGACACCCTGAAATTCGCCCGGACCCTCCGGGAGAAGGCCAAGCTCTCCCCGGAACAGGCGGAGGGCTTGGCCGATGCCATGGCGGAAGCGTTGCAGGGCGATCTCGTCACGAAGGCGGATCTGCGCGCCGAGCTGGCGGATACGCGGTCCGAAATCGTGCGCTGGGTGGCGGGCCTGATCGGCTTCCAGACACTCGCTGTGATCGGCGCGGTCGTCGCCCTCGCCCGGGCGCCGCACTGACAGGCGCGCAGCCCGGATCACCCGGCCGCGAACACCGCCGCCACGTCGTCGGCCGTCATCACCCGGTACGCCCCCGCCGGCAGGTCCGCCGGCAGAGCGAGACCGCCGACCCGGTCCCGGTGCAGCGCCGCGACGTGGTTGCCGACGGCGGCGAACATCCGGCGGACCTGGTGGTAGCGGCCCTCCGTCAGCGTCACCGCGCAGCGCGTGGCATCCTCGACGTCGAGCCGCACCGGCAGGAGCGGGCGCTCCTCGCCCTCCAGCACGAGCGTCCCCGCGGCGAACACCTCCGCCTCGCGGCCGGTCAGCGGCCGGTCGAGGGTCACGCGGTAGCGCTTCGCCACCTGAGCCTTCGGGCTGATGATCCGGTGCAGGAGCGCCCCGTCGTCGGTCAGCAGCAGCAGGCCCGAGGTCTCCTTGTCGAGGCGCCCGACCGTGGAGAGCGGCGGGTCGCGGCGGCGCCAGCGCTCGGGGAGTAGCCCGTAGACCAGCGGGCCCGCCTCCTTGTGCGAGCAGGTGACGCCCAGCGGCTTGTGCAGCATCAGGCACAGGCCGGGGAGCGGGTCCAGGGCCTCGCCGTCGATCGTGAGGCGCTCCGGCAGGTCCGGCGCGAGGGCGATCCGGTCGCCGGCCTCCGCGAGCTCCGCGCCGTCGAGGCGGATCGCGCCGGCGCGGGCGAGCGCCTGGATCTCGCGGCGCGAGCCGTAGCCGAGATTGGCGAGGAGCTTGTCCAGGCGGACGGATCTCGCCGCGCTCATGGAAGCGGCGCGCTCACCGGCGGGCCTCGTAGACCCGGTAGCCGTTCGCCTGGACGGCCACCGCGACGTGCCGGAACGCCTCGAGCAGGCTCGCCTCGTAGGGCAGGTGCGCGTTGGCCACGAGCCACAGCGCCCCCCCGGGGCGCAGGGCCTCGGCGGCCCGCGCGATGAACGCCCGGCCGAGCGCCTGATCCTCGCTCCCGCCCTCGTGGAACGGCGGGTTCGTGACGACGAAATCGAGGTGATCCGGCACGGCGCCGGACGCCCGAATATCCGCCCAGAGAATCGTCGCCCGCGGGTCGGCGACGTTGCGGCGGGCCATCTCGACGGCGCGCCGGTCGATCTCCAGCAGGGTCAGGGCGGTCACGGCCTCGGAGCCCAGGACGGCCCGCGAGAGGACCCCGAGCCCGCAGCCGAAATCGGCGCCGCGGCCCTTGAGGGGCGGAAGGTTCGCGAGCAGCAGCGCCGTGCCCGGATCGAGCCGGTCCCACGAGAAGATGCCGGGCTGCGTGCACAGGGCGAGGTTGTCGACGTGGCGCGGGCCGCCCTCGTCGATCGCCTCGGCGAGGCCGGCCGGCGCCGTCGGCCGCTCCGCCGTGCAGATCCGATGGTGCCGGCGCGGCTGGTCCGCGGCCGCGCAGCCGAAGGTCGTCAGCTCCTTGGCGAGGCGTGTGCCGCCGCGATCCTTGGGCGCCAGGGCGACCATGCGGCCGCCCGGCCCGAGGGCGCGCAGCACCTGGGCCAGCACGTAGCGCCGCTCGACCGTTCCGGGCGGCGCCAGCACGGTGGCCGAGTCGAGGCTGTTCTCGGACAGATCCTCGAGCCGCGCGGCGCCGGGGATCAACGGGGAGAGCTGGACGGCGTCGCCCGGGACCTCGGCGAGGTCCACCGGCGGCAGGCCGTAGACGGCGTGGCGCATAGACGATTCGGGATTTGGAGTGCCGAAACCGGAACGCGAATCCGCGGCGGAGCGGGGTAAACCCGCGCCCGACTCGATTCATCCGGGGGAACACCGCGTTTATACCGGAACCGGCCGCGAAGCCCAGCCTCCCGCGCGGCCCGGCGCGTCAGCCCCGCGGAAATTCCAGGCCCATCTCGCGGTAGCGGGCCGGGTCGTCGGCCCAGTTCTCCCGCACCTTCACGTGCAGGAACAGGTGGACCTTGGCGTCGGCCGCCTCGGCGATCTCGACGCGGGCCGCCTGCCCGATCGACCGGATGGTCTGGCCGCCCTTGCCGAGCACGATCGAGCGCTGGCTCTCCCGCTCGACGAAGATCGTCTGCTCGATCCGCACCGAGCCGTCGGGCCGGATCTGCCACTGGTCGGTCTCCACCGTGGAGCGGTAGGGCAGCTCCTCGTGCAGCCGGTCGTAGATCTTCTCCCGGGTGATCTCGGCGGCGAGCATGCGCAGGGGCGCGTCCGAGACCTGATCCTCCGGATACAGCCACGGGCCCGCCGGCATGCGGGCGGCCAGTGCCCGGCGCAGGTCGGCGACGCCGTCGCCGTTGAGCGCCGAGATCATGAAGGTCTCGGCGAAGGGCGCGGCGGCGTTGAGCTTGGCGGCGAGATCGAGCAGCCGCTCGCGCGGGATCAGGTCGATCTTGTTGAGGATCAGCAGCTTCTCGCGCCTCACCTCGCCGAGCCGGCCGAGCACCGCCTCGACTTCCGCGTCGACACCCTTGCGCGCGTCGACCAGCAGGCAGACGGCGTCGGCGTCGGCCGCGCCGCTCCAGGCCGAGTGGACCATCGCGCGGTCGAGGCGGCGCTTGGGCGCGAAGATGCCGGGGGTGTCGACCAGCACGACCTGGGCCGAGCCCTCGATGAGGATGCCCCGCACCAGGGCCCGGGTCGTCTGCACCTTGCGGGAGACGATCGAGACCTTGGTGCCGACGAGGTTGTTGAGCAGGGTCGACTTGCCGGCATTCGGCACGCCGATCAGCGCGACGAAGCCGGCCCGGGCGTCGGCGGGCGTGCCGGGAAGGGTGGACGGGTCGCGCGCGGGGTCCCGGGCCGGCGCGATGCCGGGCCCGTCCTGCGCGTCGTGATCGTCCTGCTCGTGCGCGCTCATGCTGTCTCCGTCGGTTCCGCGTCCGCGGAGGCCCCGATTCCCTCCCGCTCCATCAGCGCCCGCGCGGCGGCCTGCTCGGCGATCCGCTTCGACGTGCCGTCGCCGAGACCGGGCTCCAGGCCCTCGACCTGCACGGCGATGCGGAACCGGGGCGCGTGGTCGGGACCGGTGCGCTCCACCACCTCATAGGTGGGGATCGGCAGGCTGCGGCCCATGGCCCATTCCTGCAGGGCGGATTTGGCGTCGCGGCCCCGCGCCGCCGCGGTCGGCTCGCCGGGATGGAAATGCGCCTCGACCACCGCCCGGGCGGCGTCGAACCCGGCATCGAGGTAGATCGCACCCAGGATCGCCTCGCAGACGTCGGCCAGGATCGTCTGGTTGCGCCGGCCGCCGCCCATGACCTCGCCCTGGCCGAGGATCAGGTGCGGGCCGACCTCCCACGAGGCGGCCACGGCCGCGCAGGTCTCGCGCCGGACCAGGGCGGCCAGGCGCCGGGAGAGGTCGCCCTCGTCGGCCTCCGGGAAGGCGCCGTAGAGACGGTCGGCGACCGCGAGCCCGAGCACGCGGTCGCCGAGGAATTCCAGGCGCTGGTAGCTGCCGCCCCGGCCGCTCGCCTTGCTGGTGTGGGTCAGCGCGCGGGTGAGCAGGTCCTGATCGCCGAAGCTGTGCCCGATCCGCTCCTCGAGCGCGGTCAGGGGCGGGCGCGGCTTGTGGGCCCGCCGGGATCGGGCGTTGGCCCGGGGCTGCGCGGCGTCGTCCAAGTCCGGGCCGGTCAATGGATCGTCGTGAACAGGCGCGACCAGCGCACGTGGGCCGGCCAGTTCCAGACCTGCCAGGCCGGCGTACCCTCGTCGATCGAGAAGAAGATCATCTCGGCGCGCCCGACCAGGTTGGCGAACGGCACGTAGCCGACATTGGCGAGATCGCGCGAATCGGTGGAGTTGTCGCGGTTGTCGCCCATCATGAAAAAGTGACCGGGCGGGACCGTGTACAGCTCGGTCTTGTCCCAGAAGCCGTTGTCGCCGTCGCGCTCGATCACCCGGTGGACCACGCCGTTGGGCAGGGTCTCCAGGTACTGGGGCACCTTGGTCGGCTGGCCGTAGGGATCGGTGGTCTCGTAGTCGGCGATCCGCTCGCGCTTGACCGCCTTGCCGTTGATGTTGAGCACGCCGTCGATCATCTGGATCTTGTCGCCCGGCAGGCCGATCACGCGCTTGATGTAGTCGGTCGAATTGTCCTTGGGCAGCTTGAACACCGCGATATCGCCGCGCTTCGGGTCCGCGCCCCAGATCCGGCCGTCGGCCTGGATCGGGATGTACTCCGAAAGCGGCAGCGAGTACTTGGAATAGCCGTAAGAATATTTTGACACGAACAGGTAGTCGCCGATCAGCAGGGTCGGCACCAGCGAGCCGGACGGGATGTTGAACGGCTGGAACAGCAGGGTCCGCACCACGAGGGCGATCAGCAGCGCCTGGATGCCGACCTTCAGCGTCTCGCGGATGCTGGCCCAGGTGCCGGTGTCGGCAGGTTTCCTGAGCGGCTTGCCGTCGTAATCCACGCGCGCGTTCCGTCTTCGATTGAGGTGCGACGCCCGCGATCCGCGGGGCGCGGCCCCGCCGCGCGCGGCCTGATGTGCGGTTGTCCCGAGGAATGCGCCGCAATCGTGTCCGCCGTGTCCGGCGGTCTAGACCATGCGCGAGCCCCCCGCAACGCGCGACCGCCGCAGGCTAATCCGCGACGGCGGCCTCAACCGGCGACAGGGACCGGCAAGGCCTCGATGATCACGAAGGCTTGCGCCATCGGCGGATCGTCCGTGAGGCTCACGTGGAGCCGCGCCGCGTGCCCCGCCGGCAGGAGTTCCGCGAGCCGCTCGGCCGCGCCGCCCGCGAGCCGCAGGGTCGGCTGCCCGGAGGGCAGGTTCACCACCTCCATGTCGCGCCAGAACACGCCGGCGCTGAGGCCGGTGCCGAGCGCCTTGGCGCAGGCCTCCTTGGCGGCGAAGCGGCGCGCGTAGCCCTCGGCGCGGGCGGCCCGCCGGTCGCAGCGGGCCCGCTCCCCGTCGGTGAAGACGCGGTGGGTGAAGCGCTCGCCGTGCCGCTCCAGCGTCCGGGCGATCCGGCGGATGTCGCAGAGATCCGAGCCGATCCCGACGATCATGGGCGCCGCGCCCGGTCCATGGCGGCCCGCATGTCGCGGACCGCCCGGTCGAGCCCCACGAAGATCGCGTCGGCGATCAGGGAATGGCCGATATTCAGCTCCCGGATCTGCGGCAGGGCCGCCACCGGGCCGACGCTGCCGAGGGTCAGCCCGTGGCCGGCGTGGATCTCGAGGCCGAGGCCGGCCCCGTGCTCCGCCGCGCGCCGGATGCGGGCGAGCTCGCGCGCGGTCCGGGCGTCGTCGTCCTCCAGCGCCGCCTCGCAGTAGCTGCCGGTGTGCAGCTCGACGACGGGCGCCCCGAGGGCGCGGGCGGCGTCCATGACGGCGGGCTCGGGCTCGACGAACAGCGAGACGCGGATGCCGGCCTCCGCGAGGGCGCGGATGCGCGGCGCGAGGTTCGCGCGGCCGCCGACGATGTCGAGGCCGCCCTCGGTGGTGCGCTCCTCGCGCTTCTCCGGGACGAGGCAGGCGGCGTGCGGGCGGGTGTCGAGCGCGATCGCCACCATCTCGTCGGTGGCGGCCATCTCGAAGTTGAGCGGCACGGACAGGCCGCGCTTGAGCGCCGCGATGTCGGTGTCGCGGATGTGGCGCCGGTCCTCGCGGAGATGCGCGGTGATGCCGTCGGCGCCCGCCTCGACGGCGAGCAGGGCCGCCCGCACCGGGTCCGGATAGTCGCCGCCGCGGGCGTTGCGGACGGTCGCGACGTGATCGATGTTGACGCCCAGGCGCAGTTTCTCGGAGGTCATCCGCTCGTTCGTCCCCGTGTCGGCGCGGTGCGACAGGCTCACCGGGGGGTCGGAAGGCGCCGCGCGCCCTCACCCCGTGCCGGCGATATGCGGAGGATCGCGCGCGCCGGCAAGACGGTCGGGGTTCGGGGGCGGGCTCCGGCGGCCCGCCCGCCCGGTCAGGCGAGCCGCAGGCGCGACCGGCTGTCCTTCCGCTCGGGCAGTGTGTCGAGGGCGGTCTTGACGATGGTCGTGGCGTCCAGGCCCGCCTCGGCGTACATCTTCTCCGGGCTGTCGTGGTCCTGGTAGGCGTCCGGCAGCGTCATCGTCCGCACCCGCACCCCGCCCGCGTCCAGCGCGCCCCGCTCCGCCAGAAGGTGCAGCACCATCGCGCCGAACCCGCCCCGCGAGCCCTCCTCGATCGTGATCAGCACCTCGTGGTCGCGCGCCAGATCCAGGATCAGCGCCTCGTCCAGCGGCTTGGCGAACCGCGCGTCCGCCACCGTCACCGCCACGCCCTGCTCGGCCAGCGTGTCGGCCGCCTTCAGCGCCTCCGACAGGCGCGTGCCGAGCGACAGCAGCGCCACACGCGCCTCCGCGTCGCGCCGCACCACCCGGCCCTTGCCGATCGCCAGCGCCTCGCCCCGCTCCGGAAGCTCGACGCCCACACCCTCGCCGCGCGGGTAGCGCAGCGCGATCGGGCCCGTGTCGTGCGCGTGGGCGGTCGCCACCATGTGCACCAGCTCGGCCTCGTCGGCGGCCGCCATCACGGTCATGTTCGGCAGGCAGCACAGGTAGGCGAGGTCGAACGCGCCCGCGTGCGTCGCCCCGTCGGCGCCGACCAGCCCCGCCCGGTCCAGGCAGAACCGCACGGGCAGGTTCTGCAGCGCCACGTCGTGCACCACCTGGTCGTAGGCCCGCTGCAGGAACGTCGAGTAGATCGCCACGAACGGCCGGTAGCCCTCGGTCGCCAGACCGCCCGCGAACGTCACCGCGTGCTGCTCGGCGATGCCGACGTCGAAGGTCTTGTCC